>NZ_JAPNXM010000008.1:0-98074 GCF_049472675.1 Deferribacter thermophilus
TCTGTCCCAGCTTAACAGCGAACATAGCATTATATTTAAGTAACATAAAAAATAAATACCATAATAATTCGTAGGAGGTGTATTATGGATTATCCACTTTGGTTGGCTAATAGTGATGTTCCTGGTGCATTGGTAATTGCTTTAGTAGCTGTGTTACATGTTTTTATTTCTCATTTTGCAGTTGGAATGGGTTTATTTCTAGTTTTAGCAGAACTTAAAGCTATAAAAATTGGTAATGCTGACCTAAAACAGTTTGTTAAGAAAACTAGTGGCCTTGTTTTGCTTGTATCTGCTGTGGTCGGTGCCCTTACAGGAGTTGGTATATGGTTTACTATTGCACTTGTTTCACCTACAGGCACATCAGCTTTAATACATAATTTTGTATGGGGATGGGCTACAGAATGGGTGTTTTTTGTCTTAGAGATTGTAACCATATTAATATATTATTACACATGGGACAAAGTCTCAGATAAATACCATGTTTTGCTGGGATGGTTATATTTTGTTGGTGCATTTATGAGTTTGGTTATTATTGTAGGTATTATTTCATTCCAGTTAACACCAGGTAAGTGGATAGAAACAAAATCATTCTTTGATGCATTTTTCAATCCAACCTATATACCATCAGTTATTGGTAGAACAGGTATAGCATTTTTATTAGCAGGTCTTTATGCAATGGTTACAATATCTTTTATTAAAAATCAAAATATTAAAAAGGATGCTTCCCATTTTGCAGGCTATTTTGTGTTAGCTGGTTCAATTTTTGCTTTTTTGGGTATGACATGGTGGGTATATGCTATACCTGTAGATGTGAGAGAACAGATGATAGGTGGTAATCAAATTTTGACTAACTTCTTAATTTATTCTGGATGGCTTACTGTTATTATAACAATATTATCACTTCTATTTATGTTTGTTGTACCTAGATATATAAATATAACAATAGCGTTAATCATATTGGTTTTAGCTCAAATTAGTTTTGGCTATTATGAATTTGCAAGAGAAAGGGTTAGAAAACCATTTATTATTAGAGACTATATGTATTCTAATGGGATTCTTGTTTCTGAGGTTGAAAAGCTAAATGAAAATGGTGTTTTATCAAAAGCTAAGTGGGCAAACATAGCTGGTTACAAGGATAAACTTAAAGTGGGAAGAGCTGTATTTGTAGCTGAATGTAAAATTTGCCACTCCCTAAATGGGTTCAATGCCTTAAAACCTAAAATTGAAGGGCTAGAAGCTGAAGATCTTGATGGTCTTTTAATGGATTTAGATTCAAACCCATTGATGCCACCTTTTGTTGGTACTGACAAAGAAAGAGAAGCTTTAGCTGCTTATTTAGCAGAAATAGCAAAATAGGAGGCTAATATGAACGAAATTTTAAATTATATACCATCACCAGATCTAATACCTATTCCAAGTCATCAATATATATTTCTATTTTTCCTTGTTTTTACATTATTTATGCATTTTATCTTTATGAATCTCACACTGGGAGGAACCATTTTAATATTAGTATCTAAATATATTTCTAAAAATATGGGTGATAATGTTTATGATAAAATTGCTGAAGAGATTGGTTGGTTAAACACTTTTAATATATCGCTTACAGTTACTACTGGAGTTGCTCCTTTACTTTTCTTGCAGGTATTGTATGGTCAGTTTTTTTATAGCTCTTCTGTTTTACTATCATGGAAATGGTTATTTGTGCTATTAGCAATTATTTTAGCTTATTATTTTTATTACCTATTTAAATTTAAGCCTTTTGGATTGAAATATACTGGCGGGCGAGGATTTATTTTCATAGTATTTGCTGCTATACTATTTTTATATGTGGCTTTAATGCTTGTGACTAACACTCTTTTATCTATGCAACCAGAACTATGGAAAGATATATATTTAGGAAAATTATCTGTTTTTTCTGCAAAAACCCTTACTTTGAGATTCTTCCATTTTCTTTTTGCTGCCATTGCCTTTAGTGGCGCATTTTTGATGTTATATTCAAAAATGAGAAAAAAATATAGTAAGGAATTATCTGATAAAATGTACTCTCTTGGCAAATATTCATTCTTAATCCCTACTTTAGTGCAGTTAATTGTAGGGACATGGTACTTGTTTTCTCACCCTGCAAATTTTTATTCAAATCCAACTTTGATACTGTTTTTAGTTATTGGAATTGCTTTAGCCCTTTATCCTGCATTTTTAATACTTATGAAAAAAGAGAATGAAAAAATTGTTTTTGGAGCTGCTACATTGTCAGTGCTCAGTATGGTAATTGTTAGAAGAATTATAGAAAGCACATATTTTTCAAAATACTTTGACTATATGAGCTTAAGTGTTAAACCTCAGTGGGGGATTTTTATTATTTTTATAATATTATTTGCAGCCTTGTTAGCTACTCTTTATTATTTAATAATTAAATTGAAGTATGAACTTGCTAATAAATAAGTTTTATTTGTAGCAGGAGATTTTTCTCCTGCTTTTTTGTTGCAAACTAAAAATTTTAAATAACACTTGAGAAATAAGCAAACTTAATGTATGATTATTAGAGATAAATATCAAATAATATCAATATGTTATAAAACTGGAGGTATTTTTGATGTATTCAGAAAAGATTTACGAACTTTTAGATGAGGAGCCAAAATTAACACCAAATGCTTTAACTGTTCTTAGAAAAAGATATTTAAAAAAGAATGAAAAAGGGGAAATTGTTGAAACCCCAAAGGGAATGTTTCAAAGGGTAGCTATGAATATAGCCTTAGCTGATCTGAATTATGATAAAAATGCTGACATTGAAAAAACTGCTAAAGAGTTTTTTGATATTATGGTATCACTTAAGTTTTTACCCAATTCCCCTACCCTTATGAATGCTGGTAAAGAGTTACAGCAATTATCAGCATGTTTTGTTTTACCTGTTGAAGATTCTTTAGATAAAATTTTTGATGCTGTTAAATATACAGCATTAATTCATAAATCTGGAGGAGGAACTGGTTTTTCTTTTTCAAGATTAAGACCAAAAGATGATGTAGTAAAGACAACAAAAGGTGTTTCTAGTGGTCCAGTATCTTTTATGAGTGTTTTTGATGCTGCAACAGAAACTATCAAACAGGGTGGTACAAGACGTGGTGCTAATATGGGCATACTAAGAGTGGATCACCCCGATATAATGGAATTTATTTATGCAAAAAAGGATAAAACAAAGCTGACTAATTTTAATTTATCCGTTGCTGTTACAGAACAATTTATGGAAGCTGTTTTGAAAGGTGAAGATTATCCACTGATTAATCCTAAAAATGGTAAAGTTGTAAAAAAATTAAATGCTAAAGAAGTTTTTGATCAAATGGTAAAACTTGCTTGGGAAGGTGGCGACCCGGGTATTATTTTTATTGATAGAATAAACAAAGACAATCCAACCCCCAAAGAAGGTGAAATTGAGTCAACAAACCCTTGTGGAGAACAGCCACTTTTACCTTATGAGTCATGTAATTTGGGTTCTATTAATTTAGGTAAATTTGTTAAAAATAAAAAGATCTTATGGGATGAATTAAAAGATGTTATACATGTAGCAGTTCATTTTTTAGATAATGTAATTGATATGAATAATTATCCTATCCCTCAAATTGAAGAGATGACTAAGAAAAACAGAAAGATTGGCCTAGGTGTAATGGGCTGGGCAGATATGTTAGCTCTTCTTGAAATTCCATATAACAGTGAAGAAGCATTAAATTTGGCAGAAAAAGTTATGTCGTTTATTCGTGAAGAAGGTAGAAAAGCTTCAATGAAACTTGCAGAAAAAAGAGGGAGTTTCCCTAATTTTAAAGATAGTATTTATCCTGAACAAGGTTTCAAAATGTTAAGAAATGCTACCATAACTACTATTGCTCCAACAGGAACAATATCTATAATTGCAGGGGCTTCTTCAGGTATTGAGCCTTATTTTGCGATTGCTTTTTATAGAAATGTTCTTGATAATGATAAATTAGTTGAAGTAAACCCAATATTTAAAGAGATAGCAAAAAGAGAAGGTTTTTATAGTGATGAATTAATGGAAAAAATAGCAGAAACAGGCCATTTATCAGAGGTTGAAGGAGTACCTGAAAAATGGAAAAAGGTTTTTGTTACAGCACATGAAATCTCACCTATTTGGCATGTAAAAATGCAGGCTGCATTCCAAAGATACACTGATAATGCTGTAAGTAAAACAGTTAATTTTCCAAATGAAGCCACTGTAGAAGATGTTAGAGAAGTTTATTTGCTTGCATATAAAGAAGGTTGTAAAGGGATAACAATTTATAGGGATGGCAGCCGTGACGAACAAGTTATTAATGTAGGTATAAAAGATAAGGATGAAAAAGAAGAAACTCAGACAATTGAAATAAGAGGACAATTTAAACCAAGACCAAGACCAAAAGTTTTAGTAGGTAAAACAATTGAGATGATGACTGGATGTGGAAAATTGTATGTTACAATTAATCAGGATGAAAATGGTGAACCATTCGAAGTATTTACAAGTATGGGTAAAGCAGGTGGTTGTGCTCAAAGTCAATGTGAAGCAATAGGTAGACTTATTTCTTTGGTTCTTCGTAGTGGAGGAGAGCCTGAAACAATAATAAAACAATTAAAAGGTATTTCATGTCACATGAGATATGGTTTTGGCCCAAATCAAGTTTTAAGCTGTGCTGATGCAGTAGGAAAAGCTATTGAGCAAGCCTTAAATATGCCAACAGAAATTAAAGTGGTAAAGCAAGAGGAAATAACTGTAGATAAGTTATTAAGTGAAGTGGAAAAACAGGATAAAACCTCAACCCCTAGAAACGGTGCTTGTCCAGAATGTGGTGGAATTTTAAATTATGTTGAAGGGTGTGATGTCTGCTATTCTTGCGGATATTCTCATTGTAGCTAGAAACTAAAAAAGCTCCCAAAAGGGAGCTTTTTTTTATTTTAACGCCAACCTGGCGTTAGAATTAAGCTCAGCTAAAACCAGTAGGTCCACCACTACATGATGAACCGCTATTACCAGAAATAGATGATATTGTTGATATTAATTTCTCAATATTTTTACTTTTACAAGAAGGGCATTCAACTTCTTCATCAAATTTAAATACTAATTTTGTAAACTCTTTACCACACTCTTTACACTTGTACTCATAAATTGGCATTTTCTAATACCTCTTTTTTATAAGTACTTATTGATTGCATCTAAATATACACCTTTTGGTTGAACACCAATAAATTGTTCAACAACTTTTCCATCTTTAAAAATCATAACTGTAGGGATACTCATTATTCCGTATCTTGCTGCTAAGCTCTGGTTTTCATCTACATTAACTTTCCCTACTTTTGCTTTACCTTCAAGCTCAGTAGCCAACTGATCAATAGTTGGTGCAAGCATTTTACATGGGCCACACCAAACAGCCCAAAAATCTACTAAAACAGGAACATCACTTTCTAACACTTCTTTTTGGAAATTCTCTTCAGTAAAAGTTAAAGCCATTTTTCTAACCTCCTTTTTATATTCAACGATAATATATATTTTATAGCTTAATTGTCAATTAAAAACACACCCATTAAACCATCTGCATTTTTTACAACTTTCTTTTTTTCTAAATTTACAGCCTTCTAACATGCCTAATCTTGTAATTGCAAAATCATATTTAAGCGGGTCATAATTATTAACTTTTAAAAAGTAATTTGTTACATTTAAAACATTTTTAAAGTTGTTTGATTTATTTTTTATAATATTCATATTATATGCATATGTCAATATATGAATATCCAAAGGTGCTTTCAACAGTTTTTTATCATATTTTTTCCAAATTCCAAAATCTATACTATCTTTTCTAATCATCCATCTAAAAAACATCCTTATGCGCTTAGCAGATGATTTGTATATGTCGGGCAATAAAAATTGCAATCCATGTGAAGTGTTATTTTTAAAAGTTTCTAAAAAATCTTTTCTAAAAAGATAGTAGGCTTTTTCAACATCAGAACTATCTAAAATTAAAAAATAATTGTACAAACTGCCAAATTCATCGTAGATATTTTTTAGAAATTTAAGAAAATTAAAAATATCATCATTAGTTTGAAATCTGTAATAAAGATTTTTTTTGATTGTTATATTACTTGGTTCTGTTCCATATTCATTAAAAAGATTATTTAAAAATTGGTTTATTGATTTAACCCTTCCGTATGCAAATAATGAAGATAAAAAAGCTACATACTCTTTATTGCCATTTAGCTTATGAGGAAATAAAATAGGATCCGTGGAACAAAAACTTATATTATTGTAATAATCATATATTTTTTCTAAGAAACTTTGCATTTATAAAGAAGTGAGGATATAATCCTCACACTATTCTTTTTTCTCAAAACTACCTTGAGAGCCACACTCTGGACATTTTCTTGGCTTACATCTACCCTCTTTTTCATAACCACATTTTGTGCATTTGAATACTGCCATATTAAAACCTCCTACTGCTTTTTACAATTTTTACAAACACCTTTAATATGTAAGTCAATATGCTCAATTTCTGCGATATAATCTTTTTCAAAATCTATTTGAATATTTTCAAGGTCATAAACTTTATTACATATCTTACAGACAAAATGACCATGCTCAGAAATATCTGGATCAAATCTGCTGCATGTAGGATCCACAGTAATCTGCTTTATTGCTCCAGCTTTAACTAAAGTATCTAACGTATTGTAAACTGTGGCAAAAGAAAAATATTTTTTATCTTTTCTTAAGTCATCATAAATTTCAACTGCAGATGGGTGATTTTTGTTTCCATCAAGATACTCAACAATCCACATCCTCGGCTTAGTTAATTTAAAACCCGCATTTTTTAAAGCTTCAATCGCTTTTTCTTTAAACATTATGCTCTCCAAAATTATTTTTTGGATAAATCTTTATCCTAACTAAATCTAATTTAGAAATATTATAATCCCAAAATCTGAAAAAATCAAGAAAATTAAAGCTTCCTTTAGGTGAGATAACAAGCTTTATAAAATTATTGTTAATTTCCACTAAAAAGTCATTCAAAAAAACTTTTTTGTTTACCCCTTTTTTACTTTTTTTAATATAATAACTTTTGTTTTGTAAAAGCGAATTATTCAAAAATTCCATGGACTTTTCATCTAAAAGAAATTCTTGATAACAAACATTGAAATCATTATTTCGTAAATATTCAATGTTTTTTATTTTAAAGCCCATTCTATCTTTATAATGCAATAATTCAAAAATTTTTTCGTCAGATTCTACAATTAACAATTCATTTTGACCAACTACACCTATAGGTAAAGGGTATATATAATTTAGTTTGGGTTGAGGATTAAAACCTTGGGAAAATTTCAAATTAACACCATTTCTAATAAATAAGTTTTGAAAATATCTATTTGTGTCAAGAGCCGAGAAAAAAATAGCATCCTTTTGCTTTTCAAAAGTTATAAGAAATTTTTTATAGTTTACGACATTAACTACTTTCTTTTGTTTTTTTGGATAATCATTTGCAATAATATTTTTCATACTTTTAAAATCACATAACCCACAAGCATGACAAACCCCTTGTTTACAATCAGAAGTAGTTGATACATTTTTACTTTTTATAAACTCTTTATATAAGAATTTTTTAGATACACCTATATCAATATTGTCCCAGGGAAGCGAATCATTTTCCAAGTAACTTTTTGAAGCATACCTATAAATATTTAAACCATTCATTTCAAAAATCTCTTTCCACTTTTCAAAATTAAAAAATTCACTCCACCCATCAAAAATAATTTCATTATTTAACGCATCTTCTAATATTTTGTTTATTTCTATTCCACCTCTTGAAAAACAAGCTTCGAGTATACTTTGACCAATATCATGGAGTTTAATTTTAAGTTTTCTTTTTCTAAATTCTTCTCTTAAAAGTTTATGCTTTTCTAATAAATTCTCATAATAATCTTGACCGCACCACTGAAATGGGGTGTGTGGTTTAGGAACAAAATTAGAAACAGAAACGGAGATCCCAAATCTTTTGCCAACTGTTTTTTGAGCTTTTTCAGCTAAATCAGCTATAGCAACTACATCTGAAATTTCTTCAAATGGTAAACCAATCATAAAATATAATTTTGCATGATCGAAACCACCTTCTTTAGCTAAAAGAATAGCTTCTAATATTTCATCTTCAGTCAAATTTTTATTAATAATATTTCTTAGGCGCTGAGAACCTGCTTCTGGAGCGATAGTAAATCCTGATTTTCTAACTTTTGTTAATTCTTCAAAAATAAAACTTTTAATTTGATCTGCTCTAACAGATGGTAAACTTATGGAAACACTCTTATCGGCTAAATTATTATTTAAATTATATAAAAGTTCTTCAAGTTTTGTATAATCTGCAGCTGACAAAGATAATAATGATAATTCAAAATATCCTGTATTTAGAAATTGTACAATTGCGTTATCTAATAATAAATCTATATCTCTTTCTCTAGATGGCCTATAAATATAGCCTGCCTGACAAAATCTACACCCTCTGGTGCAACCTCTACATATTTCTAAATTTATTCTATCATGAACCACTGAGAAATTTGGAACTAAAGGTTTTTTAATAAATCCTTCTTTATCAAACTGATTATAAACCAATCTTTTAACTTTTTTGTTTGGGTCTATTAATGGAACATAAATAAAATCATACTGATTAAAAAACTCCAGCTTTTCTGTTCTATTTTTAAATGATTTTTTACTGAATTTATCAATTATATCACTTAAAGCTTCTTCGGCTTCACCAATAAAAAAAACATCAATAAATTCTTTGATTGGTGCGGGGTTAACCACACATGGTCCACCTGCAAAAACGATTGGGTCATTGTTTTTCCTTAATTTAGATTTTACTGGTATTTCTGATTTTTTCAGGATATACAGCATATTTGTATAGGACAATTCATATTGTAATGAAAAACCTATTATATCAAATAATTTTAATGGAGTCTTAGTTTCTAAAGAAACAAAAATATTTTTGTCTAAATAATTGATAGCATCTACCCAAGGCATAAAAAATCTTTCACAATATATATCATCCATTTCGTTTAGTTTTTCATACAGAAGTTTAATTCCATAATGAGACATACCAATCTCATAAACATCAGGAAAAACTAGGCAAAAATGTGTCTTAAACGAATCTTTGTAATATGAATTTGTCTCTTTTCCTACATATCTTAGCGGTTTTGAAATGTTTAAAAGCTCTTTATTATGTGACAATGTCATATCTCCTTAAAGCTATTGAGTTTACTATCCCGCACAAACTAAAAAAAGTAATCAAAGATGAACCTCCATAACTTACAAATGGCATTGGTATTCCAACAACCGGCATTATTCCCATAGTCATTGCTGCATTAACATAAGTTTGAAAAAATATAAGAGATGCTGCTAAAAGTGCAATAATTTTTCCTGTTGGCTCTTTAACCAACATGCCAATATAGAGTAATCGGCTTAATAATAATATGAATAAAAATAAAACTATGCTACCACCAATAAAACCGAACTCTTCACATATTAATGAGAAAATAAAATCTGTATGTCTTTCCGGTAAAAATTTAAGATGTGATTGTGTTCCTTTGAGAAAACCTTTACCATTTATTCCACCTGAACCAATAGCAATTTTAGATTGTATTACATGATATCCAGCTCCAAAAGGGTCTTTTTCTGGGTTTAAAAAGGTTATAACACGCTTTTTTTGATAATCTTTTAAATAGTTCCAACCAATAGGTAGTGAAATAACAAGAATTAATAATGTAATTATCACAGTATATCTTCTTACACCTAAATATAATATTCCAACCCCCCAAAGATAAACATAAACAAGGGCAGTTCCCAAATCAGGCTCTAAGAATATAAGTAAAAAAATAGGTATTAGATATATAGATTTTTTGAAAATATCTAAGAAAGTTGCATATTCAACTTTATTGGTTGCAAACTGTTTTGCTAAGAAAATAATCCAAATCGTTTTGATAAACTCCGAAGGTTGTAATCTAAAACCTCCTATATTTATCCATCTTTGTGCTCCCATACCAATATGCCCTTTTATTAAAACTAAACCTAAAATAAAAAGGCTAAAAATATATAATAACATTGAATATTTTACCAAAAATCTATAGTTGATTATTGTAAAAAATAAATAAGAAATAAAGCCTATAATTAACCATATTATCTGTTTTAAATAAAAGTTAGCAAATTTACCTGTATTTAAATCAAAAGAAGCTGAATATATGGCAAAAACTCCAATTGTCGAAATAAGTAGAATTAATATCGTTAATATATAATCAAAATTTTTAAAGTATTTTTTATTTAGCTGAAACATAACCTAAATCCACCATTTTATTTATTATAGCTCCTACAATAGGTGCTGCACCTTTACTCCCTGATCCACCATGTTCTACAAAAGCCACAACTACAAATTCAGGATTTTTTATAGGGACAACAGCAGCAAACCATGAATGATCTCTATACTCCCAAGGGATTTTATCCTCATCTAAGTCTTTAAATTTTTTTAATGATACTACTTGAGCAGTTCCAGTTTTACCCCCAATTTTAACCTTGCTAACCCTTGCTCTATAACCAGTGGCTTTTTCTGAATAAACTGTATCGTAGAGTGCATTTAACAAAAATTTTGTATAATTATTATTTAGATTTAGTTTATTTATGATTTCTGACTTTTTTTCAATAAATTCACCATTGTTTCTTTCAACTCCAAGGACAACAGAGGGTTTGAAAACATTTCCTCCATTAAAAAGTGTTGATAACATAACTGCAATTTGCATAGGAGTGGTAGATATATAGCCTTGACCTATAGAAGCAATTATAGTTTCTCCTGGATACCAAACTGTTTTAAATCTATTTTTCTTCCACTGTCTATTAGGAAACAGACCACTTTTTTCATTGGGTAAATCTATACCTGTTTTCTTTCCTAATCCAAAATTTAAAGCATAGTCAGATATTTTGTCTATTCCAAGTTGCAATCCAAGATTATAAAAGTATATATCACACGATTGGACAATGGCATCATGCAATGAAATATTCCCATGCCCGCCTTTTTTCCAACAACCATAGCTATAACCATTAAAATCAAATAAACCATTACAAAAAAAACTTGTATTATAATTAATTACTTTTTCATTTAATCCTATATAAGCCATAAGTATCTTAAATATAGAACCTGGAGGATAAGCATCTTCGATTACTCTATTTGTTAAAGGTTTGTATCTGTTTTTTATAATTTTTTTCCAATTATCCTGACTTATAAAAGGGGTAAAAAGGTTTAAATCATAACTTGGAGATGAATATAAAGAAAGGATTTTTCCAGTTTTAATATTTAAAACTACAACACCACCTACTTTATTACCAAATATTGTGCTGACAGATTTTTGTAAATCATAATCAACACTTAATATTATATTTTCCCCTTTAATGGGCTCTTTTACTGACAGTTCATCAATTACAAAACCAAGACTATCAACTTCAACCTGTCTTACACCATTTTTTCCTCTTAAAATATCTTCATAAGTTTTTTCTACACCTGTTTTACCAATTAAATCGCCTGTAGCATAACCACGATTCTTTTTTAAATCATCTTCAGTGACTTCCCCCATATACCCGATTATATGTGATAACCTTTTGCTATCATAGTATCTTCTGACAGAGTCAACTTCAATTTTTATCCCTGGAAACTCTTCATTATGCTCTAAAATATAATTTACTTGTTTTTGGTTTAAGCCCCTGTAAATTAAAAAATCCCCAAAATAATATGTTTTTTTGTATCTATTTTTAATAATTTCTTCATCAATATCAATTACTTTTGATAATTTATTAATTGTATTGTCTAAATTTTTAATATAATTTTTTGTACCAATTAAATTAAATGATGGTTGATTTGTTACTAAATATTTCCCATTTTTGTCTTTTATAAACCCCCTATCTGCTTTTATCCTAATTAGTCTAATTCGGTTATTTTCTGATAATGAATAATACCTTTCATAATTAACGATCTGTAAATAAAACAATCTTGATATTAATACCAAAAAAAACAACAAAAAAACTAAGAAAAATAAAACTAACCTTTTATTATAAATATTATTTACTAAATCACTTAAAGCTCTGAACAAAATTATACCTCAAAATAATTATTTTAGTTACAATTAAAAAAGTTATATTTAATAATAAAAACTTAAAGATATTTAATAAATTAAACTCATCATAGAAGTATGATAGTATTATAAAAAATATAATAACAAAAAGTACTTGTGTAATAAATAAGATTAACATTTTCTGATTAATAGATTTTTTTAAAATTTGATAAAGTATTTTATAAAAGATGAAAATTAACAATGTAGAACCAAAAAAAAGATTATTTATAAAATCTGAAAAAAAAGAAATCAGTATATCAAGTGAATCTATTTCAATATCTTTAAATCTTTCAAAAGCTAAAAACATTAAAAATGGGTACTGAATCACATTCCAATATTTGTCAAATGAATTTGTTAAACTATATAATAAAATTAATACAAGCAAAAATATTAATTGTTTTTTAATTTTTTTCATTTTTTACAATCACTAATACATTTTCAATCCTATTAAAATCAACAGTTGGTTTTAAAAAAACTTTTTTAAATAAGCCATATTTGGGATCTTCGATCTTTGTAACTACCCCAACAGGTATGCCTTTTGGATATAACATACCTAATCCTGATGTAATAAAAATATCACCTACCTTAACTTCTCCTAAATCTGAAAAGTAATCAACAATTAAATCCCCCTTTTCAAAGCCTCTAACAACCCCTGTTTCTCGAGAATTTAAATTTAAAACTGAGACTTTAAGTGTTCTATCTAAGGTTAATTTTACCTTTGCACTATTTTTATAAACTTCTATTACTTTACCCACAAGCCCTTTACTACTTATAACAGGAAAATTTACTTTTATCCCATTTGTACTTCCCATGTCGATAATGATATATTTTTCTAAGCCATAGATATTTTTACCTATAACATTTGCAGCTATTGTGTTTAACTTATATGTTTCTTTAAAGTTCAAAAGCTTTCTTAACCTATCCAATTCTTTTATTTTTTCTTTCAGTAATATATTTTCAAACTCAAGAAGCTCCAATTTTTTCAATAATTCTGTATTTTCTTTCTTCACATTTATGAGGAAAATATAGTTATCTATTACTTTTAAAAAATAATCTGTAGTTGAATCTACAATATATAAAAATGGATTTAAAAAAGTGCCTAATAACCCGCGAATTGGCCTATAAGTTGAAGGGATTTTAAATTGCAAAAAAATTAATAGTAATAATAACAGTACAATAAAAAATAAATTTTTTTTTAATTTAAGCATCAGTCAATAGCAACTTTCCTAAGTAAATCCAATTCCTCCAATACCTTTCCAGAGCCAATTGCTACAGCTGTCAAAGGATCATCAGAAACAATAATTGGTAAACCAGTTTCATGTGAAAGTCTTTTATCTAAACCTTTCAATAAAGCTCCACCACCTGTTAAAACAATACCTTTGTCAACTATATCAGCAGCTAATTCTGGTGGAGTTTTTTCTAAAGCGATTTTTACAGCTTCAACTATTTTCACAACCGCATCGTTTAAAGCTTCCCTAACCTCTTCATCTGTAATTTCAATAGTTTTAGGTATCCCTGTTACAAGATCCCTACCTTTTATTTCTACACTCATTTCTTCGTCTGTTTTAAAAGCAGAGCCTATTTTTATTTTTATCTGTTCGGCTGCATTTAATCCAATTAGTAAATTATATTTTCTTTTTATATAATTAACTATAGCTTCATCCATTTCATCTCCACCAACTCTTACAGAGTTGGCATAAACTATACCTGACAGTGATATAACAGCTACCTCTGTTGTTCCACCACCAATGTCAACAATCATATTGCCAGTAGGCTCTTGAATCGGTAATCCTGCACCAATTGCAGCAGCCATTGGTTCTTCTATCAAATATACTTCCCTAGCTCCAGCCTGAATAGCAGAATCTTTTACAGCTCTTCTTTCAACCTGTGTTCCACCTGAAGGAATACATATAACAATCCTAGGTCTTACAAGTGATTTTCTATGGTGAACCTTTTGTATAAAGTATCTTAACATTTTTTCAGTAACTTCAAAATTAGCGATGACTCCATCTTTCATCGGTCTAATTGCCACTATATTTGCTGGTGTCCTACCTAGCATACTTTTTGCTTCATTGCCCACTGCAAGAATTTCATTTGTATTTTTATTTATTGCAACTACAGATGGCTCATTGCACACTATCCCTTTGCCTCTGACATATATTAAAGTATTTGCAGTCCCTAAATCTATCGCTAAGTCGTTAGAAAATAGATCAAATATTTTATTAAAAATCATTTATCACCTCCAAGCAATAAACAATAGCAAATTTTTTAAATAGTATCAATATCAATAATATCAATATTATTACTTTCTGTGTCTAAAATTACAAAAGTAGCTATATCAGTTAAATATCCAGCTAAACTGCCTGGATTTATAATTAATTGAGTCTCTTTTTTATCAATAAGTACTTTATGAGAGTGCCCAAATAGAACATAATCTATAGATTTATCAATATATTTTACTATATCACCCTCATGAAAAATTATAAATTTCTTACCATAAATTTCAAAAAAATAAGGTGGTTTAAAAATCCTACCATTACTTATTTCATTAAGCATCAACCACTCACCATCATTATTCCCAAATACGGCTCTGTAATCACAATTTAATTCATTTAATATTCTTAAAGAAAAAGGTGAAACAATATCACCGCAATGAAATAAAAAATCAATTTTTATGTTGTTTAAATAAGTAACGCATTTTTTTAGATTTGTTAAATTGTCATGCGAATCTGAAATTATAGCTATTTTAGACAATTTAAACCTCCAGTTTAAAATGTTTCATAGATAAATCCGCCACCTACAACAATATCATCTATATAAATCGCAGCTAACTGCCCCTTTGTAGGAGCAAATTGAGGTTTGTCAAACAATAATAAAGCCTTATTTTCAGGTAGTATTTCCACTAAACAATCCTCTTCCTTCATTCTATATCTAATTTTTGCTTTTGCTTTAAATACCCTAAGTTTTTCATCCACCATATTTACATCTCTTAATTTTACTCCTCTTTTTACCACTTCATCTTTTTTGGCAAGATAAATATTTCCACTTTTTGCATCTATCTCTTTTACATACAAAGGTTCATGATAACTTAAGCCAAGACCTCTTCTTTGGCCAACCGTATAAAATTCAATACCTTCATGCTCTCTTAATTTTTTACCATTATAAATCATATACCCTTTTTTAAATCTTGAACTTTCAACCTTTTCCTGCAGAAATTCTCTATAGTCCCTACCACATAAAAAGCACACCTCTTGACTATCTTTTTTAGCTGACACTGGTAAACCTATCTCTTTAGCAATTTGTCTTGTGATCTCTTTAGAGCTTATTTCGCTCATGGGAAATTTCAATAAATTTACCTGGAATCTATCTAATAAAGCTAAATAATAGGATTGATCTTTTTGTAAGTTTGTAGCTTTACCAATAAATTTTTTACCATCTCTTTCGACAACTTTTGCATAATGACCAGTAGCTATATACTTTGCATTGTTTTTTTGCATTTCGTTAAAAAGATAAACAAATTTTGCAGTTTTATTACAAAATGCACAGGGGTTTGGGGTTTCCCCTTTTTTATAGCTGTTAATAAAATAAGAAATTACATCTTTGAAGTAACTACTGTAATCAGCAACATACCATTTAATACCCAATATTTTTGCCACTGATTCAGCATCAGCAATCATTTTCTCTGTGTTTTCACTATCAAACAGTTTTAAAGTAACACCGATAACCTCGAACCCTTCTTCTTTCATTTTATATGCAGAAACAGAGCTATCAACACCACCGCTCATAGCTACTATGACTTTGTCTTTCATGATACCTCCATAAATTTTAAAACATAACTATTGAAAAAAAATAAAAATTGCAATAATTCTTTTTAGATATTTAAAAATAAAAAAGGAGTTGTTAATGGATAATCACCGTTTTGAAAAATTAAATGATTTAAAAAAGATGGGAGTAAACCCTTATGTTAGCTCATTTAAAGTCCCATTTAATATAGCAGAAATTAAAAAAAGTTACTTAAATACCTCATCAAATGAATTGTTAGATAAAAAATACAGAGTTACAGTTGCTGGCCGTGTAATGGCTATTAGGGAGTTTGGGAAAGCAGCTTTTTTAAGTATAAAAGATAGAAGTGGGTCAATTCAAATATATATCTCAAAAAAAGAATTATCTGAAGATGAGTATAAAATTTTTAAGAAAACCGATATTGGAGATTTTATAGGGGTTTCTGGATATTTATTTAAAACTAAAACTGGTGAGCTTACAGTATTAGCAGAAAGCTACAAAATACTAACAAAGGCTTTAAGGGATTTACCTGAAAAATGGCATGGTTTAAAAGATGTAGAAAAGAGATACAGACAAAGATATGTTGACTTAATAGTAAATGATGATGTCAGAGAGCTTTTTATTTTAAGAAGTAAAATAATACAAAGGATGAGACAGTTTTTTATTGAAAACGATTTTATAGAGGTAGAAACTCCAATGATGCAGCCTATCGCAGGTGGAGCTACTGCAAGACCTTTCATCACTCATCACAACGCATTAGATATGACCCTTTACCTAAGAATAGCTCCAGAATTATACCTAAAAAGGCTTGTAATTGGTGGGCTTGAAAGAGTCTTTGAAATAAACAGAAATTTTAGAAATGAGGGTATTTCCACAAAACATAATCCAGAATTTACTATGGTAGAGTGGTATATGGCCTATGCTGATTATTATGATCAGATGGCTTTTACTGAAAATATGCTTTATACGATTGCCAAAGATGTACTTGGTAAAACTATTATCAAATTTGGAGAACATGAAATTGATTTAACACCACCGTGGGATAAGTTGACTTTAGAAGATTCTATTGAGAAATATACAGATATTAAGAAAGATGATTTAAAAGATTTTGAAAGTGCTAAAAAAGTTGCTGAAAATCTCGGAATTAAACTTGAAAAGAACTGGGGCAGAGGCAAAATTGTTTTAGAAATTTTTGAGAAAACCGTAGAGCATAAATTAATTCAACCAACATTCATAATTGATTATCCAAAAGAGGTTTCCCCTCTTGCAAAATCAAAATTTGATAACCCAGATGTTACAGAAAGATTTGAATTATTTATTGCTGGTATGGAAGTTGCAAACGGATTTAACGAGCTAAATGACCCAATAGATCAAAAAGAGCGTTTTGAAAAACAGGTAGAAGCAAAAGAAGCTGGTGATGAAGAAGCACACATGATGGATCATGATTATATTAGAGCTCTCGAATATGGGCTACCACCTACGGCTGGTCAGGGGCTAGGAGTGGACAGGCTTGTTATGCTATTTACAAATAAAAATTCTATTAGAGAAGTCATCCTTTTCCCACACATGAGACCAGAAGATTTATGAAAATTTATATTTTTAATAAAGGGATAGATTGTAAATATGAGTTTCTACTTTCAAAATTTGAATATAAAGTTGTTTCAGATTTAGATGAGCTATTAAAAATAAAAGACAGTATTGTTTTTATAAGTTATGAATATAATAATATATTCTTAAAGCTTATCAATCATGATAACGATTTGATTATTATTTATAAAGATAATTTTAAATTTGAAATTCAGGAAACTCTAAATAAAGGAATACTAATTCATGAAAAGCTCTTTTCTCTTGAAGAATCTAAAATTTTTATAAATTCTATATTGAATATATTAATAGCCAAAAACTCAAAAATAAATGAAATTCATAACAATCTTATTGATATTGCATTTGCTTCAACCTATGTCCTTGAAGAAAAAGAAAAAATAGAAGATCTTGCAAATAAAGATTTATTAACAGATTTATACAACCACTCTTTCTTTCAAAAGAAACTAAATGATTATTTTGGCTTAGCAAAAGAAACTAATAAAATTTTTAGTGTTTTAATCCTTGATATAGATTTTTTCAAAAAAGTTAATGACACTTATGGTCATCTTGCTGGAGATAAAGTTTTAAAAGATTTTGCAAAAATACTTAAGAAAAATACAAGAAAAACAGATATTGTGGCAAGATATGGTGGAGAAGAGTTTGGAATAATAATTCCAGATTGTGATAAAACTTGCACAGAAAAAGTATTAGAAAAAATTAAGGATGTAGTAGCAAAGCATATTTTTGAATTTGAAAATCACAAAATAAAAATAACCTTTAGTGCTGGTTTTACTATTTATAATAAAAAATATAAATCTGCACAAGACATGTTATCAAACGCAGATAAAGGGCTTTACATAAGTAAAAATTCAGGTAGAAATAGATACACTTTTGTTGACGCATGATTTATTTAGATAAAATTTCTGAGCTTTTAAAAAAGATTTATCATGAAAAATTAGTAGCTCGTATAGCAGTCGATAAATTTATAAGAAATCTCAATGTAAACTCAAAACAGAGAAAAGAAATTTTAGATTTTATATACGATTGTATTAGATTTCTCGGTTTTGTTAAAAATCATGACTTTAAAATAACAAAAGAGCAACTTGATGAGCTTAAAAACAATTTAATATTAAATAAAAGTTCATTTGTAAATATTCTTGGATTTAATGAAGAAATATCAAAACTTATATTAGACAGCATACCAATTGATGATTTTTCACTTTTCTTAGAGCGTGCACCTCTTACAATCAGGGCAAATATGATTAAAACCACCAGAGAAAAACTTTTAATAGAATTTGAAAATAAATTCAAAAAATACAAGACAGTTATGACACAATATTCACCTTATGGTTTAACTGTAGATAGTCATATCAATGTCAGAGTTATGGAAAAATTTAAAAAAGGTTTTTTTGAAATTCAGGATGAAGCAAGCCAACTTATCACATTTCTTTTACCGATAAAACCAGGTAATAGTATCTTAGATATTTGTGCTGGGACTGGTGGAAAATCTCTGGCAATTGCTTCTCATTTTTACAACTCTGTAAATATTGAAGCTTTTGATATTGACAAAAATAGGCTGCAAAAATTAGCTAAAAGAAGCAAAATTGCTGACGCTAAAATAAAAATCATTAATAAAACAAAAACAAACTTTTATGATGCAGTATTAATAGATGCGCCCTGCTCTGGTCTTGGAACCTTAAGAAGAGATGTAGATTTAAACATCAGAACCACACCAAGATCATTAAAAAAGGTTTTAAATCTTCAAAGAACTATTTTTAACAAAGCTGCTGAATCGGCAAAAACTGGGGGGTACATAATTTATGTAACATGCAGTTTTTTAAAAGAAGAAAATGAAAAACAGGTGGAATACTTTTTGGAAAATCATAAAAATATCAAGTTGATAAACTTATCCGATATTTTAACCGACAAGCAATATAACATATTTATTCATAATCAATTTTTTAAAACTTCACCAAAAATAAACGGTATGGACTCATTTTTCGGAGCAGTTTTCCAAAAAACTCATTAGGCTTGAAATAATTTAAAAAAGAGGTAAAATGTGAATATCATAACAGTATTTGGAGAACCTATGAGTTCGTTTTTAAAATATCAAAACTTTATGAAAATATCTAATTTTGATTTAATTGAAGAAATTAAGAGTTATTTTAATTCATTTCTACTTATTAAATTTCATGAGGTAAAAATAAATTCAAATTTCAAAAAATATAAAATAAAACTACTTATTTGGAGTTTTAATGAATAGAAATATTCCTATACTCAAATTTATTTTAATAATACTTTTTTCGTTTATTTATAACTTAAACAATGTTTTTTCATATGATTACGAAGTAAATGCAGCTAATAATCTTACTTGTGCTGGTTCAAGAACTAACCAAGATTTGAATTGTAATGCTGGTGAATTTACAACTATTGTTGATATATTGACAACTGGAGAATCTACTACTTGTGTAGAAGGACAATCATTATCAATTGATATAATATTAACACTAAAAGATAATAATGCTGAAAGGTATGATATTGGTTTTTTTGTAGGAGAAAATAATAATGACCCTAGATTGCAAACTGGTCAATGCTCTGTTGCAACATTTGATAGTAATCAAAGTATATCTGACTCATGGATTGATAAGGATCATGATAGCTGTAGTGATTTTAAAAAAAATGGTAATTCTACTGTAAAAGTAAATAATGTTATTGTAAGTTGTATAGACAATGATCGAGATGGTTCATTGGATGTTCCGTATACTGTAGTGTACCAACAAAATAAAAATAATTCACTTAACTGTTCAGGACCTCTAAATGTATCTAGCGGTTCGAAATCCAAATGTAATTTTGGTTATGCAGCAATAAATGATATAATAGTCCTACCAAAACCTATAGCAGACTACCACTTTGACGAATGTAGTTGGGATTCTGATCCCAATACAAAAGAAGTAAAAGATAATAGCTCAAATAGTTATCATGGTAATTCTGTTAATGGACCCGTTACAGTTGATAATAAAACAGCTAGTGGTGGAATTGGTAGAGTTGGTTATTTTGATGGAGTAGATGATTATATTGAAATTCCACAAACAGCGGCTGATATACTCAAAGGCACAGCTTCTCTAAGTTTTTGGATTAAGACAACACAAACAGGTAATGATATTACTTGGGCTGCACCAAGTATAATAGGTGTTGAAGAAGATGGCGGTATAGACGATATTAGATGGGGATGGATAGATAGTAATGGGCATATAGGTATAAGCAAAGGAAACAATGGCAGTAATTCTAAATCAACTAAAATTATAAACGATGGTCAATGGCATCATATCGTTCTAACATGGAACAGTAATGATGGAAATGTAAAAATATATATTGATGGCAACCTTGACACACAGGGACAAACAGATAGCGGTATTGTCAGTAGAAGTTTTAATAGTATAGGTAGAACAGAAAATACTAACACATCTAAGTCAGCAGTTTATTTTAATGGATATTTAGATGAGTTAAAAATCTTTGATGGAATTTTAAGTTATTCTCAAGTACAACAAATTTATAACAATGAAAAAGCTGGAAAAAATTGGGATGGGACAAATAGAGAACCACCTTGCTGTTGTGTGCCTGAAAATGGTAACTTAATAGCAAATCCAAGTTTCGAAATTTTATGTAACTCAAATATAATTGAAACATGGAATAATGTTTCTGGTGGCATAGTGCATCAGAGAAAAAATGTTTGTGGATGGAACACTGCAGATGTTATTGAGACTTGGGAAAATACTACCCAAAAACCTGCAAGTGATGGAATCGTTTTTGCTGAACTTGATGGCGATCGGGGATCAACAGATAAAATATGGCAAATTTTAAAAACTGAGCAAGGTAAACAATACACAATTGAGTTTGATTATAAGAAAAGAGATAATGGTCACAAAGATAATATTACAGTTTATTGGAATGGTAAACAGGTTCTTCATATTCCTGATAACAATTTTAGCACTAATGAATGGAAAACAGCAAAAATCACTGTTACAGGAACAGGAAACGATAACTTTACAATATCCGAAACTAAAGATGCCGATGATAGTTATGGTAGCTGGATAGACAATATAAGAGTTGTTGAAAGTACAGGATACAAATACTTACTAATAGATGCATCTCCTACAGCTCTTACCTGCCAACCAGCCGAAGTAACTATAACTGCATGTGTAAATGATAATTGTAGTCAAAAATATAGTGATGGTGTAAGTGATATAGAGTTATTAGTGAATGGTGCAAGCTGGGAAAGTAATCCAGTAGTAATAAATAGCGGCAGTAGTAGTGCAACTGCAAAACTTATAAAACATGATAATGGAACAACCATTTTATCAATCAATAATGCTAACCCTTTACCATCTGATACTCCCATTTATAAATGCTCATGGGATCCAAATTGTAAGATAAATTTCTACGATTCAGGGTTTATTTTTGATATTAAAGATACATATTCATATAAACCGCAAGATGTGACAATTAAGGCTGTGCGTAAAGATGACCAAACACAAGCCTGTGTGCCTGCTTTTCAAAATACAAGCCTTGATATTAATTTTACATTTGATAATTTGAGTGCAAATCCAACAAATACTGCACCAGAAATCAATAATTTTACACTTCCTAATAACATCTCACTTAATTTTGACAACAATGGGTCAGCCACTTTTAATGTTGTTTACAAAGAGGCTGGTAAATTAAGTTTTACAGCTACTTATGATAATGGGACTGTTTTTGCTGTTGGCTCTGACACAGCAGTTTTTAAGCCATTTGGTTTTTATGTTTATACAACAGATAATAACTGGCAAGCTGATAATGGTGCAAATAGCACAGTATTCAAAAAAGCAGGAGAAAATTTCAATTTAACTGTGAAAGCAGTAGGTTGGCAAAGTGATACTGATACAGATTTATCAGATAACCCTGTAACTGTAAATTATAATGAAAAAAATATTTCTGTAACTCATACTTTAGTAGAACCTTTTGGTGGAGATAATGGATCAATTGGTGTTAAATCTCTTGATTTTACAAATGGTGTAGCATCTATTGATAATCAAACATTTAGTGAAGTGGGAATAATTAAATTTACTGTCACTGACGATGATTATCTCGGTGCAGGTAGTATTACTGGCGCAAGTGCAAACATAGGTAGATTTATACCAGATCACTTTATTATTAAATCAAAAACCAATGGTGTTTTAAATGATAATGGAAACTTTATATATACTGGCCAAACGGTAACTTACTTAACCAAACCAAAATTTATTATTGAAGCACAAAATAAAGACAATCAAACAACTAAAAATTATAGTGGTGATTTTTTTAAGTTAGATATTGGTGGAATAAGTATAATCGATCCTACTAATGATGATAAAACTACTGGAAATGATGGTAATCTGCTATCAGTAGAAATTAATAGAGCAATTGCTACATTTACTATTAATAATGATGGTTCAGCTACTTATACCTTTGGAGATGATAATATTACTTATATAAGAGATAATAATTCTAAAATTGCACCGTTTATTCCGCAACTTACTTTTAAAATAAACAGCATTATAGATAATGATAGCGTGTCTGGAATAAAACTTCCAGACAATATATCTGTGACTGGTAGTGAAATGAGATATGGTAGATTAAAAATTTATGATAATTATGGTCCAGAAACCGAAGATTTAGAATTAGATATAGAAACACAGTATTGGGACGGGAAGTATTGGGTATTAAATACTGATGACTCACACTACAGTTTAAATATTAATGATTTTAAATTGGACAATTACACAGAAGAACTAAATAATGGTGACACTAACATTGACAATTTAACAGGTATAAATGGAGGTAAAGGGAGCTTACATTTAACTACACCAGGAGAAAACAACTATGGGACTGTTGATATTTGTATAGATACTTCATCTATTATTTATAACTACTTGAGTGACAGTGATACTTGTGGTACAGCAACATTTGGTATTTATAGAGGTAGAGATATAATAATCGATTGGCAGGAAATACCACCACAATAATAAATTACAAAGTTCTATGTTCTATGTTCTATGTTCTACGTTCTATGTTCTAGGTTTAATGTAAACCTATTATTTTTTGCAAGTATAGTAAAATAGTATGCTTATTTTTCATGTAAATATAGATTGCTTCGCTAACGCTCGCAATGACCAATTTCTCAGTCATTGCGAGGAGCAAATGCGACGAAGCAATCTTATTATTATGATATTTATCAATATGTTAGCTTATTGTACAACATCCTCATAAGATTTCCATAACAATTTGAGGCTTATGCATCATGAGGGTATTTTTTGATATCACTGTAGTTTTGAGATTGCTTCGGCAACTTTTGTTGCCTCGCAATGACCCAAAAATGCCGTCATTGAGTGTATTAGCGAAACAATCTAAAAAAAATATTTTTTTATGCAAAATCTTTTTTTGAAAAAATTTAGCTTGATTTAAAACTTTTCAGGTGTAATTATATCAAAGTTTATAAAGCAAAATATTTTGCTAATTTTTAATGTGAAAAAGGAGAAAATGTTATGAAAAAAAGTATCATTTTAGGATTTTTATTGGTCATCTTTATCGCATCTTTAGCATTTGCAGAAGATAAGATTGTAGCAAAAGTCAATGGGAAGGCTATTTATGAATCAGAAGTAAACACTATCATTACTGAGCTTTTACTGAATAATGGGATAGCTCCAAGTAGTGTGGACTTTAATAACCCTCAATTAGTTGAAATTAAGAAAAAGATATTGGAACAACTTATTGATAGAGAAGTTTTGGCTCAGCATTCTGAGACATTTACTTACAAAGGTATTGAAAACGATGTTAATAAAAAACTGGATGAGCTAAAATCTGGATTTAAAACTGATAAAGAGTATAAGGATGCTTTACAAAAAAATAATTTAACAGAAGAAGGTTTAAAAGAAAAAATTAAAAAAAATATTTTAGTAAAGAAGCATATTGACTCTTTCAAAGATAAAATATCTATTAATGACTTAGAAAAGAAAAATTATTATGATAAAAATAAAGAAAAGTTTGTAATCAAAGATAGTGTACATGTTAAACATATTGTAATATTAACTGGCGATAAAAGAAGTGATGATGAAGCTAAAAAACTAATTGAGAATATTTATAGTGAACTTCAAAAAGGTGCAAACTTTGAAGATTTAGCTAAAGAGTACTCTGAAGATGGTTCTGCAAAAATGGGCGGTGATCTGGGATATATAGCTAAAGGAAAAGTTGTTCCAGAATTTGAGAAAGTTGCATTCGAAACTGAGGTTGGTAAAATAAGTAAACCGTTTAAGTCAAGATTTGGATATCATATATTGAAGGTTTTAGACAAAAAAAAGGGTAAGCAATTATCTTTTGATGAGGTTAAAGAGCAGATAACTAAAGTTTTATTTGACCAAAAATTAGAAACAATTATAAAAACAAATATAGATAATTGGAAGAAACAGGACAAAATAGAGAGGTTTCTATGAACAAGAAAGTCAATTTTATTATATTAGCAGTGATACTAGTTATTGCTGCTTATTTCTTTTATTTTAGTAAAACAAATCAAACACCTGAAGAATTAGTAAAAACCAAGTGTTCGAGATGTCATCATACTTATAAGATTATTGAAAATAAAAGATTAACTAGGCTTGAATGGATAGTAATTTTAGATAGAATGCAATCAAACGGAGCTAACCTATCTACTGACGAATATAAAAATATTTTAGACTATTTAGTAAAGAATTATTCTAAATAGTATATATGATTGTTAAAATTAGAGAGCCAATAAACAGTTTTACGCATTTTATTGGTTCTATATTTAGTTTTTTTGCTTTTTATATTTTAATATCTAAAAGTACCACAATATCTCAATATATCTCTTTTTCAATCTATGTATTAGGTATGTTTGCAAGTTTTACTGCTAGTGCAGTTTATCACGCTTATTATGGCGATGAAAAAGTCATATTTAAATTGCGGAAACTTGATCATGTAATGATTTATGTATTTATTGCTTCTACTTATACACCTGTTTCCATCTTAGTGTTAGAAGGTAAATTGAAATGGTTAATGCTGTTTTCAAGTTGGATAATTGCCATTTTTGGCTTTCTACTAGAGTTTAAATTTAAAGAGCTCCCAAGATATTTTTCAACTCTGCTGTATGTAATGATGGGTTGGATTGCAATTTTTGCGATAAAACCTCTTTATAGGGCTCTTGAGTTTAGTCATTTTATGTTATTGCTATATGGTGGTATATTTTATACAATCGGAGCACTTATTTATGCTACCAAAAAACCAAATTTTTTTAAATTTATAGGTTTTCATGAAATTTTTCATATATTTGTACTATTAGGTAGTTTTATGCACTTTCTTTTTATGTTAAATCTAGTATAAAAAACCTTTCAAAGGAGGCTATTATGGCAAAGATTTTAATATGGCTCGCTTCAGGTGAAAAAGAAAAAGTTAAACCAGGAATTATTTATGGAACAAATGCTAAAAAATATGGTTGGGTGGACGATGTAAAATTCGTAGTATTTGGTGAAGCTGAAAAACTGATGCTTGAAGATGATGAGCTGTTTAGCAAAATACAAGATAGTGTTGAAACTGTATACTGTAAATTTGTTGCAGAAGAGATGAATATTACAAAAGATTTAGAGTCAAAAGGTGCAAAAGTAATTTATGTGGGAGAATATATCTCAAACTTATTGAAAGAAGGTTATCAGGTCTTAACTTTCTAAAAAATTAAATGAATATTTTAGTTTTTAATCCTTCATTTATAGGTGATTCCATACTCACTACCCCTCTGTGCAAAGCTTTAAAAAAGCTTTATCCTGACAGTAGAATATTTTTTTGTGTAAGGCCTGAATCAACACAACTGTTTGATAATCTCAAGTTCATAGACAAAGTAATTTCGTTTGACAAAAGAGGAGAAGAAAAAGGTTTAAAAGGGGTAAAATCGTTTGTAAAAAAAATAAATAGTGAAACAAAAATAGATTTACTTATTTCTGCTCACAAATCTTTGAGAAGCACCCTTACCTGCTATTTGATAAAAGCTAAAAAATCTGTGGGTTTTAAAGAAGCAGCATTAAGTTTTTTATACAATTTAACGGTAAATAGAGATATGTCTCTGCATGAAGTGGAAAGAAACTTAATGCTTTTGCAACCAGTTGTAAATAATTTTTCTCTCAAAGAAATTAAAACAATTGCAGGAAAGCCAGAAATTTCCTACTCGCTACAAATGTTTAATAACATTAAAAATTTTTTAGAAATTACATTTCCAAACAAAAAATATATTGGTATTGCACCAGGTAGTGTTTGGCCTACAAAAATGTGGCCAGCTGAATACTATGCAAAATTGATCGACTTATTACCTGATAATTGTATCCCAATTGTATTTGGTGCTAAATCAGAAGTAGCAGTAGTGGAAGAAATTAAAAAATCTGTGAAAAAGCATTTCATAGACCTTTCAGGGAAAACAAATCTTTTAGAATTATCTACATGGATTAGAGCTTTAGACTTATTAGTTTCAAACGATAGTGCACCTCTTCACATGGCAGTTTCACATAATGTGCCTGTTGTGGCAATTTTCGGCCCAACTGTGAAATCATTGGGATTTTACCCATATGATGAAAAATCGATAGTTGTAGAAGTAGAAAATCTTTATTGCAGACCTTGTGGTTTACATGGTGGTAAAAAATGTCCAGAAAAACATTTTAGATGTATGAGAGATATTAAACCACAAACTGTTTTAGAAAGTATATTGAGGTTTATTTGATGAAAGTTTTGTTTGTTAGGTTTTCATCACTTGGTGATATTATTTTAACTACAGGGATAGTAGATTTATTAAAAAAGGAATACCCAGAAATAGAAATAGATTTTTTAACCTATGAGCAATTTAAAGATATCCTAATTTTTAAAAAAAGTATTAATAACATATTAACAATAAAAAGAAAAAATGGATTAATACCTTACCTTACATTTATCCAAGAAAATATCAATGATTATGACTATATTTTCGATTTACATGCAAATTTGAAAACTTCCTTTTTGAAAATTTTTACACAGAGCACAATTTCAAAATATAAAAAGGACAGTTTTAAAAGAAGACTGTTTGTTAAATTTAGATTATTTAAAAATCAATTGAATAAACATGTAGTAGAAAGATACTTTGATGCTGTAAACAAGGTTTTTGAATTAAAGATTAACTCCATTGAAGATTTAAGACCCTCACTTTTAACTGGGATAAAAAAGGAAAACTATATAGTAATACACCCTTTTGCAAGTAAAAAAACAAAGGAGTGGCCATATTTTAGTGATTTAATTGAAAATCTGAGCAAATACCATAAGGTTGTAATAGTAGGAAGCGGACATTTAGAATTTACAGAAAACATTAATATAATAAACTTAACTAATCAGACATCACTGCAAGAGCTTACAAATACAATAGCAAAAGCAAAAATGCTAATTACTACAGATTCAGGTCCAATGCATATAGGAATTGCTTGCAATACCCCTACCCTAGCAATTTTTGGCTCTACAACCAAAGAGTTTGGCTTTTACCCTATTTTTGAAAATTGTTATGTAATAGAAAATAACGATGTAAAATGCAGACCCTGTCATGTCCATGGTCTAAATAAATGTCCCAAAAAACATTTTGAATGTATGACATCTATTACACCAGAAATTATTTTAGAAAAAATAAATCAATTGACTTAAGAACAATATTTCATATTATAGCCACCGATGAAAGAAAAATATATTTTTATAGTTAAATCAACTTTTTTAAATTTTTTATTTATTTCACTTTTATTCTCATTTTATCTGTTCTCATCTCTAAAAAACGCTTCTACAATTTTAGCTAAGTTTTATTTGATAGGCTCTTATCTATCAAGTAGTTTTACATTTTCTTTAATACCTTTTTTGCTAACTTCTATTTTTGCACTTTTTCTAAATAAAAAAATCACAAAAGTGTTATTTTTTATATTTAGTTTTATCGTTGTAACATTTATTTTTGTTGATTTTGCTATTTATAGAATCTATGGGTTTCATTTTAATGGCATGGTTGTAGCCATGATTACAACTCCTGGTTTTTTTGACTCTGTTTCATTGGGTGCTCCTACATTAATCTC
Source organism: Deferribacter thermophilus (assembly GCF_049472675.1). Taxonomy (NCBI): domain Bacteria; kingdom Pseudomonadati; phylum Deferribacterota; class Deferribacteres; order Deferribacterales; family Deferribacteraceae; genus Deferribacter; species Deferribacter thermophilus. The sequence goes on from NZ_JAPNXM010000008.1 coordinate 28,677, forward strand.
TTTCATTTTTATTCTTGTAGCATTTTTAGTTGTTGAATTATTAATTATAAAAAAGTCAGAGAAACTAAACTTTAGTAGTAAAAAAATACTATTAATTTTTTTGCTGTTAATAATAATTACTGCTTCAGAGAGACTTACTTTTGCAATAAGTGATCTTTACAATAAAAGGGATATTACTAGACTATCAAGAGTTTATCCTTTATATCAGCCGTTGACAATTAGAGGGTTTGCAAAAAGGGTGTTGCATTTTAATGTTAATAGAGAATTTAACTTTAAAGTAAAAAAGTCAACACTAAAGTATCCTCAAACAGAAATTGTGACTCCTGATTTGGATAAAACCACTTTACCCAATATTCTAGTTATAGCTATCGATAGTTATCGTTTTGATATGCTAAACCCAAAAAATTCTCCAAATATTTACAATTTTTCAAAGAATTCTTTAGTGTTTCAAAATCATTATTCTGGTGGGAACTCAACAAGGTTTGGAATCTTCTCACTTTTTTACGGGTTATATGGTTATTGGTGGCACGATTTTTTAGCAAATAGACAGTCACCAGTATTAATATCAACATTAAAAAAAATGGGGTATAAATTTAAAATATTATCAGCTACTTCCTTAACATTTCCTGAATTTAGAAAAACTGTTTTTCTGGATATTCCTGAATCTATAGAAGATGATTTTGGTAAAAGGTTTGATAGAGTTCAACGGGAATCAGCACTTGTAGAAAGTTTTAAAAAATTTAGAGAATCACATAATGATAATTCACCTTATTTTTCTTTTATTTTCTTTGATGCTCCACATGCAAGAGCTTTCCCTAAAAGATATAATATTTTCAAAGCAAAAAGTGGAGAAACAAATTATTTGATTATAGGAAAAAGGAATATAACTAAAGTAAAAAATGCATATATGAATGCAGTATATTATGATGATGCTTTGGTAAAAGAAATTTTGGATTACTTAAAAGGAAAAGGTGATTTAAAAAATACAATTATCGTAATAACTGGTGATCATGGTGAAGAATTTTATGAAAATGGGCATTTTGGTCACAATAACAGCTTCACTGAATATCAAGTGAAAGTTCCCTTTGTTTTTTATATCCCATGGATGAAACATAAAGATATAAATTATATTACAACTCATTACGATTTTGTCCCCACAATATTTGATTTGCTAGGAATAAAAGCTGATAAAAAAGGTTACACTTTTGGAAATAATATGTTAAAACCTATTGATAGAAATTATATTTTAAGTTGCAACTGGAGTTGGTGTGCTATTATTGATAAAGAAGGGTATCGATTACTGTTTTCTTATGAAACACATAAGTCATTTGATATTTCACTTTATAATAAAGAATACAAAGAGGTAAAAGATAAAAAAATCTTAAATGAAAAGAAAAAATTTATTTTTCATCTAATAAATCAATTTAATCAGTTTTATTAAAGTTTCTAAAATTCTTCTCTGTAATAATCTGGATAAGTATCAAGCAAATTTTTTGAAGCAAGATATAGATAAACCTCATCAAGATAATTTAGTAATCTTTCTTTCTCTTCACTCAATACCCCTTTTAAAATAAACATGTTAGATACATGATTTGACCTAAAGATAATACCTTTTCCGTTTATATTTTCTATAATCATTCTTGATTCGTTGATTAAATCCCTTACCTTTGGAGTTTCTAAACTATCAAAATAGTCCCTCTTTTTTCTGATAAACAGTGTCAACATACCGAGATATTTTGGGTTTACTTCAGTAATCCACTTTGCAGTATCTAAAGCATGTTGCTCACTAAGCTTCACTCCCCCTGCCCCAAGAATTATCATTACAGAAAAAAGAAACCCAAGTTTTTGCAACTCTAATATTTTAGGTTTAATTTCCTCTGGATCCATCCCTTTATTCATTATTTTTAATACTTCTTTATTGCCACTTTCCAGTCCAAAATATAAAAGGGTTAATTTTCTTTTTAAAATCTCTCTCCATTCATCTATGCTTTTACCTAAAATTGCCTGTGGCCCAGCATAAGAACTTATTCGCTCAAGATTTGGAAACATCAAATTTATATAATCTAAAATTTTTATCAGACCATCAGTGGGGTAAATAACAGCATCACCATCAGCTAAAAAAATCCTTCTTATCTCTTTTCTTATACTTTCTGGTATTTTATCAACTTCTTTTTTAAATTCTTCAAAAGGTTTGATTTTAAACTTTTTAGTCATATACATTCCACAAAAACTACACTTGTTATAGGAACAACCCTCTGTAATCTGAAAAATTAAAGAATTAGCCTCACTGGGTGGTCTATAAAGTGGATAGCTGTATTCAGGTAAAAAATCATAAGGATTTAGGAACATATCCCAAACCCTCCAAGATATTAGTTGTAGCATTGTATTTATTTAAAGTATAAAAATGCAAACCTTTCACATTTGCTTCAATCAGCTCTTTACACTGATTAATTGCATACTCAATACCAATTTTAAACATATCTTCTTCACTTTTATTTTCAAGTTTTTTAATTAGACTATCTGGTACAGTGGCACCACACATCTCAGTAAACCGTTTTACCTGATTTAGATTTATAACGGGCATTATTCCTGGTAATATAGGAACATTTATCCCTATTTTTTCTGCTCTATCTAAAAAGTCAAAAAAGTATTTGTTATCAAAAAACAATTGAGTAATAATAAAATCAGCACCAGTATCAACCTTCATTTTTAAATACTCGATATCTTTTTCAAGAGATTCTGATTCAATATGCCCTTCAGGATACCCAGCAACACCTATAGAGAAAAAGTTTTTATTTTTTATGTATTCAACAAGTTGATATGCATATTTAAAATCTGATTTCATATTTTCCTGATCTTTTGGGATATCCCCTCTCAAAGCTAAGATATTATCGATATTATGTTCTTGTAAGACAGTTAAAATTTCATCAACATCATCTCTACTACTTGTAACACATGTTAAGTGCATCATAACATTTAAATTATACTGCTCTTTTATTTTAATAGTCCAATCTATAGTTTTATCTTTTGTACTTCCACCTGCTCCATAAGTTACAGAAACAAAATCGGGGTTATAACCTTTTAAAACTTCGATTGTATTAAAAAGGACTTTTTCATTTTCTACTTTTTTTGGTGGGAAAAACTCAAATGAAATAACAAAATCTTTTTTGCTCAATATCCTTGAAATTTTCAAATTTAAACCTCCTTAAAAAAGTTTAGAAGCAATATATAGCGATTATAAGGATTGACTTCAACCATTTTTTATGAAATAAACAAATATGCTTGATAAACTTTATATCAGACTTTTAAGATTAGTAATTTTAACAGTTATAACATTAAATTTTATATGTTTTCTAACCACTTTTAACCCAAAAGCTTTAATAAACCCTTTTTATATCAAAAATAGGACTATTAGCTGCTATTTTCTTTTAAAACATATAATTTTTGTCTCAGGAATACCCACTAAAATTAAAGATATGGACAAAGTAAATAAAACTGTTGAAATAGTTTCTGAAAAATACATGGTTGACCCCCTTCTCATTCATGCCGTGATAAAAGTAGAATCCAAATATAACCCATTTGCAATATCTAAAACAGGCGCTATGGGTCTAATGCAGTTAATGCCAAAAACATTTTTTTCACTTGGTTTTGAAAATCCATTCGATATCGAACAAAATATAGAAGCAGGAACAATGTATTTATCCACCTTACTTAAAAGGTTTAAATCGTTAGAATTAGCTCTTTCAGCTTACAATGCTGGTCCTTCAACAATAGTAAATAACAATATCCCCAACATAGGGGAAACAAAACATTATGTAAAAAAAATCATCAGAGAATATAATCAGCTAAAAACTCAAAAAGCTTCTCCTCATTAGTTTGAAAAAGGGTGTTTTTCACATTATTTTTACCCATAGCGTACTTACTCAATTTTTTCACCTCTTCTTCTGTAAATAATTTGCGCAGATCTATATTGAATATTTCAGCATATTTCTCAAGTAATCCTTCAATATTATTTACAATCTCATTTATAGAACTTAATTTTTCCACTTTATAAAATCTAAGCATTTTCATATAAACTGGTAACAATAAAAAGTTTGCAGTTCCATGATGAATATTTTTGGTGTTTGTTAAGTAATAGCCCATTGCATGTAACAATGTTGTTGCAGTATGCATTATTACTATCCCAGCAAGAGTTGAGGAATACAAAAGCAATTTTAAATGTTCCCTATCCAAATCATTATCTTTTAAGACATTACATATATTATTCATAGCTTCTTTTGCTAACAAGTCGCTAAAAGGGTTTGCTTTTACAGATAAATATCCTTCAAATGCATGAGTCAGTGCGTCAAATGCTGTAGCGAAAATCAGCTTTTCATCCAAAGTCTCGAGAAACTCGGGATTTAAAAAAGCTTTTTTAGGAAAATTAGCAGTTTTACCAAAATTAATTTTATCATTTTTTTCATAATCTGTAATAATGGCGTAATGATTTACTTCAGACCCAGTGCCACAGGTTGTAGGGATTGCATAAATAGGTATTGGAGGGTTTGGCAACCCGTTTTGGCTTAAAAGCTCATAAAATCCCATATTGTTTGTGGCAAATGCTGCAATAGCTTTTGCAGCATCTAAACTGCTCCCACCACCAAAAGCAACTATTAAATCGCATCTATTTTGTCTAACAAATCTTCCACCTTTGATAACTGTATTTATTGATGGATTCTCTTCTATTTCATCAAAAATAAATAAATTGCCCCCTTTTATTTCTTTCAAAAAATCCACAAAACCGGTTTTATAAGCAGCAGTTTTACCACAAACCAATGCAATTTTATTATACTTTACAATCTCTTTTTTAAATACATCATAAAAGTTTCCTGTCATATAAACTTTGGTTGGTGAATAAAAAGTAAAATCGTTCATTAATCACCCCTTTTTAGATTAAAAATTTTCCATCTTTATAAACTAGCTCTCCATCTACATAAACTTCACTACCATTATCCATTCTTTTTATTAAATCCCAGTGAAGACCCGATTTGTTTTTACCACCGGCTTCAGGATAAGAAGAACCTACTGCAAGATGCATAGTTTTACCAATCTTTTCATCAAAAAGTATATTTTTTGAAGGTTTAACTATATCATCATTCAAACCAAAAGCAATTTCACCCACATATTTTGCTCCTTCATCAGATTCAAGCATTCTATTTAAAAACTCTTCACCCTTTTTAGCTCTTGCCTTTACCACTTTCCCTTTTTCAAAATGTAGCTCAATGTCTTGAACCTCTACACCCATAAAAGCAGTTGGAACATCAAAAAAGATAACCCCATCTGCACTATCTTCTACAGGACTTGTAAAAACCTCACCATCTGGCATATTATGGCTACCATTGCAATTTATCCATTTTCTACCATCAACATTTAATTTTAGCTCTGTTTTAAACCCTTTTATAACAACCTCTTTCTTCCCAGTAAGGAGATTTACTATTTTATCTTGAAATTCACTTACCTTTTCCCATTCTTTTACAGGGTCATCATAGTTTAATTTGCAGGCATTAAATACAAAATCTTTGTACTCTTCAAAGGACATTTCTGCATCCTGAGCCATACTTGGTGTGGGATAAGGTGCTAAAACCCACTTAAACTCCCCTTTTGCTTCTCTTTCAAACATGATATCCTTTAGTATTCTTGTTGCTTTTCTATTAATGGCAACTTTTTTAGAATCTACATTTGTAAGTTGTCTGGTATTTGTTTCACTATCTATTGCAATTAGAGCATCTATAGTTTCTGCAGCTGTTTTGCTAACCTCGGGGATAAACTCTAATTGCTCTTTTTCTGCATATTTATAAAAATAGTACATCTGCTCTGGAAAACTCATTTTCACAATTGGATAAGCACCTATTTTAAGAAGATATACATAGCAAGCTCTTATCAAAGGTTCGGCACAAGACTCCCCTCTTATTTCTACCACATCCCCTTTTTTTACTTTTAAACTATAATCACATAGAAGTTTTGCCAATTTTTCTTCATAAGTTATCATTTTATTACCTCCTTGTATATATCATTCGAGAATGTTCCACAATAGGCTATCATGTTAATAATTATTATATTCATGAGATTGCTTCGTCGTTTCACTCCTCGCAATAACTGCAATTTATAGTCATTGCGAGCGTTAGCGAAGCAATCGAAATATTAAATAACTACTACTGTACAACAACCTCCATTCGATGTATTTAACTTATTTTATTTATTGAAATTTGCAATTATTTTTTTTAATATAAAAATAGTTGTCAAATATTAACTTTTGGGAGGGGATGATGTTTTCCATAATTTTAGCTGGAGGAAGTGGTACAAGGCTTTGGCCATTATCAAGGAAGAAATTTCCAAAACAGTTTTTGAGTTTGACTGATGAAGAAACCCTTTTGCAAAAAACCGCAAAAAGAAATCTTTATTATTCTGATAAAGAGGATATTGTAATTGTTACTAATAGAGATCATTCCTTTTTTGTAAAACAGCAGGTTCAGCCTATTCTTGGAGATGATCCTCATATCATCGATGAGCCTATTGGTAAAAATACTGCACCTGCTATTGCTCTGGGGATTAAATATATCCAGGAAAAGCTTCATGGCAAATTAAATGATGCTGTATTCATATCACCTTCTGACCATATCATTAGCCCTGCTTCAGAGTTTGCTGATTATGTAAAATTGGCTGAACAGTTTGCAAAAGATGGTTATATTGTAACTTTTGGAGTTGTTCCAACCAAACCTGAAACGGGTTATGGATATATTGAAAAAAGTAATAAAAAGCTTTTTGATGAAGATGGAAAAACTGTTTATGAGGTAAAACAGTTCCACGAAAAACCTGACCTAAATACAGCTAAAAAATATTTAGAAAGTGGGAAATTCTTTTGGAATTCTGGTATCTTCATGTTTTCCATTGAAACCTTTATCGAAGAAATAGAAAAATATGAGCCTGAAATTTATGAGCTATTTTCTAATAGTTTCGAAACGATGAAAAAAGATTTTCATAAAATGCCAGAAATTTCCATTGACTATGCCATAATGGAAAAATCTAAAAAAGTAGTAGTTATCCCTATAAACATTACCTGGTCAGATATTGGCTCATGGGATAGTGTGTATGAGGTATTACCAAAAGATGAAAACAATAATGTTATAAAAGGGAATGTTGTATCTAAAAATAGTAAAAATAGTTTAATACTTGGTTCAAAAAGATTGCTTTGCACAGTTGGTGTTGATGACCTTATTATAGCAGATACTGATGATGCTATTTTAATTGCAAAAAAAGGTTATTCTCAGCAAGTAAAGGATATCGTTGAGCTTTTGAAAAAAGAGGAAAGAGAAGAAGCAGAAGTTCATAGAACGGTTTACAGACCTTGGGGAAGTTTTACTGTGTTGAATGAAGGGAAAAATTACAAAGTCAAAAAGATAGTTGTAAATCCAGGTCAAAAATTAAGTCTTCAGCTTCATTACCATAGGGCTGAGCACTGGATAGGTGTAAAGGGCACAGCTAAAGTTCAGATTGGTGAGGATACTGTATATCTCAGTGAAAACGAAAAGGTATACATTCCAAAAGCTACAAAGCATAGAATAGAAAATCCAGGTAAAATCCCTTTTGAATTTATAGAGGTACAAGTAGGCGAATATGTGGGAGAAGATGATATAGTAAGATTTGAAGATATGTACGGTAGAGTAAAATGAAAAAAATTAAAAATATAGGTTTTGTTTCCACACGCATTGCAGGTACTGATGGTGTTTCATTAGAAATTGAAAAATGGGCGCATGTTTTAGAGCGTAACAATTACAACTGTTTCTATTTTGCTGGTGAATGTGATAGAGATCCAAATGTATCTTTTATAGCACCTTTAGCACACTTTCAGCATCCAGAAATAAAAGAATTAAACAGTAAGCTATTTGGAACAAGGAAAAGAGACCATGAAACATCACTTAAAGTTTCAGAATTGAAAGAATATTTAAAGATTAGATTGTATGATTTTGTAAATAAATACGATATTCATCTACTTATAACTGAAAATGCGTTAACTATCCCTATGAATATCCCTTTAGGATTGGCATTAACTGAATTTATTGCAGAAACTTGCTTTCCAACAATTGCTCATCATCACGATTTTTATTGGGAAAGGGATAGATTTCTTGTTAATGCAGCAAAAGATTATTTAGATAGAGGATTCCCCCCTGATTTAAAATCGATAACACATGTAGTAATAAACAGCATAGCGTCAGAGCAGCTAAGCCTTAGAAAAGGGATATCTAATTTTGTTATACCAAATGTTTACAATTTTGCAGAACCTCCTAAACCTATTGACCCCAAAATTTGCTCTGAAATTCGTCAAATTGCTGGTTTAAGAGAAGATGACCTCTTTGTATTACAGCCAACAAGAATTGTTCCAAGAAAGTGGATAGAAAGAGCTGTAGAAATTGTTTATATGATGAAATTGAAAAATCCTAAATTAATAATTTCTCATGCATCAGGAGATGAAGGTGATATTTATTATGAGAGAGTAAAAAACTATGCAAAACTTTTAGGAGTAGAAATAGTTGGAATAGATGATTATATCGGCACTGAAAGGTGTAGGGAAGTTGGTAAGAAAAAATACACAATCGGTGATATTTATCAATGTGCTGATATCATAACATACCCTTCTGGTTATGAAGGATTTGGAAATGCCTTTTTAGAAACAATTTATTTTAAAAAGCCAATAATTGTAAATAGATACTCTATTTTTATAACTGATATTGAACCATTTGGGTTTGATGTTTTCAAATTTGATGGTTTTGTGACAGAAAAGATAGTTGATGAAGCTCTAAAAGTTCTTTCTGATAAGCATCGATTAAATGAGATGGTTGAAAAAAACTACAATATTGCATTGAAACATTTCTCCTATGAAGTTTTGGAAAGAAAGCTACTTAACATTATAAAAATAGTTGAGAGTGAGTGCATATAATGAAATATAATATTGCCATACTACATTATTCTGCCCCTCCAGTTGTTGGTGGTGTTGAAGAAGTTATAAAGCAGCAAGCTCTTCTTTTTAGGCGAAACTTATTAAATGTGAAAATTATTGCTGGCAAAGGTGCTCAGTTTGAAAATTATATCCCTGTTGTTATTAATCCATTGTTACTTTCAAACAATGATGAAGTAAATGATGCAATAAATTTATTACGACAAAAAAATGATATGTCAGGAATTAACAGTTTAAAAGAAAGAATAAAAATTTTTCTAAAAAATGAATTGCAAAATTTTGATATCTTGATTGTGCATAATATTTTAAACATGAGATACAATTTACCAGCTGCAATGGCGGTTCATGAAATTGCTGATGAAATGGATATAAAGGTTATAAATTGGGCGCACGATTCATTATATTTTTATGAAGATTATGACAAAATTTATGATACCCCGCCTTTTGACATATTAAAAAGATATAACCCCAAAATAAATTATGTCACAATCACAGAGAGCAGACGGGAATTATTTGCAAAATTGATGAATGTAGATAAGGATAAAATATTTGTTGTTAAAAATGGTATCGATCCTATTACTTTTTTTAGATTGGATATAAACACAGTAAAAATTATCAACAATGAAGACTTATACAATCAAGATATTATTTTGGTTCAACCATCCAGACTTCATCCTAGAAAAAATATAGAGCTAACCATAAAAGTTGTAAAAGCATTAACTGATAAGGGGGTAAAAGCAAAAGCTCTAATTACAGGAGCTTTTGATCCTCATGAAAAAAATACTGTAAATTATTTTAACAAACTAAACACTTTGATAGATGAGTTAAATATAAGAGAACATGCTATTCTTTTAGCAAGATATACTCTCCCATCAGGTGAAGTTATAGAAAGTGATAGGGTTAAGATAAGGGATTTGTATCATATTGCTGATATGCTCTTTTTGCCAAGTATTCAAGAAGGGTTTGGTATCCCTTTATTAGAGGCTGGAATGCTTAAAATACCAATAGTTTGCTCTGATATTCCACCTTTTAGAGAAATCGCAAATAATTATGCCACTTTTTTTAAATTAGATGAAGATGTAGACTCTATTGCTGACAAGGTAATAAAAGTTTCTGAAAGCACTAAAACAACAAGGTTTTTTAGGAAAACTTTAAGAGACTATAGCTGGGATAATATTTTCAAAAAATCGATTTTACCTTTATTCAATAAAATTTATGACTACTGATTTTTTTGATAGATATGAAAAAAAGAATTTCTTAGCAGTCACCCCTTCTGGCAATGCTTTTCTTGCTGAAGATAAACATTTTCAGAGAAAAGTTATTCTAAAGGAAATTCCAAAAACTGATGCAAATATAAAAAAGCGGTTTGAAAATATTATAAAAACAGCAGGACAAATAATACATCCATCCGTTTTGACAATTATGGATTTTGCTGAGAATGAAAACAATTATTACCTTATACAAGAATTTATAGACTTAGAGTACGATTCTTTTAGTTTAAACAAAATAGCCTCACTAGATATTAACCAAAAAATAGAAATTATTTTAGATATCATTGATGCATTACAGTTTGCATACGAAAGTAATATAATACACAAAAATTTATATTTAGATTCTATTTATTTGACAAAAAATCTAAAAGTGAAAATTGACAATTTTGGTATTGATAGAGTTGTGACAAAAAATAATCTAATATCTGAGTTAGGACTTAGCACTTCTCCTCCACCATTTATCCCACCAGAAAAAATTGCAGGGAAGCATTCCACTTATAAATCAGATATATTTCAGTTAGGATGTATAATTTTTACTCTATTTACAACAATTTATCCATTTGGAGAAAAAATTTCTGAAAATACATTGTTAAATATAAAGAAATTAAATTATCCCCATTTGAGCCTATTTTCCAATGTACCTGACAATATTAAAGAAGCAATTAAGCAGTGCTTAAAACTAGATCCAAATCAAAGGATAAATAATTATCAGCAGCTCATTGAAATAATAAAAGATTTTGATAAAAAACAGATAACTGTTTCAGAGGAGCCTTTTAACATCATCGAGCTTGATAAAAAACTTTATTTAGTTGTTAACGATCCTAAAATTTCTAAAGAAAAAATATTAGAAGTTCTTATTGATGAAGGTTATTTAGTAGATGAAAACAAAGTTGATGAAGCTATAAAATTCTCAAAAGGGAATGCTTATTTAATATCAGAAAGAGTAGAAAAGTTTGATTTATCAAGATTTAAAGATATCACTCTTACAGTGTCTCAAGATAGATTGGAAGCATACCTATCTTTACCAAAATACCATAACCTGACTAAAAACGATATCATATATTTTTTAAAAAAGAATCATATCAATTATGGGATTAATGAGGAAAATATAGAAAAAATATTAAAAAATCCATCACTAAATATTCCTGTATCGGTTGGTAAAAAACCAATTAATGGTACAGATGCTTATCTAATATACTTTTTTGAAAAGGATAATATATATAAACCAAAAATTTTAGATAATGATAATGTGGATTTCAAAGAGATAAACTTTATTCAACCCGTCAAAAAGAACGATGTGCTGTGTGTTAAAATCCCTTATACAGAAGGGATTGATGGTATAGATGTATATGGAAGACCAATAAAAGCAAAACCAGGTAAAGATGTTAAACTCCCAGTTGGTAAAAATACTTATGTAAGTTCTGATGGTTTAAAACTTATTTCCACTGTAGATGGGCAAATTACATACAACGGCAATCAAGTAAATGTGATAGAAGTTATAATTATTAATAGCAATGTGGATTATTCTGTTGGAAATATAAATTATCATGGGGATGTTATTATAAATGGGGATGTCTTGAGTGGTTTTGACATTAATGCTGGCGGAGATATCAAAATAAGAGGTATCGTGGAAGGGTGTAAAATAATCTCTGAAAATGGCTCTATAGTTATAAATGGAGGGGTTTTTGGAAAAGATAAAGCAGTTATTAAAGCTTTAAAAAAAATAATTACGGAGTTTATACAAGATGCTGAAGTTTTTTGTGAACAGGATATAGAAGTATTAGATTATGTAAGAAATAGTAAAATAGTGTGCAACGGCTATTTCAAATGTATAAGAAAAACTGGGACTGTCCACACATGTAGTATTACAGCCTCAGATTTTATCGAAGTAAATATAGCAGGCACAATCCCCTACACCAAAACACAACTAAAAATTATCCCATTAAACAAAACATTAATCAAACAAAAATTAAATAGCAACAAAGAGGCTCAAAATAAAATCAATAATTCACTATCTTATGTAAAGGAAATTATCAAAAAAATAATTTTAAAATATGGGAATATAGAAGATGCTGTTATGGATAAAGAGTATCAACTAAATATCGAAAGACTAAAACAGCTGGAACAAAAACTAAAACACATTTTAGTAAAAGAAGAAATATTAAATAATCTCTATGAAAGAAGTGTTAATCATAGCCCATTTATAAAAATAAATAAAACATTATATTCTGATGTCATACTAAAAATAGGTAACTACTCTTATACAAGCCATAAAGATTATTTTAATCAAATTTTAATAAAAATAGAAGAAGGGGATATACAAATAATTGGAGGTGATTTGTAAAAATAATTCCCATTCTTTTAACTACTGAAATATCTTACATATAAAAAAGATGAAATTTTGTATAGTATATATCCAGAAATCCAACCTGCAATCATGTCTACACCATAGTGGTATCCACAATATACAGTTGCTAAGGCAAGTGAAGGTACCAAAATCAGCATAATTCTGTAAAAATAACCACCTACCCTTTTTAAGTTTAACAAACAAACAAGAGCAATACCCACATGCGAAGAAGGGAATGCGCCACCATCTATTTCTTGTGTAAGATAAATATAATCTACAATTTTTTTAAAAAGATAACCTTCTCTAGCATAGATATCTACAAAAGTCCTACCACCAACAGCAGGAAAGAATATAAATATCAAGTAGTAAATGTAAAATGAAAAGCACAGAGTAAACATATAATACAAAACATTATCTTTCTTCATTTTATAAATATAAACAAATGTTAACGGCACCATTAAATAATAAAAAGCATAGGAAAAATGAAAATATTCAGAAATTATTCTTTGAGGGATTAATTCATAAAACCAATAAATGGGTGATTTACCAAAAAGTTTTGTATCCCAATCTAGAAGTAATTTATCAAAATAACCGTGAAAAAAAAGCTGATTAAGTCTTCCTGTCTCCTGATATATAAAAGTAAAAAACATAATAGGATAAAAATAGTGAATTAAAGTAATCAACTTATTCTTATTTCTGTCATATTTAGCAATCAAAAAAATAAAAGCCACACCTAAAAGATGTGTAAAAATATGCATATAAGCAAAACTTAAACTATTATAATGAGTTAAAACAATAAAAATAATTATTATAATATAAGAAAGTGTCAAAAAATCGTGGGGCAAAAAGTTATAACCATTTGTTTTCTTTATACCATTCATAGGTTTCCCTTAATGCATCGCTTATTGGTGTCTCAACTGGCTCAATAAATTTCTTCAATTTTTCATTGGAACAAACCCAATCTCCAGCAACAATCTCTCTTACTTTATCTACAGAAAAAATATCCGGTTTTCTTAAAACCTTATTTTTTAGCTCATTTAGCCAAGCAACTGTAAAAGCAATCTGCTTTGGTATTTTAATAAAAGTAACCTTTTTGCTCATAATCTCTGCAATATTTTGAATAAACCCTTTTTGAGAAATGGGATTAGTTGCAGAAACAAAAAAAATTTCACCACTTTTTGTATTACAATTAATAAGTTTTAAAATATTTTCCACCAAGTCTTTGACATAAACATAGCTAAATAAATTATTGTTAATCAAAGGGATTATGCCATTTTTAACCATTTTGTAAGTTTTGTAAAAATCGGTATCAAAAGGTCCGAATACTGCAGGTGGTCTTATAATCAAAACATCTAATTCGTTTTTATATTGCAAAACCTTTTTTTCTGCCAATAATTTACTTTTACCATAGATACTTACTGGGTTTGGTTTATCATCTTCATTTTTTGCAATTGGACCTGCAGCAGCCTGCGAAGAAATCAAAACAAACTTTTTAACTTTATTTTTAACAGCCATTTCAATAAGATTTGCTGTAGCATCAACATTTATCTTGAAATAATCATCTTTGTTAATAGTCTTTGTACAACCTGCAAAATGCACTATAGTTTCTATACCATCAGGTAGCATCAATGATTTATCTTTTGAAAAATCAAAAGATATAAAATGCTTAAAACCTATATTCTTTCTTCCCAAAGCTATAAAACTATCCTCTGATAACAGAGAAACAAAATGTCTACCAATAAACCCAGAAGCACCTGTAACAAGTAAAATTTTATCCCCCAATTAAATATTTAATGTCATCAAATCCCTTGCTTTGAATATCTTAAAATTATAATCTTTTGCATCTATATAAAACTTATCTGTTTCTGGGTAAAAATGTGAAAAGAGCAGAGTAGAGATATTACTATTTACAGCAATCTCTAACACTTCATCATAAGACATATGCACTTCAAAATCTTCACCCTTTAGTTTTCCGCACTCTGCTATCAATAAATCAGCATTGTTTACTATTTCTATCAATCCTTCAAAATATTCAGTATCTGAAGTGTACACCAACTTTTTATCATCAAAATTTAAAACAATTCCTACAGATTCATCCGTATGCTTTGTTTTAAAAAGCTTATAACTAAAAATACCAAAATCTCTTTCTTCATTCTCAATAATATGAATCTCAATATCAGGTTCTATCCATTTTCCTAAGATATTTTTAAAAGATTCAATATATTCTTTTAACCCTTTAAACCCAAAAATTGTAACCGGCTTATCAGAATAAGCCCTTTTATTTTTCCTTGCGAAAAGAAAATGTATTAAACCCATAAAATGATCTGGATGTTTATGAGATACGAAGATATAATCTATCTCATCAGCCATCACACCTTTTTGTTCTAACCTTTCAAGCAAATAAAAACCACAATCCAAAACTATTTTTTTATCATCAATTTCCAGTAGATATGATGCAGATCCCCTACCCTCATACTGCACAACACTTCCTGAGCCCAAAACTGTTAATTTTGCCATAAATCATCACCGTTTTAAATTTTATATGGAAACTACAGCCTCTGTATGATATTATTAATTATAATGGATTTTGCAACAAGAAAGTGATGGAGGTAAAGATGATAGGATACATTATCTTAGGTTTAATAATACTAATTATCTTAGGTCTCATTTATTACTACAACAAATTTATAAAGCTTAAAAACCAGGTTGACGAATCCTGGAGCGGAATTGATGTACAGCTAAAAAGGAGATACGATTTAATACCAAATTTAGTGGAAACTGTAAAAGGTTATGCAAAACATGAAAAAGAAACCTTGGAAAATGTAATAAAAGCAAGAAATATGGCCAAGAACGCCACAAATGTAGAAGAAAAAGCACAAGCAGAAAATATGCTGACAGGTGCATTAAAAACAATTTTCGCATTGGCAGAAAATTATCCTGATTTAAAGGCAAACGAAAACTTTTTAAACCTTCAAAACACCTTAAACGAAATTGAAGATAACATTCAAAATGCCAGAAGATACTACAATGCTGTAGTAAGAGATTACAATATCTTATGTGAATCTTTCCCATCTGTAATTATTGCAAACATGTTTAACTTTAAAAAGTGTGAATTCTTTGAAATCGAGGAAAAAGAAAAAGAAAATGTAAAAGTAAGTTTTTCTTAAAAAGGGTTGAAATGAAAATAGTTATAAACTTTCTTGCAATACTATTTTTTGCTTTTACTGCAATAGCTCATGCTGAATATTTTTATATTAAAAAATATGATGTGGATATCACTGTTAACGAAAACTCTGTTTTGGATATCAAGGAAGATATTTTAGTGCATTTTTACTCACCCAGACATGGTATTTTTAGGAAAATACCCTATAAATACAAAGTGGAAAACAAAGCTGATGATTTATCAAGACCCTTTATTTATAGCAAAAATTACAAACTCTACATTTACGATATAAAAACACCCGGATTTAAAAATAAG
This sequence comes from Deferribacter thermophilus, assembly GCF_049472675.1. Lineage (NCBI taxonomy): Bacteria > Pseudomonadati > Deferribacterota > Deferribacteres > Deferribacterales > Deferribacteraceae > Deferribacter > Deferribacter thermophilus. The sequence goes on from NZ_JAPNXM010000008.1 coordinate 44,765, forward strand.
ATATATAAAAAAGGGAACTATCTTTATATCCGTATTGGTGATAAAAACAGATATGTAAATGGTGATATTAGATATACAATCAACTATAAGGTTTATGGGGCGATTAACTTTTTTGATGACCATTCAGAGTTTTATTACAATGTTATCGGTTTTGAATGGCCTGTAAAGATTGAAAAGGCTACTTTTAATATAAATTTCCCTGCAAATTTCGAGCCAGATGAATCAGAATATTTTATTTTTAGTGGAAAAAGATTTTCTAAAATAAATAATACAAAGTATTCTGTATCAGAAGGGAATATCTCTGGAGAAACCATTTCACCCCTGCCTGCTGGTTATGGAATAACAGTAGGGATTAAATTTCCTAAGGGGTTAATAGATAAAGGCTCCTTTTTTACAAAATTAAAGTTTATTATCTATAACAACTACATCTATGTATTACCTTTAATAGTGTTTATTATATTTTTCTTGCTCTGGAATAAATTTGGAAAAGATACAAAAATGATTAAGATAGTTCAGTATAAACTGCCTGATGATATCACACCTGCTGAAGCTGGAGTTTTGATAGATGACAAAGTGGATAATAGAGATTTGATTTCACTAATATTCTACTGGGCAGCAAAAGGTTTTTTAGAGATTGAAGAGGTTGAAGGGGACGGCTTAATTTTCAAAAAGAAAGATTATGTGTTAAACAGATTAAAAGACTTACCTGAAACAGCAAAAAGTTTTGAAAAGGTAATATTCAACGGTTTATTCCCTGGTAGCACAAAAAGTGTTAAAATAAGTACGCTTAAAGATAATTTTTATACATATATGAATGAAGCTAGGGAAAAGCTTGATTCTGAATTAACGCTACAAGATTACTACGATAGCACTTCGAAAATATTAACTTCACTTTCCTATGTTGTAGCTATTTTACTCTTTGTTATTGGAATTATCAGCGGAATATTTTTTGGAAGATTAGATTATCCAATATCTTTTATTTTATCATCAATTATAGTATTTATTTTTGCTAGAATAATGCCTAAAAAAACAACTAAAGGTAGCAAAATTTATCAGCTAGTAGAGGGGTTTAAAGAGTTTATAGAAAGAGTGGAAAAACCAAAACTAAAAGCTTTGCTAAAAGAAGATCCAAACTATTTTGATAAAATACTCCCTTTTGCCATAGCGCTCGGTATAGAAGAAAAAGTAGCAGAGAAATTTAAAGATTTAATCACTGAGCCACCAAGCTGGTATCGTGGCAGTAGCTATCATACTTTTAATACAATATATTTTGTAAATAGTATTGATCACTCTATAAAATCTATGAATACTGCTTTTACCTCTGCACCTCAATCAAGCAGTAGCGGTAGCGGATTTTCAGGTGGTGGTGGCTTTGGTGGAGGCGGTTTTGGTGGAGGTGGAGGCGGTAGTTGGTGAGATTTGCTCTGTTTTTAGATAATTTTATAGGCTACAAACTATTAGAGACTTTAAGCAGTAGTGGATTAAAAGATTTGAGAGTTTTTACATATCATCCAAATACTAAAAGAACAAATCAAATCTATGATTTTTCAAAGTTTGCAAGAGATTTTAGTATAATATATTTAGATGGAAACAAATATTCATTTGTAAAAAATAAAATAAAAGATATTGATTTGGCTTTATGTATTGATTGGACAAAAGATTTTTTCATCAAAGTAAATACAAGCTTTAAAGTTTTATACGCACACCCTTCCCTTTTACCCTATTATAGAGGGTATGGAGCTATATCTGAGCAATTTTTTAGAGGTGTTGTAAAAAGTGGTATAACAATTTATGAGCCAATAGATAAAGTTGATGCTGGACCAATTTTATTTCAAGATGTTATAAAGATAGAATTTGATGATTACCCAGTTGATTTTATTGAAAAATATATAGAAAAGATTGCAACTTTTATTGATAACTTATTGAATAACAGAGTAAATCTAAACGAAACTAAACCTCAAAATGATGAGTTAGGTTTTTACCTTGTTAGAAAGAGAAAAAAAGATGCTATTATAGATTTTAACAAATCAGCTTATGCAGTCTATAATCATATTAGAGCTTATGCCCACCCATTTTTTGGAGCATTCGCTATAAGTAAAAATGAAAAAATAACAATTTGGAAAGCTCATATTGAAAAATGGGATGGAGATTATGGATATCCAGGAACAGTTATAAATAAAACTAAAAACGGTATTGAAGTAGCATGTGGCAGTGGAACCATAATTGTTTCAGAATTAGAATTAAACAATAAAATATACAAATTCGAAGAAATCCCAATTGAAGAAAATACCATATTGAACCAAATTTAAAGCAAATTTTAAATATATTTCAATCAAAATCGTATTGACAGATTAAACATTGTTTGATATTTCTTAACCAAGAAAGTTAAATATATTTTAACATATAGTGGAGGATTTTATGTTAAGGATAATTTTATCAGTTTTTCTGACAGTTTTTATCAGTATTACTGCTTTTGCCGAAATAAAAATTGGTGCTTTACTTGCAATCTCTGGCCCAGCATCACACTTAGGCAAACCAGCTGAAGTAATTTTGAAAGAATTAGTTAAAGATTATAATAAAAATAACAAAGAAAAAATTAAGCTTATTATTTATGATACAAAAAGTCATCCACAGATGGCAATCCAATTTGCAAAAAGATTGATATCAAAAGATAAAGTAAAGATTATAATTGGTCCAAACACTACAGGAAGCGCTCTTGCAATAATCCCTCTTGTACAGAAATCAAAGGTGGTAACAATGACACTTGTAGGTGGTACCTCTGTAGTTGAGCCAGTGAAAAAATATGTTTTCAAATCTCCACAAAAAACATCCACCGCAATTAAAAAAATAGAAAGCTACCTGTTGGCGAATAATATAACAAAAATAGGTGTAATAGCTGATTCTGGGGGGTTTGGACAAGATGGCATAAACTCTCTTAAGGTATTATCAAAAAATATAGAAGTTGTTGGTATAGAAAAATTTAACAAAACTGATGCTAATATGACATCTCAATTATCAAAATTATTAAATAAAAAACCACAAGCGATACTTGCTTGGACAGTTGGCTCTGCAGGTGCTAAAATAGCTAATAATTTGAGAGAGTTAAATAAAAATATATTGTTAATTCAATCTCATGGACTTGCAGATTATTACTATATCAAGTTAGCTGGTAAAAATGCAGAAGGTTCTATTTTGCCAGCAACAAAGTTTATTGTTGCTGACCAGCTCCCAGATAACGATCCACAAAAACCTTTACTTATTGAGTTCAACAAAAAATTTGGCAAGCTTATAAAAGATTCATCAGTTCATGCTGTATATGCTTATGATGGTTTTAAACTTATTTTAAAAGGCTTAGAAATCTCAAAAAAAGAGAATATACCATTAGCTGATGCTATTGAAAAAATAAAAAATTTCGTTAGTGTTACAGGAACATATAATTTTTCGGCAAAAGATCACTGTGGACTTGATGAAGATTCTATGGTAATAATAAAAGTAGTAAATGGAAAATTTAAATTAATTCGGAGGTAAAGATGGAGAAATTTAGAGCTTTAGTAGTTTATGAAAACGAAGATGGTACATTTGAAAGGAAAATAGAAGAAAAACAGATATCAGATTTACCAGATAATGATGTATTGATTAGAGTATATTACTCTTCATTAAATTACAAAGATGCATTATCAGCTACAGGTAACAAAGGAGTTACAAGAAATTACCCTCACACACCAGGTATTGATGCTGCTGGAATTGTTGTAAAGTCAAAAACAAACGATTTTAAAGAGGGGGATGAAGTAATTGTTATAGGATACGACCTGGGGATGAACACCCCAGGTGGTTTTGGTGAATATATCTCTGTGCCAGCTAACTGGGTTGTTAAAAAGCCAGAAAATCTCACACTTAAGCAGGCTATGATTTATGGCACAGCTGGTTTTACAGCTGCAATGTCTGTTGATAAATTACAAAAGTTTGGCCTTAAAGATGGTGGCAAAGTTTTAGTTACTGGCGCTACAGGTGGTGTGGGTTCTATTGCTGTAGCAATACTTGCAAAAGAAGGTTATCAGGTGGTTGCAGCAACAGGAAAAATAGACCAAACAGAGTTTTTAAAATCTCTTGGTGCAAATGAGATTGTAAATAGAAATGATATCATCGATGAAAAAAAAGCTCTTTTAAGAGAAACATGGGACGGTGTGGTTGATACTGTTGGTGGCTCTATATTGGCATCAGCTATAAAAGCTTTAAAATACGGCTGTTCTGCTACAACCTGTGGCCTTGCTCAATCCCCAAAGCTTGATATTACAGTGTTTCCATTTATTCTTCGTGGAGTAAACCTTTTAGGGATCGATTCTGTTGAATGTGATATTGAGTTTAAAAAATATATTTGGGATAAGATAGCGAACGATTGGAATATAGATTTTCCTGATGGTTTTTATGAAGAAGTGACTTTAGATCAAATAAACGAAAAAATCGATTTGATATTGCAAGGGAAAATCAAAGGGAGAGTAATTTTACATCATAATTAGTTATAACTAAAATTTATATTCAGTATTATTTTAAAATAGCTTATTTCCGCATTATTTCTTGAAATAGTTTTATTGTGATTGTTATATTATCTTGAAATAGAACCAATTATAAACTATAATAATCTTAAGAATTTAATAATATTTAATTATTACGAGATTATAATCTATTTAAAATAAAATTTTTTCGGAGCATAAAAAATGTGTCCTTTAGCAAAGAAAGCTGATAAAAAATACACTTACCAGGATTATCTTACTTGGCCCGATGAAGAAAGATGGGAAATAATCGATGGAAATGCCTACAATATGAGCCCTTCCCCATCTACAAAACATCAATTAATAAGCAGAAATATTACTGGAGAACTTTATAAGAATAAATCAAAGTTAAAGAGCTGTGAATTTTTTGAAGCACCAACAGATGTTGTTTTAGATGATTTTAATGTAGTGCTACCAGATATTTTTATTGTTTGTGATAAAGATAAAATAACAGATAAAAATATACAAGGTGCACCAGACTTAGTCATTGAAATAGTTTCAAAATCTACTGCTTATAAAGATACAAAAATTAAAAAAGATTTATACGAAGCTTTTGGAGTAAAAGAGTATATTCTTGTATTTCCTGAGCTTGAAATTGTTGAAAGATATGTTTTATCTGAAGGGAAATATGGTGTTCCAGAAAGATTTAACTGGGATGAAACCCTAAAACTAAAAACTTTTGATATCGAAATTCCATTATGGGAAGTATTTGAAAAAGAAATAAAAGAAGAACAAGAAAATAAATAAGTCGATATTGGTATAATAAAGCTTGAGAAATATGTTTTAAAAATTCTTTACATCTTGATTATTATTTATTGAGATTGCTTCGTCGTTCAACTCCTCGCAATGACTGCAATTTATGGTCATTGCGAGCGTCAGCGAAGCAATCTAAATAGCTTGAACAATTATTCTATACAAATCCATTAAAAATGTTTTAACTTTTTGTTACATTTAATTTAAATATATTGACATTTAAAAATATTTAAATTAAAATTAAATAAAGTTTAATATAGGAGGTACATATTTAATGGACAAAAAAGGTTTCACATTAATTGAGCTGGTAATCGTAATAGTTATTTTGGGTATTTTGGCAGCTGTAGCATTACCAAAATTTGTCAATTTGCAAGATGATGCAAAAGATGCTGCGGCAAAAGGTATAGTCGGTGGTTTTAAAGCTGCCATAAATGTAGCAAAGTCTAAATGTTTATTAGAAGATTCTAAAGGAACATCTTCTGTGAAAGGTACTTCTGATACTGATGGTGGAACTGATTCTATTTCAATAGAAGGAACATCTTATTATTTTAATAAAAATTGTTTACCTATTGGTACAGATAAAACGCTAGATAGTAATGATGATTGTAAAAATTTACTTGAACTAGCATCATTATCAACAGATGATATAGGTACTGTAACTTTTAATGGGACAACCTGCACTTACAATTTAAAAAACACAAATTCTTATAGTAGTTTTACTTATGATGTTTCAACTGGTAAAATTGAACTCCAATAATGAAGTTTAAATACCTTGGTGAAAAGGGTGTTGAAAAGGTTTCAGGGATTATAGAGGCGGCAGATGAAAATGTCGCCTCTTTGCTTTTGATAGACCAGGGCATAGAAGTATTAGATTTAAAACAATCAAGCTTATTTGACGAAATCTTCTACAGTTTTAAAAATTTAAAGAATAGATTCTCAAAGGTTAAGTTAGAAGAGCTCATAGTTTTTACCAGGCAATTTGCTACACTATTTGAAGCTGGTATTCCTGTAATCAAAATTCTTGAAAGATTATCTACTCAGAGCTTTAGCGAAAAACTCACTCAAAGTATTAACCAGATAAAAAATGATGTAGATGCAGGTCTCCCACTATCAAACGCATTTAATAGACAAAAACATATTTTCTCACCCCTTTATGTAAATATGATAAAGGTTGGTGAAGAAGGTGGTGTGCTTGATATCACTTTGCAAAGACTGGCAGCTATATTAGAATCGGAGCTTGAAACGAAAAACAGGATAAAAACTGCTACAAGATATCCAAAAATTGTCATTGGAGCTATTGTTATTGCTTTTAGTATTTTAGTTACCTTTGTCATACCAAAGTTTGCTAGTATGTTTGCAAAATTTAATACAGAGCTACCACTACCAACAAAAATTCTTATTTGGATTAATAGTTTTTTTCAAAACTTCTGGTATGTGATAATTTTAATAATTGTTGGTGCAATTATCAGTTTTAATAAGTTTAAACAAACTGAAAAAGGTAAAAATTATATCGATGAAAATATTTTCAAAATCCCAATAATTGGCCAATTAATTCAAAAAATATATTTATCAAGGATTTCAAGAGTTTTGGCATTACTTTATAGAAGTGGGATAAATATTACAGCAAGTTTTGATATAGTATCAGAAATTACAGGAAATAATATTTTAAAAAGAGAATTATTATATATAAAAGAGCAGATAAGCAGAGGCTCAAATATCGCATCAGCTTTTAGGAGATCCAAATATTTTCCTCCTGTGGTTTCAGATATGGTGGAATCTGGTGAAGAAACAGGTAGGCTTGACGAAATGCTCATAAAGTTATCAGACTATTATGACGAAGAGGTTGACTACTCTATCAAGACACTTTCTCAAGCTCTTGAGCCAATTTTACTTGTATTTATTGCTGGTATGGTATTGCTGCTTGCACTTGGCGTATTCTTGCCAATGTGGGATATGATTAAAGCTGTAAGATAGTGCCCATGTTTAAGAAAAAAAATGATAAAAAAGGCTTTTCACCAATTGAAGTTGTAATTGTTTTATTAGTTATAGCTGTAATGATTGCTGTTATTTACAAAAGATATGAAATCTATAAAGAAAAGATGTTTCAAACTGCTATTACTTATGACATCAAAAATATTAACTTAATTTTGACCCTTTACAAAGTAAAGAATGGGAAATACCCTGAAAAATTGGATGAAATTTATAAAAATGGTTATTTACTTACTGAAGATAATAAATCAATTTTAAGTGTTATAAAATTTGAAAATGGTCATTTTGTTGTAAATGGAAATGTGCTAAAATATGATAAAAACAAAGGGAAAGTTTATATTGAAAAGAACAAATAAAGACGCTGTGCAGCAGCATTATTTGTTGATAATTAGTAGAATATTTAGATTACTTCGGCAACTTTTGTTGCCTCGCAATGACCCTAAAATGCTGTCATTGCGAGCGTTAGCGAAGCAATCTATTGCTTCAACTTTTTACCTGAGATTGCTTCGTCAGCTTACGCTTCCTCGCAATGACAAACAAATTTTCGTCATTGCGAGCGTCAGCAAAGCAATCTACTGCTTCAATGTTTTATTTGAGATTGCTTCGTTGCTCTCGCTCCTCGCAAAGACTATATTGCTGTCATTAAGAGCGTTAGTAAAGCCATCTGGAAACTTTAGTAATTTTTATTGTTCAAAATCCTCAAATAATTCGGGCTTTACACTTATTGAGCTAATTATCATCATAATTCTTGTAGGTATTCTAGCAATTGTTATCTCTCCAAAAATTGAAATAGGCTCTTTTAGTGAAGATACTGATATTATCCAGCTATATTCTGATATCAGATATGTTCAGCACAAATCAATGGTAGATGGTGGAGGATGGTCAGTAAGACTTGATGGTATAAATAAAAAATACACCATTTATGATAACAATGGGAATGTTGCCAATATCCCATCAATTGATAATCCTGTAAAGTTAAAAAATAAATTTTCATCAAATATAAATCAGTTATATTTTGACTATCTTGGAAGACCAGATAGCGACACTGATTCAACAAACAATAATTTATTAGCCACAGAAACAACTATAACATTGGGTAGTAGAAAAATTAAAATTGTCCCCTATTCTGGAGGCATAATTGTACAATAAAAACAAAGGATTTACACTTATCGAAATTATAATTTTTATTGTTGTGTTTACTGTTGGTGTTATGGGTATTATGATTTTATTTTACAATACACTTGGTAAAACAAGTGATCCAATTATCAGACATAAAGCCATTGTTGCTGCTCAAACAGTGTTAGAAGAAATAATAGCAAAGAAGTTTGATGAAAACACACCAAATGGGGGTGGAATAATAAATTCAAATAAAATAAATATTGGTAAAGAAAATAATGAAAACAATATGAATAAATATGATGATGTGGATGATTATGTAGATAGTTGTGATACAGAAAAAGAGTATCAACCATCTGATTTTGGACTAAATGGTAATTTTAAGATTTTTGTAAATGTTTATTTTGTCAAAATAGAAAATAGCCAAATTGTTTCAAACAGTTGTACAACTACAAATTACAAACTAATTCAGGTAAGTGTCGAATCAGACTTATTAAAAGAAAGGTTCACTTTAGAGTATGTCAAAGGTAATTTTTAGAAATAAAAAAGGTTTTACTCTTATTGAGCTAATAATTGTAATTGTGTTGCTTGGAATTGTGTCATTTTTAGGTGTTAATCTACTTTTGCCTATTATGACAGGTTATACAGATACTAAAGTAAAAGATTTGTTATACAATGAAGCAAAATTTATCACAGAAAGAATTGCAAAAGAGCTCAAATATGCTATCCCTAACACTGTTGCTGATTTCAACAATAATTGCCAGCCAAAAAACTCAAACAACATAAAATTTGCATCATTTAAAGATGTATATTTTTATACAAAAAATGACAAAGACAATATCAGCTTAACAGAAAATGTATCAATTAATAATAATGATATTTTGAGTATATACGTAACAAAATGTAATCAGTTTTATAATAAAGAAAGAGTTTACAATGTCACAGATAACAATTCTGGCAGCTATTTAATTTTAGATAAAAAACTGAAAAAAGACTCACCATATAAAAGGGTTTTTCTTTTTGACAAAGTCATTGCTTATAAATTGCTAAATAATCAACTTTATTGGTGTAAAGGGGATATCAATACAGATTTTAATATTGATGGTGATTGTTATGCTTTTGGTAATTTTTTAGACAATGTAGAATTTACTTATAATGCTGGAAATAGATGGAGAAATGCTTCTGTAAAAATCAGTTTAACTCTTAAAAAAAATGATGTGAGTTTAAATTATGAAAAAGTTGTTCATATTAGAAATGCTCCATGATAAAAAAGGATCATCTTTAATATTTGCCGTTTTTCTCCTTGTGATATTTGGGTTTATCGGAGTTACACTTGTAACAATTTTATCAAATCAATCCATATCAAGCAGTGAAGAATTACTTTCTACCAAAGCTTTTTATTTAGCTGAAACAGGTTGTGAAATCGCAATCGCAGATAATCAGACTGGAACTAATGAATTAATTTATGATGGAAATAATAAAACTTCTTTAACTTACAACAACTTTACTGTTGAAATTATTAGAAAAATAAAAGATAATGTAACAATTTATGAATGTGTGGCTTATAACGATTTAGTAAAAAGAAAAATTAAAGTTAAGATACAAAACTAATGAGTGTTTACACAGAATTTTTTAATTTTAAAGAGGAGCCATTTAAATTAACCCCAGATCCAGACTTTTTTTACTGCTCTACCAGTCATGAAGAAGCAATTCAACTTATAGAATATTCTATAAAAACCAGAAAAGGGTTTATGGCTTTAATTGGCGAAGTGGGAACTGGAAAAACAACACTTACAAGAGTGTTATTAAACTCATTGACTGATGTAGAAACATGCCTAGTGCTAAACCCTTTTTTATCCCCTGAGGAGATGATAAGATATATATGTTCTGATTTTGGGATTACGATTCCTAAAAACTATGACAAAGGTAAAATTTATAACAAATTAACAGAATATCTATTAAAACTTTATGAAGAAAACAAATACGCTTTATTAATTATTGATGAATCACAAAATCTATCTTTAGAGACAATAGAGCTTATTCGACAATTGTCTAATATTGAAAAAGAGGATGCTAAGTTATTACAAATACTATTTGTTGGACAACCTGAATTTTTAGAAATGCTAAACAAATATGAACTTAGACAAGTAAAACAGAGAATTTCTACCATTATTCAATTAAAATCTTTGACATTAGATGATGTTGAAAATTATGTTAACTTTAGAATTAGCAAAGCTTCAAAATATAACAAAGCTATTTTTACTAAAAATGCCATAAAAGCTATATACAAATACACAGGTGGTAATCCAAGAGATATCAATAAATTGTGTGAATATGCTTTAATTGCAGCTTACAATGATAAATCCAAAAAAATTGATAAAAAACATATAGATGAAGCTTTTATTGAAATAAACCCAACACTTGTTCAATACACTAAAAGCTTTAAAACTACTAGCAAAAACACTTCTAAATTTATAATTACTGGCCTAACAATAATAGCATTATTTTTAATATTTCTTCTTTTTGAAAACTATTGCAAAATTGAATCTAACAAAAACAATAACTCAAACATTATTAATAATAACTCTTTGTTAAATAAAAAAGATAACCTCACTAATTCCGTAAAAACAAAAGAAGACAATCATTCTAAAGAAATAGTAATAGTCAAAACCGAAACTCAATTAAATAAAACATTAAAAACAAATGATAATATCTCAGTAGAAGAAAAAGAATTTAATCAAAAGGATAAAATAATCAAAAATGATAAACAATGCATTCTATTTAAAGTAAATCAAAAAGTTAGAATAAAACCTGACTTAAACTCACCATATTTAACTATAATGAAAAAAAATAGTAAAGTTGAAGTAATTAAAATTGCTAATGATTGGGCAATGATAAGTATTGACAATAATATAGGATGGGTGTTAATATATGATAAATACAATCAAATAGTTAACTGTGAGGTTCAATGAGTTTAATTGGAGAGGCACTTAAAAAGAACAAAAATAGTGAAAAATCAATTGTTTACAAGAAAAAAATAAAATTTAACTTTAACATCCCTTTTTTACTTATTTTAATAATAATTATTTTTTTCTTAATTGGAGTTTTAGACTATCAATTAATAAATAAAACTTACTCTACTTTCAAAAACAAAAATTATCCTCAAATTACTAATCTAAAAAAAGAAAAGCTTGATAAAATAGCTGATCTAGAAAAAAAAATGGCTTCACTAAAAGATGAAGAAATTTTAATCAATCTTTCTTTAAATAATAAAAGTCAAGCTTTAAAAATAATTAATGAATCAAAAGATGATACTTTATTAGGTATTTACTACTTTAAAGAAAATAATCTTAATATGGCTAAATCTCACTTGTTAAAATGCTATAACTTATCAAAAAAGCCTTATTATAAAGCTTTATGTGGTTACTATCTTGCATTATTTCAATACAAATTAAAAAAGTATAAAAACTCAATCGATATTTTAAACGATATCAGTAAAATTAAAGGAAATAATTTGAATTGTGAAATTAATCTTTTGTATGCTGTAAATTTTGATAGCCTTGGAAATAAAGAGTTTTCAAAAATTTATTATGACAAATCTTTGAAAAGTTGCAATATACCACCCATAAAGCATAAGTTAAAAATAAAAAAATTTTTAATGGAATATACTGGAATTAAGAATGAAAGTTAGCAAGCAAAATATTGTTATTTTTGATGACAGTAATTACGAATTTATCTGTGGATATATGAAAAATAATATTTTATATCCAATTTATGCTGTTAAAGATGCGTACTCAAATATTGATGATTTGATTAAAGATATAAAGGATCATATTAGCGAATCTAAAAATAAATATTTAACTTTTATTTACTGTGGTTCCGAGTTGTTGGATAAAGTAGAATTTATTAATAAAAACATAATGAATATACCTGCTGAAATTCTAAAACGATTTAAAAATACTTTTGAAGTAGAATTAAAAGATTATCTAATCGACTATTCACTTTCTGAAACCGATAGCGAATATTTAGCTTATATATGTGGAATCCCAAAACAATACGAAAGTATTTTTACTAACCTAAAAAATGTAAAGCTTCTTTCATGCTTTAGTGACATTTATGCAACCAGTTTATTTTTCAAAGATGAATTAGATATAAGTTTAAAATTAAATGTCAGGGATAAGCAAACAATAATATTTATTTCAAGTGGTGAAAACATCCTATTTACTAGAGGTTTAAATATTGGTTATAACCATATTATTGAAAAAATCTCAATAGATGGTGGAGTCCCTACAGAAAAAGTAATTGATTACTTAGAAAATGTAGGTGTTGATGAATATGAAACTGACGAAATGAATAATATTTCTTCAACAATTAGAGACAATATTGATAGAATTAGCTTAGAAATACAACGGACCCTCGATTATTACAATAGATATATTAACAAGGGGAGTGTTAATTCAATAAACATAATTGGAAGATTCAATAGGATAAAAGCAATTGAAAAATATTATAATAAATTATTTAACATGAAAGTAATAAAAACTGTCCCAGAAAATTATGTAGCCGAAAGTAATTTTAATTTTGAAGATTTCGATTATCTAATTGAAACTTTAGGAGCATTTAAAGAGATATGAGCTTTAAAAAGATAAAAAAATTAAACATTATACCAGAAAATTTAAGATATGATATTATTAAAGACTATATAATAAAATTATCATTCTTTACATTAATTTTAACTATTTTGATAATTATATTTGATTATTCAATGCTGTATTATAAAAATGGTCAGTTAGAAAAAATGATTAAAAATTTATCCGATTATAATAGTGAACTTAAAAAAGAGATAAGTAGCCTTGATAGATATGAAAAACAATACGATTCATTGAAAAATGAGTTACAAAAATTACTTAAAGAAAAAAAAGAAATCTACACTTTTTACTCCTCAACAAATTCACCACTTATCTCTACAGTCTTTTATTTGACCTCTAAGCCAGATGATATATTTTTCCAAAATGTGTCTTACAAGAATAACTTAATTTATATCGAAGGGATTACTAAAAATGCTAAATCCTTTTATAGATATTATCACTCTCTTGAAAATAATAAGTTACTTAAAAATATAGATTTTAATTTTATAAAGAAAGATGAATCAAGTAGCTATTATAATTTCAAAATAATTATGAGGGTAAAAGATTTAGATGAGATCAATTAAAAGAACCCATGTTATAATTTTGTTTATATTATTATTAATTTTAATTCTGTTAGTTTACACAAAATATATAAGACAGGTGCAAATTAGTAGGTTTAATACCTTAAAAGTCAAATTAAGCCAAATAGATGGAAAAATTAGCTCAAATTTGATAGAATTTAATAGAAGATTAAATACTCTCAGTGGAATTTACTCTTTGAAAAAACAAATTATTAACACCACAACAGATATGGCAAATTTACTAGAATATGTAAAAAATAAGACATATTTATCATCAGTTATAAAAACTATTATTTTAGATAGTGGAGTTAAAATTGATGAGTTTAGTTTTTCTGGTTTTGATGTTAATGGCATAAAGTTTAATAATCACTATTCTGTCTATGTGCAAGGAAATATTTACAATATTTTAAAGTTATTAGAAAATATTGAATATGAAAACGAATGGTTATATCTAGATTCATACAAGCTTGATTTTAAAGATGATGGAACTGTTTATATGACTTTGAATATATCAGCTTATGGGATGATAAAGTGAAAGGGTTTTTAATATTTTGCATAATTATTTTAACATTCAATGGTTATTGTTGGGATGTTGCAAATATCCCTCGTAATAATTTTTCATTTATAAATAAATATCGTTTTGCATTCATAAAACCATTAAAAAAAGGAGAAAACATAGTTCAAACAAAAGAAGAACAAAATTTTAATCTTACAGGGGTTATTAAAATAGGAAATGATTATTTTGCAATAATAAATAATAATAGTTATGGTCTAAACAGTTTTGTAAATGGATACAAGATAGTTAATATAGATATGACAAAAGTAGTTTTAACAAAAAATAAAAGTAGGGTTGTGCTCTATGTGGACAAAAATTAAACTAATAATTTTAATTTTATCAATATCATCATTAGTTTTTGCTGCTGATTTAAATCAAAGGATTTCTGTAAACTTTAAAGATGCAGATATCAAAGATGTAATGATAACCTTATCAAAATTGACTAAAATCAATGTCGTTTTACCAAAAAATATTGATGGTAAATTAACTCTCTATTTAGAAGATGTTGCTATCAAAGACATTATAGACAATATAGCAAAACAGTTTAATTTAAGTTATGAAATTAAAAATAATATTATTTACTTTTATAAATCAGGTATACAAAATGATACTGCACCAATAGTAGATTACTTTTATGCACCAAAAAATATTAAGCTATCCGATTTAGTTAAAATTTTAGAAAACTTTAAAAGTAAAAAAGGTAAAATTGTGGTCGATGACTATAGTGGAACTTTAATAATCACTGATACAAAAGATAATATCGAAAAAATGAAATATTATATCTCCAAAATTGATATTCCTATAAAACAGGTTATGATAGAAGCAAAAATTGTCGAAGTATCAAAAACTGGTAGTAGGGAGCTTGGACTTCAATGGTCTGCAAATACAAATTTCAACTCAACAAACTCTAATTTCCCTAATACAATATCAATAGGTGGTGATACATCTGGTTATATGGTAAATTTACCTATAACAAACCCTGCTGGAACACTATCCCTATTACTAGGAAATTATTCTGGATCTTTTATTTTAGATGCAAAACTTCAAGCTTTAGAGCAACAAGGGTTAGCAAAAATTGTTTCACAACCTAAAATCATAACTATGAATAATAAAGAAGCCAAAATTGAAAGTGGTTTTGAATTTCATTATAAAGTAATAGACAATGATGATACCAATGTTGAATCTGATGAAGCAAAACTTTCATTGACTGTAACTCCACAAGTCACACCAGATAATAATATTTTGTTAAAAATAGTCGTAGATAAGAGCGAACTTGACTTTACAAAAACTGTTGATGGGTATCCTTTAAAGTTTACTAGAAAAGCTGAAACTTATGTAAAACTTAAAGACGGTGAAACAACAGTTATTGGTGGACTTGTTCAAGAAAAACAATCAAAAAGCACTTCAGCCGTACCAGGTTTGAGTAAAATACCTCTCATTGGCTGGTTATTCAAAAGTAAAACAAACAGCCATGATTTAAACGACCTTGTAATTTTTATAACTCCAAAGATTATCAAGGAATAAAAATGAAATTAAAACATATTAGAATTGGTGATTTACTTGTTACTAAAGGGTATCTAACTGAGGCTCAACTTAAAGTTGCCCTTGAAGAGCAGAAAAAAACAGGGAAAAAAATTGGTGAAGTTTTAATAGACTTAGGATATATCACTGAAGATTTTTTACTCGATATTTTATCCGAACAGCTTGGCATAGAAAGAGTCACTTTAGACCAATTAGAACTATCTCCAAGCTTTAAAAATATTATCCCAGAAAATGTTGCAAGGAAATATAAAGTTATCCCTGTAAAAATAGAAGGTAACACTCTACATATCGCTATGAGTGATCCAAACAATATCATTGCAATTGATGAAATTACCAGACTTACCAAAAAAGATGTAATACCAATGCTTATTTCAAATGATGAATTTTTGGCTGCATTTAATAAAATATATGGTGGTGAAGAACATCTATATAATATTGCACAAACGGTAGAAAAAGAGATATCTCTTTTATCTTCAGAAGATGATAGTGTCTACGAATCCTTAGCAGAAAGCTCATCTGCGGTAAACCTCGTAAATAGCATTATAGCAAAAGCTATAAATGAGAAGGCATCAGATATTCATATTGAACCAGATGAAGATATATTAAGGGTAAGATTTAGAATTGATGGTATCTTACATGAAATTTTGACTTTAAATAAAGTATTAGCACCAGCTATAATTTCAAGAATTAAAATTATGGCAAATATGAATATAGCAGAAAAAAGAGTTCCTCAAGATGGCAGATTTAAAATAAAAATAAATTTTCAAGATATAGATTTTAGGGTATCCACACTTCCTACTAATTTTGGTGAAAAAGCAGTATTAAGAGTGCTTGATAGAAGCAAAGCATTGTTAGAGCTTCACAGAATTGGTATGGATACTCACTCATTAGAAATTTATGACTCTATTATTTCAAAACCTTACGGTATTATTTTGATTTCTGGTCCTACTGGAAGTGGTAAGACTACAACTCTGTATGCAACATTAAACAAATTAAACACATTAGAAAAAAATATTGTAACGATTGAAGACCCTATTGAATACAATTTTAAAGTAATCAATCAAGTCCAAGTAGATGAAGCTGCAGGTGTAACCTTTGCTTCTGCATTAAGATCCATATTGAGACAAGACCCAGATATTATTATGGTTGGGGAAATAAGGGACAAGGAAACAGCACAAATCTCTATTCAAGCATCCCTTACAGGTCATCTTGTTTTAGCTACAATACATACAAATGATGCAGTAAGTAGTGTTGTAAGACTTGTGGATATGGGGATAGAACCATATTTAGTTTCTTCTTCTCTAATAGGTGTTGTTGCTCAAAGACTCGTTCGAAAAGTATGTTTAAACTGTGCTGTAGAATACACTCCAGATGAAACTATATTGAAACGATTAGATATTAAATATCAAAATGCAAAATTTGTAAAAGGTGAAGGTTGTCCAGAATGTCATTATACAGGATACAAAGGGCGGATAGGTATCTATGAAGTTTTAAAAATTGATACCGAAATGAGAGAAATGATAAGCAAAAATGCCACTACAGAAGCTATTAGAAAATATGCTTTGAGCAAAGGGTTTCAAACACTTTACGATTCAGGGATGAAGCTTGCATCAGTAGGAATAACTACTCTTGAAGAGGTTTTGAGAGTTACTACTATAGAAAACGACTAAATTATCAATCATATATAAGTATCAAAATTGTTTCCTTTAATATATTTATTGTTAAAATCTATCTTTTACTTTATATGCTATTACTGAAGCAACAATTAATTTAATAATATCAAAAGGTAATGGTGTAAAAAAACCAATATATAATATTTTTTTGAAAGCTATAGCTTTATGCTGAATATAATTTAAATTCAAATATAAATATGATACCCCTAATCCATATATGACAATCAAACCTACAGCACCACCTAAAAAATAAAAAAATAGCTTTTTATATTTTGCAAAGTATCCAATAGGAATTGAAGCTAAAACAAAGCCAACAAGATAGCCAAAAGTAGGCTGTAACACATACCCTATTCCACCACCATGAGCAAAAATTGGTAAACCAATTAACCCTAATATTAAGTAAACCAAACCACCAATAAATGCAGGTTTTATACCAAAAATCATTGGCATTAATAACACCACAAAAGGTTGTAAAGTTAAAGGTACAGGTTCTAAAGGGATTTTTATAAAAGCACTAACTGCTAAAAAAGCTGTAATCAAAGCAGAAAAAACAATTTTATTATTTTTCATGTGTACCCTCCATCATTAATAACCGATTTATAAGTCTTTTCCCTTCCTCATATCCAATTTCTATTATTTCTTTAGCTTTTGTAAAATCTGTTAGTTTATAACCATCTAAATCAGGTTTTACCTTAATACATTCAACATCATCCATCACATATTCTGCAGTGGCTTCCTGCATTATTGCTATACTTTGAACCAAAATTTCAAAAATATTTGGATATTTTACTTTTCCATTTTCAATATTTTTACCAAGAATATCTCTCACTAATTTATTTATAGATTTAAAAAATAAATTATTATCTTTTTGTCCAAAGCTTTCTCCATTTGAATAATATTTATTTATAAATTCATCCTTTTCAGCAAAAGGCCCCACATGAACAGCAATTTTGATATCACAATCATCTGGTAATCTATTAACAGGCACTGGATTTTTTAATCCTCCATCCACTAAAAACATACCGTCTAAATAAGCTGGGATAAAAACTCCAGGAAATGAAATACTAGCCCTTATCGCTTTTATTAGAGAGCCAGAATTAAACACTATCTCTTTACCAGTAAATAAGTCAGTGGCAACACAGCAAAATTTTAAATCTAGGTTTTCTATTTTTATATCACCCACAAACTCATAAATAAATCTATCTATCTTTTTCCCATCTACTAATCCCGATTTTGTAATTTTAATATCAAAAAACTCAGTAAATATTTTCCAGTCAAGTTCATAAATCAGTTTTTCCATTTGAAAAACATCATACCCTGCTGCATATAGTCCACCAATAAAAGCACCCATACTTGAGCCGCTTATAGCATAAATTGGTATCTCTGCTTCTTGAAAAGCTTTTAAAATACCTATATGAGCCAAACCTCTAGCAGCCCCACTTCCAAGAGATATTCCTATTTTCATAATTTCAATTTACCCTTTCAATCTTAACAGCACAAACCTTATACTCAGGAATTTTAGCTACCTTATCCAAAGCTTTCACTGTAAGCTTGTTTACATTACCTTCAGGAAAATGAAAATTACCAAACAACTCCCCTGCTTTTAATCTCTCTGTAACAAAAACTTTTGCAATTATCTCCCCTCTTCTCGAAATTACTTTAATATTATCTCCATCTATTAAACCATAAGATTTTGCATCATTTACATTAATCATTACTATAGGCTTTGAACAGACTTTAGTTAACTCATCAACTCTCCGTGTCAATTCACCACCATGCCAATGATAAAGCTCCCTGCCAGTATTTAGTAAAAAAGGGTATTCATTATCAGGGGATTCATAAGGGTTACTATTAGATACTATATGAAATTTCCCTTTACCTCTTGCAAATCTTTCTTTGTGCAAGATTTTTGTCCCACTACTTTTTTCATCATAAACTGGCCAGTATAAATCTTCACCCTTTTTTAATCTTGAATAAGTAGCAAACCTATATATAGGAGTTGTAAAATTAATCTCTTTTATCACATCACTAATCTTTTGGTAATCCCATTTTGCACAATCACCAATTGGTATTAAATTAAGTTTTTTAATGAGTCTATTAGCAAGCAATACAATAATCTCAAAATCTGTTTTCGAATTATAAAGTGGGTCTATCAAAGGATTTATTAAATTAATTTTCCTTTCTGTATTTGTAAATGTTCCTTCTTTTTCTGCAAACGATGCAGCGGGTAATATCACATCTGCATATTTAGAGGTTTCTGTAGGAAAGATATCTTGTACCACTAAAAATTCTGCATTTTTTAAAGATTTTTCCACTTTATTTACATCAGGTTCTGTCATTAGAGGATTTTCACCCATGATATAAAGGGCTCTTAAAGTCTTGTCATCTAAACCATCCATCATTTCTGTAACTGTTTTACCAATAGTTCTATTAAGTTTAAAATTGCCAGATAATTTCCAGTAATTTTCAAATTTTTCAATAACCTTTTCATCAGATACCTTTTGATACCCACTAAAAACATCAGGCAGACAACCCATATCACAAGCGCCCTGTACATTGTTTTGTCCTCGCAGAGGATTTAATCCTCCTCCACTAACTCCAACATTACCAGTCAAAAGTTGTAAATTTGCCAAAGCTAACACATTGTCAACACCATGAGTATGTTGAGTAATCCCCATTGCCCATATTAGAGCTGTAGGTTTTTCTGTAGCTATAATTTTAGCAACATCGAAAAGTAGATTATAGTCAATACCAGTTTTTTTAATATATTCATCTAAGTTGATTGATAATATATATTCTTTGAACAAATCATAATTTTCACATCTTTCAAATATATATTCTTTATCCTCCCACCCATTTTCAATAATAATTCTGCATAAAGCATTGATTAAGTCTATATCGGTGCCTGGTCTAATTGGTAAATAAATATCTGAAAAATCAGCAATATCAATACACCTCGGATCAGCGACAATTAGATTTACATTTCTATTTATTACTGCTCTTCTAATCTTTACACCAAAAACTGGATGCTGCTCAGTAACATTTGAACCAATAATAAATATGGTCTTTGAATTTTTGATTATATCATCCATAGTATTGGTCATAGCACCAGAGCCTATACTCTGTATTAACCCCACAACTGTAGATGAATGACAAAGTCTTGCACAGTGATCAATATTATTCGTTCCTATTATCTGGCGAGCTAATTTTTGTAAAAGATAATTTTCCTCATTGGTACATTTTGCTGATGAGAAAAATCCTATACTATCAGCACCATATTTATTTCTTACTTCTATTAACTTGTTCACAACAATTTCCAATGCCAAATCCCAATCAACCTCTATCAGTTCACTATCTAATGATTTATTAGATTTTTCTAAAAGATATTTCCTTACAAGTGGTGTCTTTAACCTATCCTCACTAAAAATATAGGAATGACCATATCTACCCTTTACACATAAAGAGTTATAATTTTCCCCAATTTGTATAGGTTTTACATTTATATTTTTCCCATCCGTAAAAAGCCTAACTCTACAACCAACCCCACAATAAGAGCATACTGTATCAACTGTTTTTATATTATCCCCGTTTAACTTTACATTATTACTGATAGCTCCTGTGGGACAAAAATCAACACATGTACCACAAAATTCACAACCAGCTTCTTCAAAGGTTTCATCAACACCTATACTTAATCTCTGCTTTTTCCCTTTAAAAACAAAATTCCAGATAAATCTCCCCTGCAATTCTCTACAAGCAGAAACACATTTTCCACATTGCACACAAAGTGATTCATCAAAAGTAAAAAAGGGGTTTGACACTTTTCTAATGTCATACTTTTTATCATTGCCATAATTTTTAATTTCAAAATACTCAAATAACTTTTTAATATCATTAGATATTTTTATATCATCTAAAGAGATATTCTGGAATAATAATTCAAAATTTATTTTTCTGTATTCTTTTAACTCATCATTATCAGTAATTATTTCCATCCCATTTTCAATAAAACTTTCACATGATGTCATTATTTTTCCATTTACCCTAACGATGCACAGCTTACATCTTCCAATTGGCTTCAATCTTTTATCAAAACACAAATTTGGTATATATTCACCTGCTAAATCACACGCTTGTAATATCAATAATTTTTTTTCAAAAAAATAGTCTTTACCATTAATTTTTACTTTAATCATAACAGCTCGCAAAATAAGAATTTATTGCATTTTTTATCGCTTTACCCAGTCCGCACCTTGTACTGACACACATAGATTCAACTAATGTTTTGACTTCAGTTTCATTTATTTCATTTTTTTGACAGTTAAATTTTTCTAATAATTTTTTATACCCTCTATAACATGGAATACATTGACCACAAGACTCATCAGCAAAGAAAGAGACAAAATATTTTAAAAATTCTAATTTATCTCTTATTTCACTGGCAATAAAAATCGATCCTACAAAATTTGTATTAAAGTCTTTTAATCTTTTACCAAAATCTTTTTTATCAATAAAAAAACCAGAAGCACCACCTAAAATGGCAAATTTAGCTTTACCAACAACCCCATCGCAAAATTTCTCTAATATATCATTTATAGAATTATCAGAATCAATTTCCACTATGCCTTTTTTATTTACATCACCACTTACAGAAATAAGCCTTTTATCTAAATTTACTATTTTCAAATTACAGACTTCAAAAAGATAAGACAAAGTTTCTATATTATTAACAACAGTAGGTTTATTATAAATACCACTTTCTAAAGGGTATGGAGGCTTTATTCTTGGCCGTCCCCTTTTACCTTCAAATGATTCTATCAAGGCTGTTTCTTCACCACAAACATAAGCTCCCGCACCACTAACAATATGAATATTTATTTTTTTTAAAAAGCTTATATCTGATAAAAAGTTATCAATAGTTTTTTTCAAAATATTTTTTTGCTTTATATATTCACCTCTTATATAAAAAACAATATCTGTAGCTCCGATTATATAAGCAGATAGTATTGCACCAGATACAGCTACATCTGGATTGATCTCTATAAGTGCTCTATCTTTAAAAACAAATGGTTCAGATTCATCAATATTGCACACAAGATATTTTATTTGACTATCAATATTTTTAGCTATTTCTAATTTTTTAAAGGTTGGAAAATTTGCTCCCCCTCTTCCACTTAATCCAGAATTTTTCACCCAATTTAGCAATTCATCTTTGTTTAATAACAAAAGATTATTTAATGAGTTAATATAATACTCTCTTTCTTTCTTTTTTAAAATCAAACAATCATCTAAATTTTTATTCAATATTATTGTTTTATCAATAGGTTTAAAATTTTCACCATCATAGTATACCTGCTCTTCATTTTTGATAAAAGCATAATCTTTATCACACAACCCTAAACAGTGTGTTTTTATAATATTTTCACTTAAGATACTATTATTACAAGCAGGAGAGTTACAAGCCAATATAGCGTTTTTATCTGCATTTAATAAGGAATAAAATGATATTATCGAATAAGCCTCACCATAAGGTAAGCCATATTTCCTTGCAAGATTTTTAATATCATTTTTAGAAAAGTTAGAAAATTTATAACTTTTAGCTTCATCCAAAAATTGTTTATAAGCTAATTCATCTTTAAAAAAAACATATTTTCTAATAAATCTATCAACGACCGGCATTTCAATGCTCAGAATATATTTTACTTAATTCACTAAAAAGCTCTGTAGAATGCTTTTTATAGAAAAAATTATCAGGAATATCAATGTTTTTACTTTGTATTAAAACATGAAAGTTTGTACCAAAACCACCTTCGGGTATAATTAAAGATCTAATCCTAGCTTTATGCAAATCTGATTTGGATTTTTCAATTTCATCTAAAATGCCAGATTGGAGCAGAAACAACCATTGTGGCTCAAATTTTACCACATCCAAACCACTCTCTTTACCATATTCCATTAAAGCGGAAAAATCCACAAATGCAGTTATGTCCTGGTAACCGATCCTTTCAAAAAAATCATTGTTTTGGGTGTGTTTAAAATAACAAGTAACTGTTCCATCCATTCTAAAAGGTGCATACAGCTGTTTTGCTTCAAACCCATAATCAATTGTAACAACAACCCCTTTACTAATTTTTTTACCAAGCTCTTTAATCCATTTTGTTGCATCCAGATTTATATCTGCTATTTGTTTATCAACAAGTTTAATATTTAGTCTATTAATATAGTCATTTAACTCTTCAGTAGAAAATTTATCAGGATAAAACTGAAGTTTGTTATCATGATATATTACATAAAGTTCTTTAAGCTCACCATTAATATTAATAATTCTATGAACTGGAAAAGCATCAACTAATTCATTTGAAAAAAATATCCCTTCAAAATTATTTAATTTTTCAAAATCGATCCATGAAACTTTATCTTTATGTTGAGCTAAAAGTTCCTTTTGCCTATTAATCAAATAGTTACTTTTTTCAATTATTATATATTTTATTTTATCATAAAATTCAGGTTCTTCATTTAAATAAAAATTTAGGATATCATTTGCCAGCATACCGCTACCAGCACCCATTTCACAAAGCACAGGATCAAGACCAAGTTCATTTATTGCTCTCTTAAACCCTTTAGCCAATGATCTACCAAAAGACTCAGAAGCATCAACAGAAGTATAGAAACTACCCTGCATGCCAAAAGGGTTTTCTTTTTGATAATAGCCATAAACAGGATGGTACAAAGCAATATCCATAAACTCTGCAAAAGTAATTTTATATTCTTTAACCTTATCAATTATTAATTTTTTAAGTTCATCCATAACTACTCCACCCTAAAATATAATACAATTTCCACTTCATCTGCTTGTGTATAATCTACAGCATCAAATCTTAACTCTTTAATAAATTTCACAGCTAAATTTTCAACATAACTACTACTTCTGGTCACAAAATTTATATCATAAGGGATACCGTACCTATCAACTTTAAATTTCAAAGTTATTTTCGTATCTTTTTCAAGTTGAAAACTAGGTTTTGGTGGCTCATAAATAATTTTACGCTTGATATTTGAAATCTTTTTTATCTCATAAAAACTATTTGCCTTACTTTGAGCTATCTGTTCATTAGTAAGGGAATACTCTTTTAAAGCTTCCTCTTTCACAACATTTAATTCACTTTCTAAATTCACATCATCTTTTTTTTCAATATCTTTTATTTTGATTTCATTTAGCTGTGGAATATTAATTTTTTCTAAATTACTTGCTTCAGGTAAGTCAACATTACTTTTTATATTACTTCTCTTCTTTTTAAATCCTTTAATTTTTTCTTTTATTTTATTCAAATTAGCATTTTCTATAAGATTGTCTCTATTCTTCTTTTCCAAAACTTTTGAAACATAACTCTTTTTAACAATAAAAACTTCTACATCTTGCTCTCTTAATTTCTTAAAATCAATATGCAACTCAGGTATCACAAAAATTAAAGCAAAATGAAATATTAAAGATATAAGCAAGAAAAGTATAAGTCTGCTATAAACTATCATTCTTCTTCAACAGCTATTGTAAACCTATCAAAACCTGCTTTTTTACACTGATCCATTACATAAACTACTGTGCCATGTTTTGCATCTTTGTCAGCTTGTAGTATAATAGGAAGATTTTCAGATTTCTTTTTTAAATCTAAAAGTGTCTTATAAAGAGCAAACTTTGAAATCTTTTTTTCATTTAAAAAAATCTCGTTATTATTATTTATCACAATAACAATACTTTTATTTATTGTCTGCTCATCACCCTTTGCTTTTGGCAAATCCACCTTTAATGCATTGGTATATATAAAAGTAGTTGATACCATAAAAAATATTAAAAGTAAAAATACCACATCTATCAAAGGGGTTAAATTGATATCAAGACCTGCATTTTTTTCTCTTTTAGAAAATTTCATCTTAACCCTCTTTGAAAATCAAATTAATTACCTTTGCAGTAGCTTTTTCCATTTCTAATGTAAGCTTTTCAGATCTATGTCTTACTATGTGATAAAAAAGTACCGTAGGAATAGCTACAGACAAACCAGCTGCAGTAGTGAGTAATGCCTCTGAAATACCACCAGCCAAAGCTTGAGCATTTCCAACCCCTTGTTCTGATATTACTATAAAGGTTTTTATCATACCAAGTACAGTTCCCAGTAAACCTAAAAGTGGAGAAATATTAGCTATTGTTTGTAGAGTTGGTAAAAACTTTTCAAGTTTTGATGCTTGAAATCTGCCAGTTTCTTCAGCAAGCTCCATTAATCTTGTCACAGGAAGATCTAAATTATTCAAAATTTCATAAGCTATTTCACCCATCGGATTTTTTTGTAATTCACACAAGTTTTTAGCATCTTCAAAATCTTTTTTTTCTAAATAAATATATAATTTTTCCATAAAGGTATTTGGTACAAAATTATTTTTTCGTAATGTAAAAAGTCGCTCCATAAATACAGCCAATGAAATTATGGATAATGCAATTATTGGGTACATAAGTACCCCACCCTTTTGTATTATTTCAAACATTTAGCCCTCCAGCTTTTTTAATATTTTCTCTATTTTTTCTGCTTCCACGTTTTTATCCATTTTTAAATAACAATCTCTGGCATATTTTAACGCTTTATCAGTATAAACACTATCCTTAAACAAATAATAAATTTTCATAAAATGCTTCAATGCATACAGGAAATCCCCTTTATTGAAAAGATAAACACCCTTATAAAAAAGCCCTGCAGGTATAAAATTTTTATCTCCACTTTCTAAAAGCTCCATAATATATTGATAGCTTTCATCACCAATGGTTTCTTTTTTCTGCAAAAACTTCTCTAAACCCTTATAATAAATATTAAAATCTTTATCTTTAAAATATAGAGCGTTTTCTAAAATTTCGCTACTATTATCAGATAAAGCTATAATTTCTTTTCTACTTAAGTATTCATAACCTTCTTTATTAACTAATAAATCCTTAAATATAAAATAGGCTTTTTTGGGATCTAACTCTTTTAAACATTGTGCTTTTACAAAAAGTGCCTCTGCGCTTTTACTTTTTTTGTAAGCAACATCAGCGTCAATAACACACTTTTCATACATATTATTTCTCATATAGAAATTAGCTCTTAATATAAGCATTTCAGAAGCATATTTAGAATTTGGATACTTTTTGAAGAAATAATTTATGAGCTTTATATAATTCTCTTTTTCATTATTTTCAAAAGATATCTTGGCTAATTGTAATATTATAAAATCTTTATCTTTAAAATCATACTTGCTTATCAAATTAACAATACTGTTAACAAAATTCTTTTCACCTAAACTTTTTTTAATATTTATAATTCCATAAATTGTATCAAATAAATATACACCTTTATCCAATAACGCATTAAAAATTTGTTCTGCACTTTTGTATCTTTTTAAAGAATAAAGAGATTTTGCCTTTAGCAACAATAAATAATCATTATTAATATTTGATTTATCCACATAATTTATAACATCATCATATTTACCAGCTAAAAACAGGTATTTTACCCCTTCTTTTAAAAAATCTATATCACTTAAATGATTATTTAAAACCGCTTTTGCTTTCATTATTTTATCTTTTTTAAAGTAAATTAGCATCCTTAAAAAATCCACATCTCGCTCTTTAAATTTAATCTTTTCTACTTCATCTAAAGCTTTTGAATACTCTTTTAGATTATAAAAAGATGCAGCTCTTAAAAAGTAAACTCGATCATCCTTGATCCCCTCTGTTAGCTTTAACAAATTATTATATTTTTTGAGATGGTAAAAAACTTCTGCTTTTATTCTTTTACAAAGATTGCTATCACAATCAGCAACCAACAAAAAAGCATCGTTATAATTATTATGAAGAATTCTTATCTGTGCTACCACAAATCTTGCAATATCTATCTTTTGATCATCCAAAGACTTATTTAGATATTGGGTTAAAAAACTCTCCGCTTGATTTAAATCTATATAGACATAGCATATACCTTTGTAAAAAAGTGACTCTTTATAAAGCTTATCATTAAATATTATCTTATCAAAATATAGAATTGCCTTTTTATAGGAATTTTTTATATAGTAATAAAGTCCTAAATAAAAATTTTTATAATCGTTTAATTTATAATCACTAAAATATATTTCATCGATTGCTTTAGAATCAACATTTGGAAAATATCTTGATAGATAAAACATTAAAACTGACAATTTATCAATATCCTTGAGGCTTTGAAGGCTTGATGGAGAAAAAGTCCCGTTTAATGCAGCTATTTTTACTTTAAAAAATTCTTTAATATACCCATCTTGAAGATTATTCAAAATTTCATTTACCTTTTCAACCTGCTCTTTTTCTATCAAAACATCCACCAAAAATGGCGCAACAGTTTCACTGTAATATTCAGTTTTTAAAATTTCATCATATTTTCCTAAGAAATAAAGTGATATAATATAAAAATCATTCGCAAAATCATAATCAACATTTTTATCCAAAACATATTGAACAACTTTTCCATACTGGCGACTTGAAAACAAAGTATTGAGATAAACATAAACTGAAAATGGAGTTTTTTTATCTAACTCATTAAAAATGCTTATTATTTTTTGCTTATTTACATCTTTTAAAATATTAAAATAAAAGTCTATAGCTACATTTTTAAAAATATTTTGTGATTTAATAATCTCATCTAACTCATTATAGGCATCTTTCTTAAAACCTGCTTCAAATAATGAAAAAGCATATATTAATCTAACTTCATCTTTGATTTCTTTTGTTTTTATTTTTTCATAATATTTTTTGTAATTTTCTAATACAGAAATATAATCCTTTTCCAAATATTTTTTTACTAAAAAATTTCTGTATGCTTTTTCACCAACAAATATAGCTGATAAACCTGTACCAAATTTGGAAGAATATATACTACCAGGTTCATCAGATTTATACTCTTCTTTTATTGGTTCGTTAATTTTAACTTTAATATTCTGGATATAACTCGAAAACTTTGAAACACCTTTAAATTTTATTTTAATATTTGTGAAAGTTGGTTTTACACTAAAATTTGCTATCTCCTTACCAACAAAAGAGAAATTAGGCACATCAATTGCTGAATAAGTAACTCTTGTTACAAAAAATAATAAAATAACAATTAAAGCTTTTTTAATCATTTTTAATTAGTATTTGTTTGTTCAGGTGATGTTGGATTACTATTTGAACAGCCTTCACACCCAACAAAAACAATTATTGAAAACATCATTAACAAAAATAACAATATTATCTTTATCAATCTTCCCATTTGTACTCCTCCTTTTTTACACTATCAAAAAAAGAATAGTCAGTTAGATCATATTTCAATGGAGTTACACTAATATAACCATCCTGTATCGCTTTATCATCACTATTTTCTCCATTATATTGAACGATTTTTTCACCAGTTAACCAAAAATATGTATTCCCCCTTGGATCAACCCTTTTTTCAAATGTATCAAGATATCTTGTTTTACCTTGTACTGTAAATTTCCATCCCTTAATTTCTTCCCGCTTTAAAGGTGGAACATTTACATTAAATAACAGATATTTATCATCTTCACTTTCATAAAGATATTTAGCGAAAAAAGCTGCAAATTTAGCTGCAACAGAAAAATCATCATACTCAACTGATGCTAAGCTTATTGCAAAAGATTTCACACCAAGCATAGCACCTTCAGTAGCAGCAGAAACAGTACCACTATAAATAACATTTGATGATAGATTTGCACCATGGTTGATACCAGAAACAACAAGATCGGGTTTTGTCGTCAAAATATCATCAAAAGCAAGTTTTACACAATCAGCTGGAGTACCTTTAACTCCATACCCAAAAAAAGTATTTCTCCTTGTAACCTCATAAATTCTCAAAGGATCAGAGATAGTTATAGCATGCCCCACAGCGCTCTGTTCAGTAATAGGAGCTACTACAGTAACTTCAGCTATTTTAACCAGCTCTTCATAAAGAGCATAAATACCTTTCGAATAAATCCCATCATCATTTGTAAGAAGTATTTTCATATTTATTCTCCCAGCTATTTTTTATAACATTTTTATTTTTTAATCAACCATACTTTCAGAGAACTTATTGAAAAAATATTTATTAAATCTATATTAACCTCTATTTAAATACAATAAGGAGGTATTATTTATGTCATCATGTAATTCAAACAGTTCATGTAATAGCTGTTCTGCACAAAATAGTTGCAATCCCAATGAAAAACAAAAACATACAAAAGAGCTTTTAAAACAAAAATTATCAAAGATAAAATGCACCATAATGGTAATGAGTGGAAAAGGTGGTGTAGGAAAATCCACCGTAAGCACAAATCTTGCCACAATGTTAAATATGCTTGGACATAAAGTTGGTATTTTAGATGCTGACATTCACGGACCAAATATTCCAAAAATGTTTGGTATAAACGAAAAAGGTGTTTTATCATCTGCTGAAGGGATTATTCCGTTTGAACCTGTAGAAAATCTCAAAGTAATGTCAGTGGCTTTCCTTTTAAAAAGTGATGATGATGCTGTTATCTGGAGAGCACCTCTAAAACATAGCTTAATTGAGCAATTTATAAGCGATGTAAACTGGGGTGATCTTGATTTTCTTATAATAGACCTTCCACCTGGAACTGGTGATGAACCATTAAGTGTAGCTCACATCATTGAAAATGTTGATGGTAGCATCATTGTCACAACGCCACAAGAAGTAGCACTGCTTGATTCAAGAAAATCAGTAACCTTTAGCAGAAAATTAAACATACCAGTTTTAGGTATTGTTGAAAATATGAGCGGTTTTGTATGTCCTAATTGCGGTGAAAAGATAGACCTTTTCAAAATTGGTGGTGGTGAAAAAGCAGCAAAAGAATTAGATGTCGACTTTTTAGGAAGAGTTCCTATTGACCCTTCTGTTGTTATAGATGGTGATTCAGGAAAACCTTATATTCTAAATCATCCCGAATCAGAAGTTACAAAATCTTTCAAATCAATAGCTGAAAAAATAATAAATAAGACCCTTTTATAAAAAAGAGCACTAATAAAAGTGCTCTTTTGTCTCTTCATACACTAACTATAATTTTATTTTTCTATACATAAATATGCTTATATTACAAATATTTAACCATCTTTATAATATTTATTTCATGAGTTATTTATTTAACATTGATAATTTCTATCATTAAACCAAATGCGATTAAAAATAATTTATTTTTGCTAAACTTATTATTTTCTTAATATGTATTTACAATTTTTAGTTACAGATATTTATAGTAGTGCAACTGCTATATATTTTATTCTTTTTTATCATATAATTATATTTTTATTGACAATTTATATTTTCTATAATATAAAAAGGAAAATCCTATAAAAAATAAAATGCCGCTTCAAAATACATTTAGGAGGAATTTTAGATGAGCAGAAGGAAAATTTTAGCAGCTAACAGAGGTGAAATAGCAATAAGAATTTTTAGAGCAGCTACAGAATTAGGCTTTAACACAGTTGCAATTTACTCAGAAGAAGATAAATACTCACTACACAGATACAAAGCTGATGAAGCTTATCTTGTAGGGAAAGGTTTAGACCCTGTTTCTGCTTATTTAAATGTCGATGAGATTGTTGATTTATGTATCAGAAAAAAAATAGAGTTTGTTCATCCAGGATACGGCTTTTTGGCAGAATCTTATGAATTTGCAGAAAAATGTCAAAAAGCTGGCATAAAGTTTATCGGCCCATCTCCAGAAACTATAAAAATTTTTGGTGACAAAAAGATAGCAAAAGATCTTGCTAAAGAATGTGGAGTACCAGTTATTGAAGGCTCAAACAAAATAAGTTCATTAAATGAAGCTAAAAAAATCGCTAAAACAATCGGTTATCCCATTATGATTAAAGCAACTGCTGGAGGGGGTGGCAGAGGGATAAGAATTGTGCATAATGAAAAGGAATTAGAAGAAAATTTTGAATCTGCTAAATCAGAAGCTTTCAAAGCTTTTGCAAACGATGATATTATTTTAGAAAAATATATTGAAAAACCAAAGCATATAGAAGTTCAACTTTTAGCAGATAAATATGGAAATATAGTGCACCTATATGAAAGAGATTGCTCAATACAGAGAAGACATCAAAAATTGATTGAGATAGCACCAGCTTTTACAATACCAGAAAAAGTGTTAAACCAAATATACGAAGCTGCAATAGAAATTGGCAAAAAATCTCAGCTTATTAGTGCAGCCACAGTGGAATTTTTGGTAGACAAAGACTACAATTTCTATTTTTTAGAAGTAAATCCAAGAATACAGGTAGAGCACACAATCACAGAATTAATTACAGGAATAGATATCGTACAATCACAGATTTTTATTGCCGATGGTAAAAAACTTTCTGATAAAGAAATAAATATCAAAAGTCAAAAAGATATCACTACACATGGTTACTCAATTCAGTGTAGAATTACTACTGAAGATCCAGAAAATAACTTTATGCCAGACACAGGAACATTAGAAGTTTATAGATCAGCATCTGGCTTTGGTATAAGATTAGATGCAGGGAATGCTTATACTAATGCAAAAATTACCCCCTATTATGATTCTTTATTAGTAAAAGTTTCATCTTGGGCTATTACTTTTGAACAGGCTGCAAAAAAAATGCTTAGGGCTTTAAGTGAGTTTAGAGTTAGAGGTGTAAAAACAAATATTCAGTTTTTAGAAAATGTAATATCACATCCAAACTTTTTATCTGGTAACTTTGATACAACATTTGTAGATAATACAAAAGAACTCTTTGTTTTTAGAAAAAGGCGCGATAGAGCAACAAAAGCACTTAAATTTTTAGGCAATAACATAGTTAATAACCCTTCTAATGCAAAAATTCCTGATGATATGGTTTTGCCAGAAATTAAGCCTCCAATAATAAAATATGGAGAAAAAATACCTGCTGGCACAAGAGATATTCTACTCAGAAGAGGTGTTGAAGGGGTATTAGATTATATCCAAAAATCAAAAGAGACACTTTTTACAGATACTACCTTTAGAGATGCTCATCAATCACTTCTTGCAACAAGATTAAGAACCTTTGATATGCTACAAATAGCTGATGCCTACGCTCATCATATGCATCATCTCTTTTCTCTTGAAATGTGGGGTGGAGCTACATTTGATGTTGCATACAGATTTTTAAAAGAATCTCCATGGGAAAGATTAAGATTATTAAAAGATAAAATTCCAAATATACTATTTCAAATGCTTCTTAGAGCATCAAATGCTGTAGGATATACAAACTACCCAGATAATGTGGTAAAAAAATTTATAGAGTTATCAGCTAAAAACGGTATTGATGTTTTTAGGATTTTTGACTGTTTCAACTGGACTGCTCAAATTATCCCTGTAATCGAAGAGGTAAAAAAACAAGGGAAAATTGCAGAAGCAGCAATCTGTTATACTGGTGATATTTTAGATACGAAAAGAGACAAGTATTCGCTTAAGTATTATGTAAACTTAGCAAAAGAGTTAGCTAATGCAGGAACAGATATTTTGGCAATAAAAGACATGGCTGGGTTAGTAAAACCCTATGCAGCTAAAAAACTTATTAAAGCAATAAAAGAGGAAACAGGTTTACCTATACATTTTCATACACATGATACAAGTGGTAATGGAGAAAGTGCCATACTTATGGCAATAGAATCAGGCGCTGATATTGTTGATGCAGCAATTAGCTCCATGAGTGGATTAACAAGCCAACCAAACTTAAATTCTATTGTCGCAGCTTTGGACAATACTGAGCATCAATCATCAATAGATAAAGAATGGGCTCAAAAAATATCAGACTATTTTGAAAGGGTCAGAAGGTATTACTTTCCATTTGAAAGTGGCTTAAAAGCGGCTACTGCAGAAGTATACGAACACGAAATCCCTGGAGGTCAATATTCTAACCTTGTAGTACAAGTGGAAGCCTTAGGTTTACTTGATAGATGGGAAGAAGTGAGAAAAATGTACAAAGAGGTAAATGAAGCTCTTGGAGATATAATAAAGGTTACACCTTCATCAAAAGTGGTGGGTGATTTAGCACTTTTCTTGGTAAGAAATAATTTAACAATTAATGACTTGTATGAAAAAGGGGACACTCTATCCTTCCCTGATTCAGTAGTTAGCTTTTTTAAAGGTTACTTAGGGCAACCTTATGGTGGATTTAACGAAAAATTGCAAAAAATTGTACTAAAAGATGAAAAACCTATAACATGCCGTCCAGGTGAACTTTTAGAACCTTTTGACTTTGAAAAAGCCAAAAAAGAATTGGAAACAAAGTTTAAAAAACATAATTTTACAGATGAAGATTTAATATCTTATGCTCTTTATCCAAAAGTTTTTGAAGACTACATCAAATTTGTGGATGAATATGGTGATGGTGCAATCTTTGATACAAAATCGTTCTTTTATCCATTGAAACCTGGTGAAGAGATTAGTGTTGATATAGAAGAAGGTAAAACTCTCATTATTAAATATCTTGGTGTCAGTGAAGTTGATGAAAAAGGGTACAGAAGATTATTCTTTGAATTAAATGGTCAACCAAGAAGTGTATCTGTTAAAGATGAAAAAATCTCCGATATAATCAAATCAAATGTTAAAGGGGATATAACTAATCCAAAACATATTTGTGCAACAATGCCAGGCAAAATTGTAAAAATATTTGTAAAAGAAGGTGATGAAGTTAAAAAAGGTGATTTATTAGTTATTACTGAAGCGATGAAAATTGAAACAAAAATAAATGCTAACTGTGATGGAAAAGTAGAAGAGCTCCTCCTGCACGAGGGGGATAAAATAGAAGCTGGCGATTTAATCCTGAAGCTGTCCTAAAAGGACAGCTCCCCCTCATAAAATTTTCTAATCTTTCTTTACATGCACATCCATCTGAGGATAAGGGATTACAATACCCTCTTCATCAAATCGTTCTTTTATCCTTTCTAACAAATCAAACTTGACAGCCCAATAATCAGAAGCTTTTACCCAAGGTCTTACAACAATATTGATAGAACTATCAGCAAGCTCAGCAACTGCAATTGTGCAAGCAGGTTCTTTTAAAATCCTTTCATCACTGTTTACTATTTCCTCTAAAATTGCCTTAGCCTTTTTAATATCAGATTCATAGCTAATCCCAATTGTTAGATCGACACGCCTCGTATCATTTGCAGAAAAATTAGTTATTGGATTACCAATAATACTTGAGTTTGGCACAATAATCTTTTTGTTATCAGGAGTTAATAATTCTGTATTAAAAATAGAAATTTTTTGAACACTACCTGAAATACCACCAACTTCTACAAAATCACCAACCTTAAAAGGTTTTGTCAATAATATTAATACACCTGAACCAAAATTTGACAAATTACTCTGCAATGATAAGCCAATTGCAAGAGTAGCAGCACCAATAATAGCAGCTAAAGATGTAGTTTTAAAACCAAGAGTATTTAAAGCAATTATTACAGAAATTATAAAAAGTGCATAATAGAGAAGATCAGATAAAAAATTCACTAGCATTTCATCAGCGTTTGCTCTTTTCAAACCCATACCAGCAAGTTTTGAAATTTTCTTTGATAAAAATCTACCAACAATAATTATTAAAATCGCCAAAATAAGTTTTACTGCATAACCAATCAAAACACCTTTATATACATTCCACTCCATCAAAACCTCCTTTATTTTTTAAAAACTCTATGTTAATATAATATTACGATGGTAAAATTCAAGAAAGACATATTAGAAAAAGTATTTGATAATTTTGAAAAATTTTACATTCATATCATGCCTCATAAGAATCTAATTATTGGTAATAGAGGTTTAATTGATCAAGAAAAAGAAAAAGGATTAATGCTTGTTTTTGGCCCCTACTCTTATAAAGATTTCGATTGGGATGATGAAAATATTTATGTGTCAATGAGATTTTCTGGAGTCTGGGAATTTTTAACTATACCTTTTGATTCTATCGTATCAATTTTTGATGATCCTTTAAATCCTAATTTTGTCATAAGTTTTAGGTATATGCCTGAAAAAGAAGATGTAGATAAAGAAAAACCCAAAGTTGAAAAAACAAAAGAAAATGAAAAAGTTATCAAACTAAACTTTTCAAGGAAAAATAAAGAATGAATAATTTTTTTGATGCTTTAACAGAATTTTTAAACTATACAATAATTGATATAAAACTGAAAAAGCTTCTTATATTTTTTGGTATCCTTTTTATATTCTTCTTTTTAAAACAAATTTTATCTAAAATAATATTTAATTTTATAAGAAAAATTACTGCAAAAACTAAAACCACATTAGACGATTATCTAATAGAATCTATTGAAAAACCTGTTAAACTAATTATTGTAATGATTGGTTTTCATATTGCATTTTTATATTTAAACCTTCCACCCAATCCTCAACAGCTTGTATCTCATGTAATAAATTCATTCATTATTTTTGCAATTTTCTGGGCATTATATAAATCTGAAACTTTGCTCAGCAGTTCAATTGAAAAATACTTTAAAGACAGAAATTATGAACTGATAGAGAGTTTTCTTCCATTCATAAATAAATTCATTAAAGTTACCATTATAATATTTGGAGTTATTTTTATTATTCAAGAGTGGGGTTATAATGTAGGAGCATTAATAACAGGGCTTGGTATTGGTGGTGTTGCTGTAGCTCTTGCTGCAAAAGATACCCTCGCAAACTTTTTTGGTAGTATAATGATACTTATTGATAGACCATTTAGAGTGGGTGATTGGATAATATGTAACGATATCGAAGGGATAGTTGAAGATATTGGTTTTAGAAGTACAAGAGTGAGGACTTTTGCTAAAGCACTCGTATCAATACCAAATTCGATAGTAGCTACATCACCCATAACTAACTGGTCGCTTAGAGATAGAAGAAGGATAAAAACAATCATTGGGGTAACTTATTCAACACCAAGGGAAAAATTAGAAAAAGCTGTTAATCAAATCAGAGAAATGTTAATAAATCATCAAGATATACATGATGAACCATTAATGGTCTATTTTACTGATTTTAATAGTAGTAGTTTAGATATTTTTATTTACTGCTTTACCAAAACAAGTGTTTGGTCAGATTATTTGGCAATCAAGCAGGATGTAAATTTAAAAATTATGGAAATTTTAGAAGATTTAGGAATAGAATTTGCTTTCCCATCTACTTCTATTTATGTAGAAAAACTACCATTTGATAAATCTTAATTTAATTTTTGTACTTATTTTTATATGTTGTATAGGAAAATAATGCTATTTCTTAAAATTTAACAGTTAAAAACTTAAAATATCCAATTCACAAATCTTTTTTATCTCGCCAATTTCCCTTGCATAATCATAAAATAACTTCAAACCTTCAATATGTTTTTCTGTTAAGTCATAATTTATTATTTCCCAATAATCTATAATTTGATAAGGGGTCAACCCCTTAAAAAAATAATGCTCCACAAGTGATGAAAGATTTAACTTGCTATTATTTTTTATCTTTATAAGTTCATCATATAACTTTTTGATAAGTTTTTCTTTTTTATAATAAGTATCTTTTTTGACTAACCAAAGTGCATAAACAAAGGGTAAACCAGTTGAATCAAACCATAATTTTCCCAAATCATAAATATATTTAAAATCATTATTATAATATCTATATAAAGCTTTATCCCCTATAAACAAAAAAGCTTCACATTCTTCTTTTATAGGAGAAAAACTCAATTTAATATTATAAAATTTTTCAAAAATAATTTTTAATAAAACTATACTTGTCCCAGATTCTTCAGTCAAATAAACCATTTTATTTTTCAAATATTTCAAATCATAATTAGAAAATAAACATACACTTTTTACCTCTTTAATAGAACTAATAGATATATCAGGTAAAATAAAATAACTACCGCAATTTCTTACATATTCAATACTACTACAACAAGATATATCAATACCACCTTCTCTCAGTGCTTTATTTAAAACTGACGGATATGACTTAACAAATTTAAATTCACCAAAATTCTTTTTTTTCAGCGAATAAAAAATTGGATAAACATTAGCGTATTCAATCTCACCAACTATCAACATATTAAACTACCAAAAACTTAATTCCAATAACAATTAAAACAAATCCACCAAATACTTCCATCTTATCACCAAAAAACTTTCTTGATAAGCTACCAAAATAAACACCAAAAATAGAAAAAATCGCACAAACTATACCAATTATTAGTGAAGATAAAAAAATATTATTATCCCCAACAGCTAATATCAGCCCAACACCTAAAGCATCCAAACTTGTAGCAACTGATAAATAAACTAAAGAAAAACCTCTGGTAGGATCTAAATTATAACAATGTTTATCATCATCTTTTATACCATCTTTAATCATCTTATAACCAATAAAAAACAGAATAATAGCTGCCAAATAATTTAATCCAACAACATAATTTTTTAAAACAATTCCGATAAAAGCTCCAATCAGAGGCATCAAAAATTGAAATAATCCAAAGTGGAAAGCTAATCTAAAATAGTGCCTTAAGGTATTAAACTTACAGCCTACCCCAAAAGAAACAGAAAAAGCATCCATACTCAAAGCAAAAGCAATAGCAAATACTTCTATTAAACTCATAATATTTTAAATAATACCTCAGCATACAATAAAGTAAGGATCAGCGAAAAGGGATAAACTGCAGCATAACTTATAGATGGTAATTCATTACCTACCATATTATTAACTACACCTAATGAAGGTGTAGATGTAAAACTTCCTGCAAGTAAACCTAAAAACTGTAAGCCGTTTACTTTTAACTTTTTTAAAAATATATAGCTGAATGCTAATGTAATTATTATAAGAATGGTAAGTGAAATAATTATTGGATAAATACTATATTCAGATAAAGACTCAAATAGATATTTCCCAGCATTTGTTCCTACAGAAACAACAAAGAGCAATTGCCCTAATACTTTCATTAATGTGTTGGAATGAGGAGAAAGTTGCCAAACTATAGGCCCTATTCTTCCCAATCTGCCGAGAATTAGTGCTACTAGTAAAATCCCACCTACAAAACTTAACTTAAACAACCCAACAAATGGTAATCCAATAGGAATCATCCCAACCAATATCCCCATCACAATACCTAAAGATATAGGGAAAAAATCAGCTGCAGGAAAAGCCATCAAATTGTCACCAATTAATTTTATTATTTTATCTTTATTCTTTTCAGGGCCAACAATATATAATTTATCACCTAGCATAAGATGAACCTCTGGCATAGGTGATATATCAATCCCTGATCTCCTTATTTTAGTAATTCTCCCACCATAAGAATAAAGCTCTTTTAACTCAGAAATCTTTTTACCAACAACTTCTTTATTACTTACCAAAAGTCTATAAATTTTCATATCATCTCTAAACTCTATATTTGATTGATATTCTTCACCTGCTACGATTTTCAACCTTTTTAGCTGTTCTTCATTACCAGTAGCCCTTATGATATCCCCATAATGTATAACAAAGTCTTCAATAATATCATGTATTTCATATTCTGATTCTATTCTTTCAATAATTGTACCAGTCATTCGCTCTAAATCAGATTTTTTTATCGTTTCATTTTTAAAAATATCATTAGTAACTCTAAAATTTTTTGTGATAATTGGCGGATTATTTTTTATGACATTTAACTTATACTTTTCGTACTCATCATTAAAATCTATCTTAAATATCAAAGGTAATATTCTAAACAAAATAACAGTGACAACAAGTGCAAATGGATAAACAATACCAAATATAACAGATATAGTATGAGAATTTTTAACCTCCAAAGATGCGGCCAAAGCTGGTGCAGATGTAAAAGTCCCTGTATAGATTCCAGATGCCACATCCTCACCTAAATTGAAATACCAGCACACAACCAATATACTAAAGTAAATTACACTAATAAAAACAAATGAGATTAAATTAAGTTTTATCCCCTCTTTTTTTAAAGAATCAAAAAAACCTGGCCCAGTTTGCAATCCTATTGCATAGATAAAAATTGCAAGGCCAAAATATTTAAAAATCTCTGGTATAACAACACCAAAATGCCCTGCAATTAAAGAAACAATAAGTAAACCAGCAATATCTAAATTAAAGTTTTTTACCTTTAAATTACCTAAAAATAAACCGATAGAAAAAAGCAAAAATATGTAAAAAACTGTATTTAAATAATTCATATTATTAATTAAAAGCTTTTATAAGCATTGAGTAAATTTTATCGATATATAATTCTAAATCTCTACTCATCCCAGTGAAAACCCATGTTGAAATAACTTCATCTAATGTTCCAAAAAACATCTCTCTTGCAAGATATACATCAAGGTCAGGAGAAAAACTCCCCTTTTCTTTACCTTCTTCTAAGACTTCTTCAATAACTTTAAAATAATTTCTAAGATTTTTTCTTACTTTTACTCTAAGCTCCACATGAGGTTGTCTCAATTCAATTTGCAAAACTTTTGCTAAATCGGGGTTATCAGTCATAATTTTAATATGATATTTTATAAGCACCTTTAACTTATCTTTTGGATTTTCAATATTTACTATCTCTTTCTTAGCATTATTAACATATTCTTCTAATTTAATTTTAAAAATCGTTACTAAAATATCCTCTTTATTTTGAAAATAATTATAAATAGTACCATCTGCAACATCAGCCTCTATAGCAATATCCTTAATCTTAGCATTATGAAACCCCTTATCCCCTATTACTTTAATTGCAGAATTTAAAATTCTTTCAAATTTATTCTCTTTACTATTTTCCATTTTTCCTCCCTAACTCTTTTGATCTATTTGTTGCTGATTCAACAGCATTTATCAAAGTAGTTCTAAGACCACCCTGCTCCAAAGTGTGTAATCCTGCAATTGCAGTTCCACCAGGAGAAGTAACCATATCTTTTAATCTTCCTGGATGCATACCCGTTTCAAGCAATAATTTAGCTGATCCAAGAACAGTTTGAGCTGATAGCTTCAATGCCACTTCTCTTGACAATCCCATTTTAACACCAGCATCACTCAATGCTTCAATAATCATAAAAATATATGCAGGCCCACTTCCTGACAAACCAGTGACAGCATCCATTTGTGTCTCATCAACAACAACAACCTTACCTACGGCCTTAAAAATCTCTAAAGCCAATCTGATATCATCTTCATTAGCATGAGCTCCAGGACATATAGCTGTAGCACCCTCTAACACTAGAGCAGGTGTATTAGGCATTGCCCTAATTACCCTCAATTCTTTACCTATTGTAGTTTCAATATAATCAGTACTTATACCAGCAGCTATAGAAATCAGCAGTTTTGAATCATCTACAACATGATCGATCTCTTTTAAAATTTTATCAAATATTTGAGGCTTAATTGCTAAAACAATGATATCAACCTTTGTAACTAAACTTGCATTATCTTTAAAGATTGTATTTATACCAAACTCATTCCTTAAAGAATCCAATTTTTCTATATTTATATCACTGGCGTATACATCTTCAGGTTTGATTAATCCAGACTTTAAAATCCCTTTAATCAAAGCTGTAGCCATATTCCCTGAGCCTATGAAACCGATTTTTTTCCCTGTAAACATTTATTCCTCCCTAATCCACTCTTCGATCTGACCAAAAATATTGTTAACTATTGGATTGCTATTCAGTGTTAATACATGTTTTATATCTTTTTGTTTTATTAAATCAATCTTTTTTTTACTTGAATCTAATTTATTATAAAAATTTACTATTTTTTTGTTATCAATAACATCATCATATTCAGAGTAAATTATATATACAGGAAATTGTCTTTTATTTAAAATACTCCATGTATATTCTATTAAAAGTTTTAATTGAAATAATGCCTTTATAGGTCTGACATTATAATAATATTCTTTTAAATCATCACTAAAATTTTCTTTTTTAACAAAATCTATAAAATTTTTCAAAATAGGGACTAATTTAAATTTAAAACTTTTAATACCCAAGCCAGGAACTAACATCACCACTTTGTCAACATCATTAAAAGTAGCCACAACATAAGCCAATAATCCACCCATTGACTGCCCAACAACTACTATCTTATCACAACTATTTTTTAAAACATAATAACTATATTTTAAAGATTCATACCAATCTTCATAAGTTAATAAATTCAGATTTTCTGGCCTACTTCCATGCCCAGCTACCCTTGCATTATACACAGTGTACCCTTTTGAATTTAGGTAATTAGCTAAAAAACTCATTTCATAAGGAGAAGCAGTAAAACCATGAATTAACAAAACTCCAATATTATTATTCCCTTTATAAAACTTTGGCATGTTCTCTTCTATATTAACACCCTCTGAAATAGCCCTTTTTTTATCCATAATTAATAACTCTTTAATATCCACTGAGCTTAAATCTACAAAAGGTTTCAGCTCATATTTTTCATTTTTATAATAGATTAGATAAACTCCTACAATAATAATGAAAATTAGCCAAGGTATTAAAAACCATTTAACAAAAAACATTTATCACCTTTTATTTATTATTTTTCTCTTTATTAATAAACTCTTTTACATTCAAACACTCTTTATCATTTTTCATAAAAAATGATAAAAATCTTTCGAATTTATCAAAGATATCTTTATCTATTACATGCTCAATTCTGCAAGCATTCTCTTCAGCCCTTTTCCTATCTACACACAAAATCTCTACCAAAAACTTAGTAAGAGTGGTGTGTTTGTGGTATATTTCACTAGCGTATTTTTCCCCTTCTTCAGTCAAAGTAATATGACTATATCTATCATAATTTATCAGTCTCTTATCAGCTAAAAGTTTTAATGCATTAGTCACAGAAGATTTCTTAACTCCCAATCTATCAGCTATTTCTGTGACCCTAGCAACAGGATTATCCTTTAAAATTATAAAGATAGCCTCAAGATAATCTTCCATATTCATTGTCAGTTTATTACTCATTATAATATCCTCCTAATTAGTGTCCTCAGCTATTTTTAAATAAATATAATTATACTTTCTTTTTCAAATTATTCAAATCATAATGAATAAATTGGTAATTTTTACACAATTTTTATGAAATTGTGTAATTTTTACACATCATCACATCCAAAAACCTCTTATTTTTTGGCATATTAATTGCACTTTTTGAGAAAAATTATTTGGAGGGTTTTATGATTTCACTTAGGAAAATTACATCATTAATTATGTTAATATCATTTATTATTCTAGTTTATAGCGGAATAATACTTTTTATTGCGCCTCAAGGAAAAATTGCCTATTGGAGTCTTTGGGAATTTTTGGGATTAACAAAAGAAGAATACACAAATATCCATATCAATTTTTCATTACTTTTTCTTATTTCGGGATTATTACATATATATTACAACTGGAAACCTATTATAAATTATCTAAAAAACAAAAGTAAGAAGTTAGTAGTCTTTACAGTAAACTTTAACCTTGCACTATTAATTTCAATAATAT
This sequence comes from Deferribacter thermophilus, assembly GCF_049472675.1. Classification (NCBI taxonomy): domain Bacteria; kingdom Pseudomonadati; phylum Deferribacterota; class Deferribacteres; order Deferribacterales; family Deferribacteraceae; genus Deferribacter; species Deferribacter thermophilus. The sequence continues at coordinate 87,679 of NZ_JAPNXM010000008.1, forward strand.
TTTTTCTTGGAACATATTACAAAATTTCACCATTTAAAACCATACTTAATTTCAGTGAAAATATGAAAGATTATTGGGAAGAAGTATTAGGCTCACCACCAATGCCACATGCAGAACAATTATCACTAAAAAATTTATGTAATAAATTCTCTATTGATTTAGAAATGGCTAAAAAAGCATTAATTAACCAAAATATAAAAATAAGCTCAATTGATGAAACACTTTCTCAAATAGCTAAAAATAATGGTATCAGTCCAAACCGCATTTGGGAAATAATAAAAGAATATAAAAAATCTGGTATGAACTCTAACAAATCAACTAATGAACCAACAGGTTTAGGGAAATTAACACTGATTGAATTTTGCAACAAATATAATATAGATTATAACAAAGCATCTAACATTTTAAAAGAATATGGATTTAAATTTAAACAAGATACCAAAATAAAAGAGATATCATCACAAAAAGGGATGTTACCAATAGATATTTATAATCTTTTACAGAAAAAAGAGTAGATGCTCAAACAGCATCTACTCTATACATACTTATTTTCAAAATCTGAGTAGCTATAATTTTTAATCCATTTAACTCCATCTTTTAAACTTATTACTACAATCGATGGAAGTTTTACTCCATTAAAAGTATTATTTTTAACAAAAGAGTACAAAGCCATATCCAGCATTATTAATTTATCACCAACTTTTAGCGGATTTTTAAATGAGTAATAACCAAAAAAGTCCCCTGCAAGACATGAGCATCCACCAATTCTGTATTTAAACTCATATTCGTTCCAATCACCAGCACCAAGTATTTTTGGAGTATAAGGCATTGCTAGGACATCTGGAGTATGGGTTTCTGCAGAAGAATCTACAATGGCAATATCAACCCCATTATTAATTATATCAAGTACTTTAGTAATAAAAACTCCAGCATGTAAAACAACCGCTTCACCAGGCTCCAAATACACATCTAAGTTTTTACCATATCTTTTTCTAAAGTCTTTTAGAGTATCAATCAACAGTTTTAAATCATAATCGTCCCTTGTTATATGATGACCACCACCAAAATTAACCCATTTTAAACCATTAACATATTTTCCAAATCTTTCTTCAAAACTTTTTAATACCCTAACAAACACATCAGAATTTTGCTCACACAATGCATGAAAATGAAAACCATCTACAATACTGAGTTCTTCCCCCTCTATATCATCAGGATTTACACCAAACCTTGAGCCAGGGATACATGGGTTGTATAAATCAACCTCCACTTCTGAATGTCCAGGGTTTACCCGTAATCCAACCTGTTTCCCTCTTTTTTTTACTAATTCACCATATTTTTCCAATTGATTAATCGAATTAAAGATAACCACATCAGAACATTCTATAATCTCATCAATTTCATCATCTCTATAAGCAGGTGCATAGGTATGCACTTCCTTTTTAAAATGTTTATACCCTAATTTTGCTTCCCATAACCCACTTGCACAAACACCGTAAAGGTATTTTGATATTAGAGGATAGGTTACAGGTAAAGTATAAGCCTTTTGAGCCAAAAGAATTTTTACTCCAGCTTCATCCTGCACCCTTTTTAAAATTTGACAGTTATATTCAATTGCATCTTCACTTATAACATAAGCAGGGGTATCAATTTTATTTAATATATTTTCTGGAAAAAAATTGTAATATCGCTCAATATAATTTTTCATCAAAACTCTGGTAACTCCCCTTCAAAGTCCTCTATTTTCCATGGTAACCCGTATTTATTTAGTGCATCCATAAATGGGTCAGGATCAAGCTGCTCTACATTAAATACACCTTTACCACTCCAAACACCTTTTATTACAAGCATAGCACCAATCATTGCAGGAACACCTGTTGTATAGGATACAGCTTGCGCTTGCACCTCTTTATAAGCTTCTGCATGGTCACACACATTATAAATATATTTTTTAAACCTCCTACCATCCTTTTCACCATCAAATATACATCCAATAACTGTCTTCCCTTTATAATTTGTGCCAAGCTCAGCTGGATCAGGCAGTAATTTTTTCAAAAATTTAAGAGGCACGACTTTACACCCTTCATAATCCACTTCATCAATTCTTGTCATACCCACATTTTTTAAAACCCTTAAATGGGTTAGATATTGATCAGAAAAAGTCATCCAAAATCTAATTCTTTCAAGCCCCTTGATATGCTTTACCAATGATTCCATTTCCTCATGATATAAAAGGTAGCTTTCTCTTGGACCAACTTCTGGATAGTTAAAGGTAAAATGAATACTACCCTCCTCTATTATTGGTGGTGTTTCAACCCATTTGCCATTTTTCCAGTGTCTAACCACTTGGGTAACTTCTCTAATATTTATCTCAGGATTAAAATTCGTGGCAAAAGGATGGCCGTGATCACCAGCATTACAATCTAAAATATCTATAGTTTTAATAGTATCGTAAAGATGTTTAGCAGCATAAGCACAAAAAACATTTGTAACACCAGGGTCAAACCCACAACCTAATACAGCCATTATCCCAGCATCTTTATATCTGTCATGGTATGCCCACTGCCATTTATACTCAAATTTTGGATTGTCTTTCGGTTCATAATTTGCTGTATCAAGGTAATGCACCCCAGTTTCAAGACACGCATCCATAATAGTTAAATCTTGATAAGGTAGAGCAACATTTACAACAATATCTGGATTAAAATCTTTTATTAGTGCAACAACCTCTTCTGTTTTATCAGCATCAACTGCAGCTGTTTTAATATCAACACCATACTGATTTTTGATATCAGATGCTATTTTATCACATTTCTCTTTAGTCCTACTTGCTAAACATATCTCTTCAAAAACATCTGGTAGCATAGCACATTTTTTTGCTACAACATTACCAACACCGCCAGCACCTATTATTAAAACTTTACCCATAATTTCACCTCAATTTAATTTTTTGAACCTGCTATAGTTTTTAAATAGCAATTTTCACTTAATACAAGATATAAATTACCAATGACATCTTTTTTCTCATCAGCAGGGATTAATTCAGAATCTTCAATATTTTGTTTTAATCTTCTTTCAATCTCTTTTGCATCATAGTCAAGATCATCTAACACATCCAAAATATTTTGTGCTTCAATGATATCATCTATTTTATAATTTCCCTCTTCATCAAAATTAATGACAAACTCGGTTGGATGTGTAAATAAATTATGCTCCATACCTAAAGTCTCTTGATAAGCACCAACAAGAAAGAAACCTAAAAAGTAATCCTCTTTTTTCAAATCCACATCGTGCAAAAACAAAGGTCTATCAGCATCAAAGGCTATTTCACCATCACTATCGCATGTAATATCCCAAAGGCTTGCTGATCTTGTAGGTGAAATATCAAGTTTATCAAGTGGCATAACAGGAAATTGTTGCCCAAGCCCCCAATAATCTGGTAAACTTTGAAAAATAGAAAAATTCAACAAATATCTTTCCTGAATCATATTTTGAATATCTTTCAATTCAGAAAGATTTTTATTTTTTAATAATTCAATCGCTTTTCTAATTATGAGATGGACTAAAACTTCTGTATTGTTTCTATCTACTAAGTCAATATACCCTAAATCAAATAGGGTTAAAAGAGATTCCATGTGGTCTAAACTGTCATGTAAAAATTCTATAGCATTCTTCTCATTTATTGTATTGTAAAGCTCATACAACTCCTCAATTAGAGGAGGATTTTGTTCTTTTAAACAGAGTTTTTGCTCATTATACTCTTGAGAAAATAGCTCTAAAACAGGTACTACTAATACAGCATGGCTTGCTGCCACATATCTACCTGCTTCGATAAATATATCAGGCTCAGGAACACCTTTGTTGTTTGCTATCATTTTAAGTAAGAACACAACATCGCTGGTATACTCATCTAAAGTATAATTGATACTGTGATTACTTTTATGTTGGCTATACTCAACAGCGAGACCACCACCAATATCTATCTTTTTTAAATTTTTTGCTCCCATCTTATACAATTCAGCATAAATATTACCAGCCTCTCTTAATGCTTTCTTTACAGGAGATATTTCACTTATCTGAGAACCTATATGAAAATGAATCATCGTTAGATAATCAATTAAATTTTCCTCTTTCAAAATTTTTAAAGCTTCTATTAATTCTACAGAAGTAAGACCAAACTTTGAATTTATACCACCGCTTTTAGCCCAAATACCTATACCAGAGCTATGAAGCTTGATTCTTAAACCAATATTTGGATATGGAGGTCCCATCTCTTTTGCAACTTCTACAATCGTCTCAAGTTCATTTAAGCCTTCAATGGTTAGTGTGATATTTTGCCCCATTTTTGCAGAAATAAACCCAAGAGATATCATTTCTTTATCTTTAAAACCGTTTACAACAATCGGACACCCATCATTTACATAGCTCATAGCAATTATGAGCTCTGGTTTACTACCAGCCTCTAACCCATAATTTTTCCCTTTTGTATTTTCCATCAAATATTTAACAAAATTTGGATACTGATTTACTTTTAATGGAAATACCGATGAAAATTTCCCAGAATATTCATACTCTTTTATATACTTATTAAATTTATTAAAAAGTGAATTAACTTGCTTTTTAAGTATATGAGGAAATCTAAACAGAACTGGCCCTTTAAACCCCTGCTCTCTAACATCTTTTACAATATCAATAATTGCAGGTCTGTTACCTTCATTAATGACAACTTTACCATCCTCAATAATAAAATCGTAACCGCCCCAAATCTTTATTCCATAATCCATAATAAACCTCTTAATTTTTGCATTATAGAAGTAAATCCATTTAGTATTAAAATTCAAATTTTGCAATTAAAAATTTAAAATAAAAGGGACTAAAATTGGAACAAGCGCACTAAGAATAAAACCATTTATAAAGGCAACTATCGCTGCGCTACTTCCTGCATATTTTTCGATAATAGGCAAAGCGGTATCCATAGTAGTAGCACCACCTGGTGCAATAGACACATAAGGGCCAACATATTTCGCAAGATATGGAACAAGCATTATACTGATTATTTCCCTGCTAACATTAGATAAAAATGCTATTGAGCCCAAATCGGCACTTTTCATTTTTGCAATTATAACAGCAGAAAGGGAATACCACCCAAAACCAGCTGCAATAGCAAGAGAATCTTTTACGCTGATTGCAAGGAAAAAAGAAGCCACAAAACCTCCCACCAATGTTCCAACAATTGTTCCAAAAGGGACTAAAAAAGCATATCTATCAGCAGAAACAAGCCTCATAATAGACTCTTTGTCTCTGCCTATATCATAACCAATCAATAAAAGAAGTAAATACAATGAATAATCTGTTATATTCCCAGAATATTCTGTTAAAAATGTGGGTAAAAAACCAAACTGTGCAAACAAAACACCACAAATCACAGCGATTATCATCAAAAAAATCATTTTTTAAAAACCCTCATTAGCACAGCTACAACTATTACACTAAATGCTACAGTAAATAAGCTGATAATCAAAGATGTATAACCAAACATCGATATTTTATCCATCAATTTAGGATCTTTTCCTATACTTACACCCATAAAAAAAAGTAAAATCAATACAGTGGTATTTAAAACATGTTTGCTGTATTTAGGCTCTCTTTTAGACCCTATAAAATAACCAAATAAAACTCCAATAACAAGAAATATAAGATATTTGACCAACTTATCATTTACCTCTTAAATCAATTACCCTCTTAGCTTTCCCCTGACTTCTTTCAATAGCACCTTTTTCTACAATTTCAAGGTTTAGATGAAACCCTAAAAAGTCGTACAGTTTTGTATAAACCTTATCATAAATCACATCATTAAAACCGTTTTCCCTTTCTACTTTTAGAGTAACACTATCTTTCCCCTTTTTGTCTTCTAAAATGATAACATACTCCATCGATAATTCGTTAAACTGAAGTAAAATGGACTCAATTTGAGATGGATAAAAGTTAACCCCTTTTATTTTAAGCATATCGTCAGTCCTACCCTTTATTCGCCCAACCTTTATGGTATGTAATCCACAATCACACTTTTCTCTACTAACGATTTTCGTAATATCCCTAGTTCTGTATCGAATCAAAGGTAACCCTTCTCTTGTCAAAGTAGTGACCACCATTTCACCTTCAATACCATCCTCAACTGGTTCACATGTAACAGGATCGATAATTTCTACAATATAATGGTCATCCCACACATGTATGCCATCATGTTTTATACAATCAATCCCTAATCCTACACCACCTGTCTCTGTCATTCCTATGATATCAAAAGTTTCTATCCCCATAATATATTCAATTCTTTTTCTCATCTCATCAGACCAAACTTCTGCACCAAATATCCCCACTCTTAGCTTCGAATCCTTTTTAAAATCAAAGCCTTCATCTTCAGCTATTTCAATTAATCTTAATGGATAAGATGCTATAGCACACAAAACAGTTGATTCTAACTCTTTCATAAATTTAAGCTGTAAATGAGATCTACCTGGCCCAATGGGGATTACAAAAGCTTTGATCTTTTCTGCTCCGTAATGAAAACCAAAACCACCGTTAAACAAACCAAAAGATGGCGTAATCTGAATTGTATCCTCACTGGTAACAGTTGCAGTTTTATAACAACGAGCCATTATTTCTGCCCATTGATTTATATCATTTTGGGTCATAGGGTTGATAATAGGTGTACCAGTAGTTCCACTACTCATGTGCATTCTCATAAAATCCTTTCTATCAGCACAGGCAAAACCAAAAGGGTAACCATTTCGCAAATCATCCTTTGTGATAAAAGGCAATTTTATAAAATCATCATAACTTTTAATCTCAGAGTTTACATTAAGCCTTTCAAAATAAAATGGGTTATTTTTCTTTATCCTATAAACAGTTTTATTTAATAATTCTAGCTGTAAATCAGATAACATTTTTCAACTCCTTGAGTATTAAAGTATATTTATTTTCATCTAAAAGCTTTTGATTTATCAAAATGTTTTTTACATCAATTAAGTCTATTTTTCCTAATAACCCAAAGAATATGAACAATAAGAAGTAGTTTGCGTATTTAGGTGACTCAAAAATTTTTAATGATGATTTTGTTGCATCAAAAAATACCCCTTTATTGCTTTTATTATTTTTCTCAGTATTAACAATATAATATCCATCATTTTTTAAGTAATGCTTATTATTTAAATATTCATCATAATCTGTAGAAATTATGTAGTCAGCCTGATTATAGCCAAAACCTGCACTTTTAAATTCTCCACATTTTAAAAAAGTACTTACACTACCTCCTCGCATTGCCATACCATGCGTTTCTGCAGAAATCACTTTGTATCCTAATAAAGATAAAATATTTCCTATAGTTCTATTTAAAGTGATAACCCCTTGCCCACCTTTTCCACAAATTAAACAGTTAAACCTCATCATCTACCTCATCAATATAAGCAATGGCATCAAATGGGCAAACTGATATACAAACACCACAGTTAACACATAATAATTCATCAATTTTTGCTGCATTAGCAAACTTGTCTTCGAAGATGGCTGGACACTCAAATTTTTCATAACAGATTTTACAATTTTTACATTTATCTGTAATAACTACTCTTTTTTTACCTTTATACTTAATTTTTGTGACACAAGGGTGCTTAAAAATAGCTACTGCAGGGGTATTATTCTTTTCAGAGTACTCAATTGCTTCATTTAATAACTTTATACTCCCATCAAAATCATAAGGGTCAATAGTTTTGCAAAAATCAACGCCACACCCTATTACTACTCTTTCAATTGATATTTTTTTATGATTATGAGGCACTGGTTGAAATCCTGTCATGGCAGTAGTTTCGTTATCAAGAATTGCTAATACAATCTTTGAATCATTTGCCACAGCATTTATCAAAGCAGGAACTCCAGTATGAAAAAATGTAGAATCACCAATTGTAGCTATAACCACCTTTTCATTATTTGCTCTTTTTAACCCTTCTGCAAAAGTAACGGATGCTCCCATACATATACATGTATCCACAGCTTCCAAATTAACACCCAATGTATAACAACCGATATCACCAGGAAAAATACCTCTGTTTTTCGCAACTTTTTTAATAGCATAAAATGCTGGTCTATGACCACAGCCAGGACACAGCCTTGGTTTTACACTTTTAACATCTACATCAAACTCTTCTATCTCGTTTTCTTTGCCAAGAAATTGATACAATTTTGATTGTAAATATTGGTAAGTTAATTCACCCATATTTGTAATAAAACCGTTTAACCTACCAAACACTTTATCTCTTCTTGCAAATTGCATTTCAATAACTGGTTGCGTTTCTTCAATAACAAGAATTTTTTCATACTCCTCCAATAAGCTGTTAATAAGCTCATCAGGAAGTGGAAAAGGTAAATCAAGTTTGTATAAATCTATATTTAGGTCGTCTTCAGCTACTATATCCATTGCCATAGCAAAAGAATAACCTGAACCAACAACAGCAAAATCACTCTTTTTATTAATTTTAAACTCTTTGTAATATTCATTTGAGATATCTTTTAATTTTTGATTTAAAATACTATGTAATTGCTTACGAAATTTGGGTGTAGCAGCCCATCTCGCAGTATCTTTTTCAAAAGAATTAGAAATAATTAAATTATTTTTTTCAATATCTACATCTATCGACTGTCTTGAGTGACATACACGCATAACAGGTCTAATCATCACAGTAATTTCATATTTATGAGATAAATCTACAGCCTTTTTTGTAAGAAAATAAGCATCCTCAGGATTTATCGGGTCAAAAACTGGTAATTTGGCTGACATTGCATACATTCTACTATCTTGCTCTGTCTGAGAGCTATAAGGGCCAGGATCATCAGCAGATGCAATTACTAATGCACCTTTTATACCAGTATAAGCAATGGAGAAAAACGGATCGGCAGCCACATTAAGACCAACCTGCTTCATACTACATAAAACAAATTTACCAGAAACAGCTTCAGCACCAGCCAATTCTAAAGCGATTTTTTCATTGACAGACCATTGAGCATACACATCTTCAGAAATCTTAATAAAATATTCGAGAATTTCACTGGAAGGAGTTCCAGGATAAGCGTATGCTGACCTCACACCTGCATTATAAGCAGCAAGTGCAATTAATTCATTTCCCATTAAAAATTTTTTCATATCAGTTAAATGAAATATGATAATTGTTGAAAAAAGTCAAATATAATTTAACCTAAATTAAATTTGCAAAAATTTGTATTTATTTAAATTATTTCCTTAACTTACTTTTTGATAACATCAGTCAATATTTTTTTTAGCTCTTCTACCTTAAAAGGTTTTAATAGATAGTTATCAAAGCCAAAATCACTATAATTTGCAACCGCACCAGTATCAGAATAACCGCTTGTCACTACAATATATGCATCAGGCTTTATTTTTCTAATCTCTTTTGCTGTATCTACTCCTCCCATACCTCCCACTATAGTCAAATCAAGAATAATTACATCAAAATCATCCTTTTTTATTGCCTCAATAGCTTCTTCCCCTTTTGATACTGTAATTACTTCATGCCCCATACTTTCTAATAAAATTTTAAAAGAATCCCTTAACATGTCTTCATCATCCATATAGAGTATTTTTAACATTTTATCCGTTTCAACAATATTTTCATCTTTTGATATTTGAGTTTTTATTTCTTTAGCTTTTTGCAAAAGTATTACAAACTCTGCTCCATTTTTATATTCTCTATTCAAATAAATAGTGCCACCATGTTTTTTCAAAACAGAATAACATATAGCCAAACCAAGCCCATTACCATTCTCTTTTGTTGTAAAATAGGGATCAAAAATTTTATTCATTAATTTTTCACTGATTCCAGGCCCAGTATCCCTAACCCTTATTTCAACATATTCGCCAGGCGATAAATTTAAAACATTTTCTTTTTGCAATGAAATATTTCTTATATTTACTTCTATTTTACCGTTATTTTGCATAGCATCATTAGCATTGACAAACAAATTGACAAAAACCTGCACAATCTGACCTTTATCAGCAAAAACTAAGTATTTATCGTCTTTAAAATTCAAATTATATTGAATACTAGTCCCACTTAATGACAAACTTATGGCCTCTTTTATCACCTCTTTTATATCAATCAGTTCTTTAACAGGCTCACCACCTTTTGCAAATGTTAAAAGTTGTTTTGTAATGCCTATACTTTTTTCAACAGTTATATCTATATTTTTAGCTATACCTAAAATTTCGTTATCCAAATTTTGCTTTTGCATAATCAAATAAATATAATAAGGCTATTGCATAATTTCTATGTTTTTCAATTTTCATCATTTTTCTTAAATTTTGCTCAATTTTCTACTCAATTTT
>NZ_JAPNXM010000009.1:0-77641 GCF_049472675.1 Deferribacter thermophilus
TGTCCCAGCTTAACAGCGAACATAGCATTATATTTAAGTAACATAAAAAATAAATACCATAATAATTCGTAGGAGGTTGTTTATGAAAAAGTTTTTAGCAGTTTTATTAGGGGTTTTATTTGCTTCATCGTTTGTTTTTGCACAGGATGTAAATCTTGAGCAGTTGAAAAAGCAGGTTGCAGACTTACAAGCACAAGTGGATCAGATGAGCAAGTTTGTACACTAACACTCGTCATGCAGCAACTGATAAGCTTTCAATCAGTGCAGAATTTATGACAAGACTCGACAGCTTTCAGTACAAAGATGTAAGATCATTAAATGAATATCAATCACAAATGATGGAAAGTATGATGTTGAATATTGCGAATGGTGTTTTTTATGTTCCTGGACCTAATGGACAACTTTATATTGATGCTGATCAAAGCGGTGGTTATACAGCACAAGATATGTTACCAACATTACAAAATTATGCTACTATGTTTGAATATCCCACAACTGACCCTCAACAAAATAAAATATTGAATTTTTTTGATAAAAATAATGTTAAAAAGTATGATGCAAATAATGATTATATGTTGACTGAGAGATTAAGACTTCGTCTTAAATCTAAAGTAAATGAGAATCTTTCTTTTACTGGCCGTCTCGTAATGTATAAAACTTTTGGCGATTCTACACCTGTTCACTTTTTCAATGGAACTATGAGCAGTATGTTCTTAGATAGTAATTCTGCTCAGTATCCAACTGATGATAGTGTAAGGGTTGAAAGAGCTTATTTTGTCTATAAAAACAGCATAGGTGATGTTCACTGGCATTTCTCTATAGGTAGAAGACCTGCAGCTTATGGTTATGGTATGGAAAATCGTGAAAATGCAGTATTGGGTGGTTCTCCACTTGGCTCTATCATTCAGATGAACTTTGATGGTGCATCTTTAGGATTTGATTTGGAAGATTTGACAGGTATTCCTGGATTAAATGTTAAATTCTGCTATGGTCAGGGATTTGAAGGTCAGTATGGTACATATAATTCTTTAAATTCTCAAGCTGATGTAAATGATGTTCATTTCTTCGGTGCTATAGTAAAACTTTTTGATAATGATGATTACAGAGTTGTTTACAATTGGGCACATGGTTATGGACTTACTGATGGTTTCATCGGAATGACTGTAATGCCATTTTATGTAAGATGGGGTGATGCAGCCCATACTACTTATATTCTTGAGCCAAACTTTGCTGCATTTGTTTCAAGAGTAGAGCCAACAAGTGAAGTTGGTAATATTGATTTGCATACTATAATGGTGGAAGGTAATACTTTTGATTTTAGCTGGTTTGCAGCATACTCTATGAGTAAGACTGACCCTACAAATGAGAGTGAGAATCCGATGTATCAATTTATGGGACAATCTGAGATGATGGATGGTACCGGTTATAGCCTTTGGTTAGGTGTTATGACTCCAGAGCTTCCATTTACTGCTGGTAAACTTGGTTTTGAATACAACCATGGTAGCAAATACTGGCAGCCATTTATGAACACATGGGATGCTGCAAAACTTGCTACTCGTGGTGATGTGTATGAAGTTTACTATCATCAGCCAATCGTAGGCAACAACTTCTTCTTAACACTTGGCTATATCCATTATGACTACGAATATACAAATAGTGGTAACTATATGGGTGAGCCAGTTAAAATTGATGATGCTACAGCATTCAACACTTTGATGCCTGTAGTTGATAAAGTAGATAACTACTACGCTAAATTGACATTTAGATTCTAATATCTCCTGTAGGTATGAGATAGATAAAAGCCGGGTATTTTGCCCGGCTTTTTTTGTTTAACGTTTTTTTAGTTACAAAACAGAGACTGCTTCATTACTATCGTTCCTCGCAGTGCCAAAAAGCTGAGATTGCTTCGCTGACGCTCGCAATGACGGCATTTTTGGGTCATTGCGAGGCAACAAAAGTTGCCGAAGCAATCTCTATTATGACAATAAGTTAGGAGATTCCTTCACTTCGTTCGCAATGACAAAAATAATATATTAATATTGTAATCTTTTACATTTTTTACTTTGAATGTTGCATGTTTTTTAGCAATTTTTTCTGGTAGAAGGGTAAGTTCAACGTTTTAACGTTTAAACGTTAAAACGTTCACACGTTATTCATCAATTTAAAACTTTTCCTTGAAAAATTTGTTAAAAAAACTATGATTGTTTGGAATTTTTATCAAACATTTTTTAATATAGCTAAATCGAAATAGGTTAAAATTTTTTGAGGTGATAAAATGGATTTGGATTTAAGAAGTGTAGAAGGTTTTGAAGAAGAGATAAGTAAAGCAACAAATCTTGATGAGCTTTATCAGATAAAAGTTAAATATCTTGGTAAAAAAGGTAGCATTACACTTTTGAATAAGCAGCTCAAAAATATTGCACCAGAAAATCGTGCAGAAGCTGGTAAAAAGATAAACGAAGTAAGAAAAAGATTTGAAGCACTTTATGATGAAAAATATAATGAGCTTAAAAGGCTTGAAAAAGAAAAGAAATTAAAAGAAGAGTTTATTGATATCACAAGAGAAGGTTTCCCTTTTAAGCCTGGAGCTATTCACCCAATTACTATAACATATTATGAAATTGTAGATATTTTTACCTCAATGGGTTTTGAAGTTGCAACTGGCCCTGAGGTGGAGTTTGATTATTACAACTTTGAGGCATTAAACATTCCAAAAGAGCACCCTGCAAGGGATATGCAGGATACTTTTTATATTACAGATGAGATACTCCTTAGGACTCATACATCACCTGTCCAAATCAGAGTAATGGAAGCAAATAAACCACCAATAAAGATTGTTGCACCAGGTAAAGTCTATAGATGTGACCATGATGTTACCCATTCACCGATGTTTCATCAGGTGGAAGGGTTGCTTGTAGATGAAAAAGTAACCTTCGCTGATTTGAAAGGGATTTTGACACTTTTTATTAAGCGTATGTTTGGTGAAGATATACCTGTCAGATTTAGGCCAAGCTTTTTCCCATTTACTGAACCAAGTGCAGAAGTGGATATGGGATGTGTGATTTGCGGTGGAAGTGGGTGTAGAGTTTGTGGTCATACAGGTTGGCTTGAGATACTTGGGTGCGGAATGGTTGACCCAGAGGTTTTTAAAGCTGTAAATTATGATACAGAAAAGTATCAGGGTTATGCTTTTGGTATGGGGATTGAGCGTATTGCAATGCTCAAATTTGGTATAGATGATTTAAGACTATTTTACGATAACAAAATAAAATTTTTAAAACAATTTTAGGGGTAGAGAAAGATGAAAGTTTCTTATAGCTGGTTGTCAGATTTTATAGATGTAAATGGGATTAACCCAAAGGATCTTGTAGATAAGCTCATAATGGCTGGACTTGAGGTAGAAGAACTAATCGTTAAAGAAAAGGTAGAAAATGTCGTTTTTGCAAAGGTTTTGGAAAAAGAGAAGCACCCTGATGCTGATAAACTATCTATTTGTAAAGTTTTTGATGGGGATGAAACTTTTCAGGTGATTTGTGGTGCTGCAAATGTTGCTGCTGGTCAAATAATCCCTTTTGCAAAAATTGGGGCAAAATTACCTATAGGGCTAAAAATTAAAAAAGCTAAAATCAGAGGTGTAGAATCCTTTGGTATGATATGCTCTGCTGCTGAGCTTGGGTTGGAAGAAAAGAGTGATGGGATAATGGTTTTAGATGTGGATGAATCTTATCTTGGAAAAAATGTTAGCTCCTATCTTGGGCTTGAAGATGTTATATTGGATATTTCCATTACTCCAAATAGAGCAGATTGTTTGAGTATCATTGGTATCGCAAGAGAGATTGCTGCCCTTTATGGACTCAGCTTAAAAGAGAAACATTTTGATTTGAAAGAAGAGAATGAGCCAGCTGAAAATATTAAAAAAGTGATAGTAGAAGATAAAGATAAATGCCCAATTTATCTTGGTAGGGTTATAAAAGATGTTGAAATAAAGCCATCTCCTATCTGGATGCAAAATAGACTTAGATCTGTTGGTGTGAGACCAATAAATAATGTGGTTGATATTACAAATTATGTCCTTTTTGAATATGGCCAGCCCCTGCATACATTTGATATGAATAAACTTGAAGGTAATGTCATTATCAGGACTGCAAAATCTGGCGAAAAGATCATGACTCTTGATGGCAAAGAGAGAGAATTAAAGGATTATATGCTTGTAATCGCAGATGAGAAAAAGGCGATTGCTGTAGCTGGTGTTATGGGTGGAGAGTTTTCAGGAATTGATGACAATACAAAGGATGTCTTTTTAGAATGTGCATATTTTAAACCAGAAAGTATTAGGATTACTGCAAGAAGACTTGGGATGCAGACAGATTCATCATACAGGTTTGAAAGAGGGATAGATAAAGGTAATGTCTTTAAAATGGTTGATTATGCCGCATATCTTTTACAAGAGTATGCAAATGGTAAAGTGTTAAAAGGTGTTGTCACTGATGAATATGAAGAGGTAAAACCAAAAAGTGTAAGTTTTAACCTTGACAGAGTAAATAGATTGCTTGGGACAGAATTATCAAAGGAAGAATCAAAAGATATTTTAACAAAGCTCAACTTTAAAATTGTTGAAGAGCAGGGGGATGATTTTAAAGTAGAAGTGCCAACATATAGGGTGGATATTGAAAGGTGGGTTGATATTGCTGAAGAGCTAGCAAGAATTTACGGTTATAATAAAATTGATACAACAGTGCCTGAAATCAATGCAGATAGCAATCAACCACCATTAAGCTTAAAAACTCAAAGAGAGATAAGATATTTCCTCAAATCCCTTGGATTTTATGAAGCTATAAACTTTTCCTTTATGAGTGATGAATTTTTATCAAATTTTGATAGTAAAGAAAATTTTGTATATTTAAAAAATCCTCTCAGTGAGGATATGAATGCGTTAAGAACCTTTGTTTTCCCAGGATTGATAGCCAATATGGTTAGTAATATCAGGCAGCAGTATGCAAGTCTTAGATTTTTTGAGTTTGCAAATGTTTTTATAAACAAAGGTGAGAAAGAGCTGCCTTTACAGAAGATGCATCTATCAATAGGTATTACAGAGAATTTCTGGCCTTTATCTTGGGCTGAGAAAAACGATATTGAGCCATTTTATTATTTAAAAGGGGTAATTGACGATATTTTAGGTTGTTATAAGCTAAAAGCTGATTACGAGAGAGCAGATAAAGAGTTTCTTCATCCTGGCAAATCTGCATATTTAAAAATTGATGACAAAGTTGTAGGTTTTATGGGTGAGTTGCACCCTGATATTTTGGAAAAATTGGATGTGGATAAGAAGCTTTATGTTGCTGAGCTGTTTTTTGATGATTTAGTGGAAATAATAGAGAATAGAAAATTAAAATATGAAAAGTTTTCACAATTCCCATTTGTTACAAAAGATATTTCTGTAATAGTTGATAAAGGCACTTTAGTAAGTGATATGATTAATGAGATAAAAAATATAAGTAAGTTGATTGATGATGTGGTATTGTATGATGTGTATGAAGGTAAAAATATAGGTGAAAATAAAGTTAGTTTAACTTTTAGAGTTTACTTTAGCTCACTAGAAAGAACACTTACTGATGATGAAACCAATAAACTATTGGATAAGATAATAGAATTGTTAAAGGATAAATTCGACGCTTCACTAAGATAAATTATCTGTTTTTGAGCATTTGTAGGCACTAAAGCCTATAAATGCTTTTTTTATTATTAAAACTGCTAATTTTATTAATTTTTTAGGTAATTATAACTGTTTGTTTGGCTATCGATAAAACTTATGTGTAAAACCAAAAGCTGATATATTGATTAAATTTTTTTCATCAATTAGGTAAGCACCATTACCCTCTTTAACAAAACCGATATGATAGAATTTTTTTGGGGCATTTTTTGAAAGATTTTCAAAATATGTGGGGTTTACTGTAAATAAAAGGGCGTATTCTTCGCCAGAACTTAAAACATCTTCAATTGGTAAATCTGGTGATAGCTCTAATAGTTTTTCTTTAGATAAAACAATCTTTTTACTGCTAGCTTTAGCAATGGAATCTGTATCAACTCCTAAACCATCACTTATGTCTGTACAGCTGGTAACACCTTCGTGATTGCCAAGATATTCGCCAAGTTTTGTTTCTGCAGTAAATTTATAATGTCTGTTTTCATTTTTTCCAGCAAGTTCTTCCTCTAAATATTTTTTTGCATACCCCACAGGTCTTGAGATACATACCAGATCGCCAGATTTAGCACCACTTCTTTTTAATAGATATTTATTTTTTGTTCCGATTACAGTTATTGAAATAAAAAGTTTTTCGGAAAAGGATGTATCCCCACCAATTAAATCTAAATCATAAAAATCTAATACATTTTTGAGTGAATCTATTAGCTCTTTTTTATCTATTTTTTGAGATAGACCAAAACCAGCCAATATATATTTTGCTGTGCCACCCATTGCAGCAATATCACTGACATTTGAGGTGACAGCCTTAAATATTATATCATTTAAATTATTTTTATAGATAAAATGCACATCCTCGATTAAAATATCTTTACTTATTATATATTCCCCTAAAATAGCGGCATCATCAGTAAAATTTAAAGAAATCTCTTTATCTTTTGATAATATTTTTAATGCTTCTATGAAATCAAGTTCATTCATTAAAGAATCTCAAAATGTTTTTAACAGCTTCAAATGGGTTTTCTGAAGAGCAAATATTTGAGCTTATGGCAAATCCAGAAATTGGAATATTTTTAAATTTATCCAGATTATTTGCGGTTATTCCACCTATAGCAACAGCTGGTAGCTTTGTATTGTTTAATAATTTGATATAATCTTCTTTAGATAAAACTGTTCTGTGATCCTCTTTTGTTTTAGTTGGAAATGCTGGTCCAATTCCTATATAATCTACATTTGATTGATTTGCATAATTAATATCTTTTAGATTATTACAAGAATATCCAATGATAAGATTATTATATTTTCTTTTTACAATGTCTGCTGGTAGATCCTTTTCCCCTAAATGAACTCCATCTGCATCCAAGCAAAGAGCAATATCAACTCTATCATTAATTATAAAAAGAACATCTTGACCATCTAAAATGGTTCTTATTTTTTCTCCAATTTGAAAGTTTTCTTTTGCTGTTTTATGTTTATTACGAAGCTGGAACATTTTAGCTCCAGCTTCGATGCATTGATTAAAAAACTCTTCTAAAGGTAGTTTAATTAAGTCTGTTTCTAAAATTATATAGCATTTTAGATAGTCGGCAATTTTTGATCTATCTTTACTGCGCATAATTTACCACACATTGTACAAGAATCTATATCCCTATTTTTTTGAAATTTTTCTCTTGCTCTTTCTGGATCAATTGCTAAAGAAAACATCCCTTCCCAGTTTAGTTCTTTCCTATATTTACTCATCATATAATCTCTTTCAAAAGCTCCAGGTACCCCTTTTGCAATATCAGCAATATGTGCGGCAATTTTAGAGGCAATTACACCTTGATAGACATCCTCTTCATCAGGCAAACATAAATGCTCAGCAGGAGTAACATAACATAGGAAATCTGCTCCAGCTGCTCCAGCTATTGCTCCACCAATAGCACTTGTAATATGGTCATAACCTGGTGCAATATCTGTGGGTAAAGGCCCTAATATGTAAAAAGGAGCCTCGTCACATAATCGTTTTTCTAAAAGGATATTTGCTTCGATTTGATTTATTGGAACATGTCCAGGACCTTCTATCATGGCTTGAACATTTTTCTCACGTGCTCTTTTGGCAAGTTCTCCCAAAATTATAAGCTCATCAATTTGAGCTCTATCAGTAGCGTCTGCTATAGCTCCAGGTCTGAAACCATCACCAAGACTCAAAGTGACATCATATTTATATGCTATTGAGAGTAAATCATCAAAATATTCATATAAAGGGTTTTCCTTTTTATTTCTTCTAATCCAGTCAGCCAAAATAGAACCACCACGGCTTACAATTCCGCACACTCTATCGGCTCTATCCATCCTTTCAACTGATTCTTTAGTGACACCACAATGAACAGTTATATAATCTATACCCTCTTTACATTGTTCTTCAATGGATTTAAAAAGTTCATCTGGATCCATTTTGTATGTAGGGATATCTTTTTCGGCTAATCTTGCAGCAACAGCATAGATTGGGACAGCTCCCACCATAACAGTGGATTCCTCTAATATTGCTTTTCTGATAGCCTGTAAATCTCCACCAGTTGATAAGTCCATCACACTGTCGGCTCCAGCTTTTATGGCAACATGAAGTTTTTTTATTTCTCTTTCAATAGATGGGCAGTCGATACTTGTACCTATATTTGCGTTGATTTTAGTGCGGAGTTTTTTACCTATACCCATAACATTTGGAAAATTGTGGTTTTTATTTTTAGGGATAACAACTTTCCCTTCAGCAACGAGTTTTCTTAACTCTTCAGCATCAATTTTTTCATCCAAAGCAATTTTTTTCATTTCATCTGTGATTATCCCTTTTTTAGCTGCTTCAATTTGAGTCATAGCTTCTCCTTTCTAAAAAAAAATCCTTTCCGCCGCAGTAAACGGAAAGGATTGTATTTTTCCTAAACCGTTTCCCTGCGCCGGCATTATCCGGATCAGGTTCAAGGGGTATTATCTCAGCCCCATAAGGAGCACCCCCACGGTAAAATTTATAATAGTTTAAAATATTCAAATTTCAAGTTATTTAATTAATTTTAATTTGGTATGTTAGGTATATTCTCTGGTAGACCTTGTGGTATTTGAGGGATTTGGTTAAGCATTTCAGATGTTTTCATTATTTGATAATTTTTTGGATAGTCAAAGATAGATAATTTTAAATTTTTAAATTCAATCTTTTCAACTTCATAAATTACTTCATTTTTTAAATTATCTTTTACATAAAAAGGGATACCATATTTTTCCATATTATAAGTTAGCATTTTTTGTTTGTTGTTAATAGTGAGAAATTCTAAAAACTTATCCGTTGTCTCTAAATTTATATTTTTCAATATTTTTTTATCTTTGCAGAAATAAACATCATTATTGCTGTTAGTGGTAATAAATCTATAGCCATCAGTGTTGCAAGATGCTATTACTTTTGTGCCAAGTTTTGTTATTGTCAGATTTTGATTAGAATCGTTATTTTGGTTAAAACGATTAAAATTGCCTCCAAACATGGCAGAAAACATTTTAAGCTTTTCTAAATCATCTTTTGTAGTAATTATTACCTTCTTTTCTTTGTGGTCAACGGTATAGAAGGTTTCAGTGTTGCCATTAAATATAAATTCAAAGTCAGTAGTCTTGTTCTTGAGCAAATTCTTTTTTATAAAAGTCTTAACAAGGTTTCCTCTTTGTTTTGCTGTAATGATTACATCTGCAAGTGCTAAAGTTGAAAAAAGAACAATTATAATTATTGTATTAATTATTTTCATATAGACCTCCTGCTTTTGTTTATAAAATATTATAGCATATTTTTTTGATTTATTAAATTAATAAAATAATGTTATAAATGTAGTGGGTAATTACTTTTTAATATAGACATTGAATTTTTTTTGTGTTATAAAACCAAATTGTATACAGTATACCATAATTATTTTGCGGAGAGGCTTATGGCAAAAGTTTACTACGGTTTTTGGAATGACCAGATCATAGATAATAGAGAAAAAGGTTATGATGAGTGGACTGATGCACCCATAAAAATTGATGAGAATTTTAATGGGAAAAAACTAAAGGTATTTGTAAATTGGAACGGTTTTTTGGTTTTTGATAAAGATGTTAATATCTTGGATGTTCTTACAGAATATATGTATCAAATAAGTAGTTATGGTTGCTGTGGTAGATGTTTCCCTGGCCGCATGGGTACAAGAATCCTTGCAGAGCAGCTTCAAAAACTGAAAAATGATGGTTTTAAAAAGGAAGATATAGATCTTGCTTATGATATAGCTTACTCAATTTACGTTTCTGCAAAATGTACTGTTGCTCCAACTGCAACTATACCTGTAAGACAATTTTTAAAGAATTTTATGAGTGGCAAATTTGAAACATTAGATTCAGTGAACAATAAAAGTTTAAACTATGTAAAACATTTGACAGCACCATGTACAGCTGGATGTCCATCTAATGTTAAAATTCCTGAATTTATTGAGGCTATAAAAGATTATAGATATCTTGAAGCTTTAAAAATTATAAGGACTACTATGCCCCTTCCTGGTGTTTGTGGTAGAGTTTGCCCACACCCTTGTGAATCAAATTGTAGAAGGGGGCTTGTGGATGACCCTGTTAATATTATGGTATTAAAAAGAACACCCTGGGATTACGAGTATTATCATCATAAAGAACCAGATATTGAAAGGCTTAGAGAAGGTGATACTGGTAAGAAGGTTGCCATCGTGGGAGCTGGCCCAGCTGGTTTGACAGCAGCATATTATTTAGCTCTTTTGGGGCATCAGGTAAAAATTTATGAGATGCTACCAGAACCTGGTGGTATGGTAGCTGTAGGAATACCTGATTATAGACAGCCAAGACATCTTTTAAGAAGAGAAGTTGAAATAATTCAATCGTTAGGGGTTGAAATTCAATACAACACAAAACTTGGGAGAGATATATTTTTAAAGGATTTAAAGCAGAAATATGATGCTGTATTGCTTGCTATCGGTGCTTTCAAAAGCCGTGATATGGGTGTTGAAGGGGAAAAAGAAGGTTATGAAGGTGTTATGGACAGTGGAATTGGATTTCTTAGAAAAGTTGCATTGGGTGAAGAAGTAAAGATAGGTAAAAGGGTTGTGGTTGTTGGTGGTGGTAATACTGCAATAGACTGTGTTAGGACTGCATTAAGATTAGGGAGTGATGATGTAAATCTTGTATATAGAAGGTCAAGAGCTGAAATGCCAGCTGAAGATTATGAAGTGGCTGATGCTGAAGAAGAGGGAGTAAAGTTTCATTTCCTCTGTAATCCAGTTAAACTGATTGCAGAAAATGGAAAGTTAGTTGGTGTGGAATGCGTAAGAATGCAACTTGGAGAGCCAGACGAATCTGGAAGAAGAAGGCCAGAACCAGTCCCTGGTTCAAATTTTGTTATAGAGTGTGACACTATTATCCCTGCAATTGGTCAATATCCTGATTTAGATTTCTTAACAGAAGAGGATGGAATTAAAGTTACTAAATGGAATACAATTGCTGTAAAAGAAGATTTATATATGACAGATGTTCCAGGTATTTTTGCTGCTGGTGATTGTGAGTGGGGGCCTGCTACAGTTGTAAAAGCTATTGGAGCTGCAAGATGGGCTGCAAAAATGATTGATAGATATTTGATGGAAGGTGAGCCATATCTTACTGATGAAGAGAAGTTAGAGTTAACATTATATAAAAATAAAGTATTTGATAAAAATGAAAGGGTTCAGGAAACTCATACAATACCAAGAGTTCATCAAGAGAAACTGCCTCCTGAGGTTAGGGTTAGAAATTTTGAAGAGATAGAAAAACCTTATACTGAGAAACAGGCTTATTTAGAAGCTACGAGATGCTTAAGATGTGTTAGAATGGCAATGATAGGCTTGGAGAAATAAAATGAGTAGGGGTAATGTTATGGGAAAGATTTTTATAAATGACAATCCATACGAATTTATGGAAGGTGAGACTATTTTAGATGTCGCAAGAAGGAATGATATCTATATCCCTGTAATGTGTTATTTAAAAGATATTACTCCTACTGGTGCTTGTAGATTATGTCTTGTCGAAGTAGAGGGCATAGAAAAGCCTGTTGCATCATGTGTAACTTATGCAATAGATGGGATGAAAGTTTATACAGATACAGAAACTGTTTGGAAACAGCGCAAGAGAAATCTCGAGTTTATTCTTATAAAACACCCTTTAGATTGTCCTGTTTGTGATAAAGCAGGGGAATGTATGCTTCAAGATACTACTTACGAGTTTGGTATAAATGAAGAATCAATAAAATCTGTTAAACCAAACAAACCTAAATTTGACTGGGAAATGATTGTTCATGATGCTAATTTATGTGTGTTATGTGAAAGATGTGTTAAAATTTGTCATGAAGTTGCTGGTTGTAGCGCGTTGAAAATTGAGGAGAGGGGATTTAATAACCTCATTACTACAGTCAAAGAATCAGGGTTGGACTGCGATTTTTGCGGTCTTTGTGTTGATTTTTGCCCTGTTGGGGCTTTGCTTGATAAACCTTATAAACATAGTGTAAGAAACTGGGATTTAGAATATGTAGAGACTACATGTAATTATTGCCCTGTAGGGTGTTCAGTAAAATATGGGAAACATGAAAATGTAATATATAAAAGCTCAAAAGGGGATAACAGTTATATATGTTCATTAGGAAGATATGCATATAAATATACTGACAATCAGGATAGAGTGAACAAGCCATTAATTAAAGAAAATGGAGAATTTAAAAGTGTAGAGTGGAATGCTGCTATTGATAATGTAAGAGCAAAGCTGGATGAAGTCATTGATAGATATGGAGTTGATAGTGCAGCTTTTATTTTGGGTAGTAGATTGTCAACAGAAGCCCTTTATAATTATAAAAAATTAGCAGAATCGATTGGAATAAATAAGATTGTAACAGATGTTGATTTTTATAATGCTAAATTTTTTAGAGAGTATTTTGAAAAATTTAATACTTACGATGTAATAGGCAAGCTTGATGATATTAAGAGGTCAGACCTGATTTTTGTTATAGGAGCTGATTTGCAAAGAGAATCATTGGGTTATAAGTGGTTTTTAACAAATGCAGTTATTCACAATGATTCCAAACTTGTTACAGTTGGACTTAAAAAGTATGAATATGATTATCTAACTGATGCCTCACTGATCGCTGATTATGGGAATTTTGCCAACATATTTGAAAAAATAAAATCTGATGATGATCAAATATATAAAGATATTAGAGAGTATATTTCTAAAGCTAAGAATATCACTTTTATTGTAGGTAATGAATTTATCGAAGCAGAAGCAAATTATAAATCCCTTTTTGCATTTGTAGATTATGTGGGGCATGATAATTTAAATGGATTTTTCTACACATTTGATAAACCAAATATAAATGGACTGTTCAGCTTTGAACTTTTCAATAAATATGATGTTAATAAATTGGTGGACGAGATAAGTGATGGTAAAATAAAGTTTTTGTTTGTTGCTGATTTTTACCCTTTTGATACAAAAGGTAATTATAAGAAGATAAAAACAGCAATAGAAAAAGTAGAGTATTTTGTGTCTGCTGACATATTCTTAAACGATTTTAATAAGAATGCTGATGTAATATTGCCAGTATTGACACATTTAGAATCGGAAGGAAGCTTTATAACTATTGATGGTAGATTGGTTAAATTTGTTAAAGTGATAGAACCAGTAAATGATGCTAAAACAGATATTGAAATTGCATATTTGATAGGTTTTGCCAAAGGGGTTAAGCTGGAATCATATAGTAAAGCAGTATGGGAAAATTGTGTCAAAGGTAATTTTGGGCTACCTGATGTGGATTATCATGAAATTAATGGTTTAATTTATAAAATAAAAGACTACAAAATCAATAACACTGAATATAAATATATCGAAGAGCCAAAAGGGACAAAAGAGATTTTTGTAAATGCAAAATATCATAATAATTTCTTATCAACTAAAGCTGCTATAGAAAAGAAAGGTGATGATGTGTATAGAAAATATTATTTTGATGTTGATAGGTCTGTTATTGTTGGTGAAGATGCTAAATGTGATCGAAATCTTTGTAGTCTATCAAGGGGTATTGCAAAAGGGGTAGTTATAGTTCCAAAAAATTAAATTTTGGTTTTGGGGTTTTCCCCATTTTTCCCTTGAAAATTTGACTTTTCCATCTATTATATAAAGCGAAATATTAGCACTCGGGGGTGAGTGATGCCAATCTATGAGTACAAATGTAGTAAATGTGGTGAAGTTTTTGAGTTAATGGAGAGCATCCATTCAGATGTTTATGAAAGGTCATGTACAAAATGTGGAGCTACAGCTAAAAGGATTATATCTTTATCAAGTTTTCATTTAAAAGGAACTGGTTGGTATGTGACAGATTATAAAAATAATAATGGTTCAGGTAGTAGCAAGCCTTCAAGTAGTTCTGCTTCATGTGATTCAAAATCAGATAGCTGTACAACTTGTGCAGCAGCACAAAATAATTAAAAAGCTGGCTTTAAGCCAGCTTTTTTTTATTGAATTTTTTCTATAGTAAGGCCAGCTTTTTCTATTTGTTTACAGGTTATGTTATAAAGTTTGTTTTGAATATCTTTATCATAAGCAATATTAGAGGCTTTACTTTCACTGAAATCAGAAAAATATTTCCCTGAGACATTAATTGGTTGGTTTAAAACATATTCGATCATTTTAGCTCCATTTTCTGGATCACTACCTATTGGGCCCCAGTTGTTTACTAAAAGTTTTGTATTTAACACACCTGGATGAAGGCAGTTTGCTGAAACATTTTTAATATCATTTTCCATAAAATAGTTATGCAATTTAAAAGTAAACAGAATGTTGCATAATTTAGATAGAGAGTAAGCTTCAAAACCAGTAGGGAAATTATTTTTTTTTAAATCAGTTAGATTTATGCTATTTGAATGTGCCATTGAAGCTACATTTATAATCTTGGCTTCTTCAGAATTTATCAAATTTTTCAGTAAAATGTGTGTAATTAAGAAATGAGCGAGGTAATTAACTTGGTATGTTATTTCAAAGCCATCTTTAGTAGTAGTTAATTTGTGTGAAAAAGTAGCAGCGTTATTTATGAGTGCATATATTTTAAAACTAACAATTTTACTAAAAGCATCATAGGTTTCTTTTAAATCAGAGAAATCTGCTACTAACTTATGTAATTTTATATGCGATTGATTTATCGAATTTATAACCTCTTCCAGCTTTTTCGGATTTTTTCCGTGCAATATCAAATTATAACCTGATTTAGCTAACCTCAATGCTAATCGCTTTCCAATGCCATCAGTTGCACCAGTAATTAGAATATACTTATCTTTCAAAAATTCTTTTAGTTGCATTATACCCCTCCCTGATTATTTTTTCAGCAAGATGGTAGTCGAACATCCCAATTTCTTCTAAATCAGGTTCGATTAATTTATAGTATTTAGAAGAATTTATAATACATTCTGATTGATAATAGTTCATAATGCTAAATGATCTGTAAAATGTAGCTATAATGTTTGGAGATTTGTTGTAATTATTTGTTTTTAATTTAGCGTTGAGGTTTACAGCTATAATATTTTTATGGTTATTTTTGGAAAGTACAGTTATTGGTAATGGATTTGAAACACCACCATCGACTAGTATCTGCCCATTTATACTTACCGTTGAAAAAATACCTGGGATAGAAATACTAGCTCTAACAGCTTTAGTAAGAGAGCCTTTTTTTAAAACTATAGGTTTTCCTGATTCTAGATCAGTAGCTACAATGTATAGAGGGATAGGAGCATCTTCAATGTTAACATTTCCGATACTTTCCATGAAAAAATCAAAGATTTTATCACCATCTATTAATCCTTTAGTTGGTATAAAATTTATATCGAAAAGAGAAAAAACTTTCTTTTTGTCAAGAGATAATACAAATTCTTTATATAAATCTAACTTGTTAAACGCATAATAAGAGGCAATTACAGAACCAATGCTAGATCCAGCAACAGCTTTTATTCTGAAATTATTTTCTAATAAATAATCAATGACACCAATATGGGCTAACCCCTTTGCAGAACCACTACCTAAAGCTAAAGAAACATCACGCTTAACTTTTTTAAACATATTTAATAATAACATATAAATTTGTGTTTGACTATAATAAAATAATGTATTAATATTGCATACTGTATACAATTTATTTGGTGGGGAATGGAAGAGATTTTAGAGTCAAAACCACTGAGAGAGAAAATTGCTGATAAGATTAGAGCTGATATTATAAAAGGTGTCTACAAAGATGGTGAAAGGCTGGTAGAGCCTAAATTAGCAGAAAGTTTAGGTATAAGCAGGACACCTATTAGAGAAGCTTTGAGGCAGCTCGAAAATGAAGGATTTATTGAAATTATCCCTAGAAAAGGTGCTGTTGTAAAAAAAATGACTCTTGAAGATGTGGACAATCTATATCTTATCAAAGCTAACTTAGAAGGGTTAGCTGCAAGGCAAGCAATAAAACATATAACTGATGAAGATATAAAAGAGATGGAAAAGTTGAATGAGAGATTTTTATTATTGGCAAAAAAGAATGAAGGTGTTGTGGAAGAATATCTTAAATATAATGTGGATTTCCATAATATTTTTATTAGGCTTTCTAAAAATGATAAATTGATAGAGATACTTGAAGGTTTGTCTAAAAACTTTCAGCGTATAAAAGGGATGTTAATCTCTAAGAGCGAAAGGGCATTGAAAGCTTATAATGAACACCTGGAAATTATTAAAGCTTTTAAATCAAAAGATCCAAATTTGGTAGAGAATAAAGTAAGATGGCATATAGAAAATAGCTGGTTATACATAAAAAAGAAGGTGATGAGTGATGGCTATTAGAGATGTTAGTATTGATAATACCCCTTTAAGTGAAAAGATTGCTGAAACTATTAGAGATTATATTTTAAAAGGGGTTTTAAAGCCTGGTGAAAGATTAACTGAGCCAAAATTGTCAGATATATTGGGTATTAGTAGAACACCCATTCGAGAGGCTTTGAGGCTTTTGGAAATGGATGGTTTTGTAGAGATAATTCCTAGAAGGGGTGCAGTTGTTACAGAAATTACAGATAAAGATGTTGACGAAATTTTTATTTTAAAAATTCGCTTAGAATCACTTGCAGCTAAATTGGCTGTAAACAATATGAAAGAAGTGGATGTTGAGAGATTAGAAGAGTTGAATAACAGGTTGGAGAGATTTTATTCAAATAAAAATGTAGCTGGTATGATTAAAGCTAACAGTGACTTTCATGATTATTTTATAAGGAAGTCTGAAAATCAGAGATTGATCAAATTCTTAGAGAGTTTACAATCTCAATTTAAAAGAGCAACAGCGTATTCATTTACAGAAACTGGCAGAATAGAACATGTTTTAAATGAACACAAAGAGATTATTGAGGCTTTTAAGGAAAAAGATGCTTTAAAAGTTGAAAAGCTTGTAGAAAAACATATCCAAAATGGTTGGAACTTCATTAGATCAAAAGTTTCTAAAAAGAATTAATATTAATTGAAAAAAAAAGTATTTTAATGTAGAAAGCCATAAAATTATCTTGGGGGGGCAGATGCCTAAAGTGAAGGTTTATGTAAAATTAAAAGATACAGTTTTAGATCCAGAGGGGCAGACAGTCCTTAACTCTTTAAATAAGCTTGGATATAGTTTTGTTAAAGATGTGAGAGTGGGAAAGGTAATTGAATTGGCTATCGAAGAAATGGATTTACTTGATGATAAAATAAAAGAGATTTGTGAAAAACTATTGGTAAACCCAATTATTGAAGAGTATGAATATGAAATAGTTGAGGATAAGTAATGAAAGCAGGGGTTGTAGTATTTCCCGGGTCAAATTGTGATCATGATTGTTATCATGTATTGAAGCATCTCTGTGGAGTTGATACCTCTTTTATTTGGCACAAGGATACAGATGTTAGTGGTTATGATTTAATAGTGTTACCAGGTGGGTTTTCTTATGGCGATTATTTAAGGTGTGGTGCTATAGCCAGTAAGTCCCCTGTTATGGATGCTGTTTGTGAATATGCAGATAAAGGTGGGTTTTTAATTGGGATTTGTAATGGTTTTCAGGTGCTTACGGAAGCTGGATTATTGCCAGGAGCGTTATTAAAAAATAGGTCATTAAAATTTATATGTAAATATGTTTATCTTAGGGTTGAGAATAACTTTACACCTTTTACAAATCTATATTCAATTGGAGAGATTGTTAAAATACCCATTGCACATATGGAAGGTAACTATTTTATAGATGAAGATGGGTTAGCTAAGCTGAAGAAGAACTCACAAATTGTTTTTAAATATTGTGATGAATTTGGTGAGATAACAAATGATTCTAATCCGAATGGATCTGTTGAAAATATAGCTGGCATTATTAATAAAAAAGGGAATGTCTTGGGTATGATGCCTCATCCAGAAAGAGCTGCCGAATCTATTTTAGGTAGTAAAGATGGATTGTATCTATTTAAAAGTGTGATCGATTTTATTAAAGAGGGTTGAGATGGGTGTTTATGAAAAATTCAATTATCCTGAAGTAAATTATGAAATTGCAAATGAAATGGGGTTAACTAAAGAGGAGTTTGATAAAGCAGTTGAGATTTTAGGGCGTACTCCAAATTATATAGAGCTTGGAATTTTTGCTGCAATGTGGAGTGAACATTGTAGCTACAAAAGTAGTAGAATACATTTGAAAAAATTCCCTACTGATGCTCCTTGGGTTGTGCAGGGACCTGGTGAAAATGCTGGGATAATTGAAATTGATGGTGAAATATGCGCATGCTTTAAAGTGGAAAGTCATAATCACCCTTCTTATATAGAACCTTATCAGGGAGCAGCTACAGGAGTGGGTGGAATTTTGAGAGATGTTTTTACGATGGGAGCAAGACCCATTGCGTGTATGGATGGTTTGAGATTTGGTGATATTTCAAAAGATGAAAAAAGTAGATACTTATTTGAAGGGGTAGTATCAGGTATTGCTGGTTATGGTAACTGTTTTGGAGTCCCTACTGTTGGCGGAGAGACTTTCTTTCATAAGTCCTTTGAAAAAAACCCCTTAGTTAATGCTTTTGCACTTGGTATTGTTAAGAAAGATAAAATTTTTAAAGCTAAAGCTGAAGGTGTAGGCAATCCAGTAATTTATGTGGGTGCAAAGACAGGAAGAGATGGGATTCATGGTGCAACTATGGCAAGTGAGGAGTTTGGAGCTGATTCTGAGAGTAAGAGACCGAATGTTCAAATTGGTGATCCTTTTAAGGAAAAATTGCTTTTAGAAGCGTGTCTTGAGCTAATGAAAGAAGATATTATCATTGGTATTCAGGATATGGGTGCTGCAGGACTTACTAGTTCGTCTTTTGAAATGGCATCAAAAACGGGAGCAGGGGTTGAATTATATTTGGATAAAGTTCCTTGCAGAGAAAAGGGTATGACCCCTTATGAAATTATGCTTTCTGAATCTCAAGAACGAATGTTGCTTGTGGCTAAGAAAGGTTATGAAGATAAAGTTTTAGAGATTTTTGATAAATGGGATTTAGATGCAGCTATTATTGGCAAAGTGACAGATGATGGATATGTTAGATTGTACTGGGAAGGGGAAGTAGTTGGCGAGCTACCAGCAAAACCTTTAGGTGATGAAGCTCCGGTATATGAGAGACCATATAAGGAGCCTTTATATTATAGAGAATATAAACATAACGATTTTGCTTTTGTAAATTTAAATTTGGATAAAACCTTCGAAATGATGATATCAAACCCTAATATTGCTTCTAAAAAGTGGATATATGAGCAGTATGATCACATGGTCAGGACTAATACTGTTGTATTGCCTGGTTCTGATGCTGCTATTATTAGGTTGAAAGGAAGTAAAAAAGGTCTTGTTTTGTCAATGGATTGTAATAGTAGATATTGTTATTTAGATCCATATAAAGGTGGTCAAATAGCTGTGATAGAAGCAGCAAGGAATGTTGCAATGGCTGGTGGTAGGCCTCTTGCAATAACTGATTGTTTAAATTTTGGAAATCCTGAGAAAACTGATGTTATGTGGCAGTTTGTAAAATCGATAGAGGGGATGAGTTTTGCATGCGAAAAATTAAATACACCTGTTGTTAGTGGTAATGTCAGTTTTTATAACGAAACGGACGGTAAAGGGATTTATCCAACACCTACAGTTGTCATGGTTGGTGTTATTGATGATGTAGAAAAAAGGTTGGTATCATTTTTCAAGCAAGATGGCAGTATAATTTACTTGTTGGGTGAAAATAAAGGTGAAATTGGTGGTAGTGAATTTGTGTCCTATTGTTTGGAGATGGATGAAGGGGAAGTTCCTGAACCTAATATTGAAGAAAATATAAAACTTATAAACTTTATGATAGAAGTTGCTAATAAATCTTTAGTTTTGAGTGCGCATGATGTTTCTTTAGGTGGTTTGATAATCAGTTTATTTGAGATGTGTGTGAAGAATAAAATAGGTGTTGAGGTTAATTTTGACTATAAAATGGAGGATTTTAGATATCTTTTTAGCGAAACTCAAGGTATGGCTTTTGTTGAAGTTGATCCATCTAAAGAGAAAGAATTTTTGCAACTGGCTGCAAATTTTGGCGTTAGAACTGAGCGTGTGGGAATGACTGGGGGTAAAGAATTTAAGGTAAAAAAAGGTAGAAGAGTTTTATTAATGTATGACCTTGATGAATTAATTGCACAATACGAAGGAGCTATTGATAAATGGATGAAGTAGTTTTTGATAAATTTCATGAAGAATGCGGGATAGCAGGGGTTTTTGGTGATAAAGATGCTGCTAATTTAGTGTATTTATCGCTTTACTCTCTCCAGCATAGAGGGCAAGAAGGTGCAGGTATTGCATCTTCAGATCGTCATTTGATTAGAGTAGAAAAGGGGCTTGGTCTTGTAGCAGATATTTTTAAAAAGCAAGTGTTGGAAAGGCTGGTAGGGGATATAGCTGTTGGTCATAACAGATATTCTACAACTGGTGAATCGATGTTAAAAAATACTCAGCCGATAGTGGCTGATATTAATTTAGGTCAAGTAGCCCTTGTCCATAACGGAAATATCGTTAATGCTGAAAGTTTGAGAAGTCAATTAGTAGAAGATGGAGCTATCTTCACTTCAACCTCAGATAGCGAAATTATAATACATTTAATGGCCAAATCTGGTAAAAATAATTTTATCGATTCGATAACTCATAGTGTTAAGTTTCTAAAGGGTGCTTTCAGTTTAATCTTTATGACAAAGGATATGATGGTTGGATTGAGGGATCCAAATGGTTTTAGACCTCTTATATTGGGAAAAATTAGATCAGGTTATGTACTAGTTAGTGAAACCTGTGCTTTGGATTTGATTGATGCAGAGTATATCCGTGAGATTGAGCCAGGTGAGATGGTTGTTATCAGTGATGATGGTTTAAAGAGTTTGCATCCATTTGAAAAGATTGATCCAACCCCTTGTATTTTTGAATTCATCTATTTTGCAAGACCTGACAGTAGGATTTTTGGTAAAAGTGTTTATGAAGTTCGTAAAAGTTTTGGAAGAAAACTTGCTGAAGAAAGCCCTGTTGATGCCGATGTGGTGATACCTGTGCCTGATTCAGGGGTTGTAGCTACTCTTGGTTATTCTGAAGTAAGCAAAATACCTTATGAAATGGGGTTAATAAGGAATCATTATGTTGGTAGGACATTTATTGAACCAGCGCAATCTATTAGACATTTTGGAGTAAAATTAAAACTTAATGCTGTGAAAAGTGTTATAAAAGGTAAAAAGGTAGTGGTAATTGATGATTCTATAGTTAGAGGTACAACTAGTAGAAAGATTGTGAAAATGCTTAAAGAAGCTGGCGCTAAAGAAGTGCATATGAGAATATCTTCCCCCCCTACTTGTTATCCATGCTTTTATGGAATAGATACGCCAACAAGAAGTGAATTAATTGCCTCTTATCACACAGTTGAAGAAATTAGAAAATATATTACTGCTGATTCTCTTGCTTATTTAAGTTTGGAAGGTTTACATGAATGTGTAAAACCTTATAAGTTTTGTGATGCTTGTTTTAGTGGTAAATATCCTACCCTCCATAAAAATGGTTTAGGTGTTAACCCAAAAAGTGAGGTATAAAGATGAGTGAGAAAGTAAAAATTAGGTTTTTTGGCTCAAGTATGGAATTTGTATCTGGTTGAAGCCCTTCTTATTTCCCCGCAGGTTGTGGGGTGAGTGAAGATCCATACTTTGATATAGCTAATAAACTGGAAGGTAAATTAGTTAAAAAATATGGTTTAGATGGTGTTGATTTTAGATATGTGGATATTTCCTCACCAGAAGTTTTAGAGTATATTGATGAAGTTAGCACTATAGTGGAAAATAGACTTCCTCTACCTTATGTATCTATAAACGGTAGTCCCGTTTCATGGGGTATTGATGATGCTGAAGAAATTTTTATAAAAATTGTGAACTTTTTGAATTTATAATAGGGGGTGCTATATATACCCCTATTATGCGTTATTTTTAATTGTAGAGATTAGTTGGTAGTTTCTAATAACACGGTTGTAATAAAATTTTGGTATTCTTTTCTTTTTTCTTAATCTATAATTTAGATTTGAAGGTCCTAAATTGTAGGCTATAATTGCATATTTAACATTACCATTATATTTTTTTATCAGGTAAGCAAAATAATTTATGCCAATTTTAATATTTGTAATAGGATCGAACAATTCTTTTTTGTGAGATATTTCTATATCGTCATTTAAGTTAGAAATATAATAAGCTGTATTAGGAAGTATTTGCATTAAACCTATTGCTCCTTTTCTGGAAATACTTTTATGATTAAAAGAGCTTTCAGTAAGTATTAAAGATAGAATAAGATATGGATCTATATTTTCCTTAGTAGATTCTTCAACTATTGTGTAAGATATATCCATTGTAGAATATGGTACATTATTATTTGTAAGATAACTTAATACATTGTTTATATCAATTATTTGATTATATTTTGATATGAGGTATTTATTTTTAGATTTAGAATTATATAAAGATGCGAGATAATCGGTTTTTTTTAATGATAACTCTTCTAATAAATCTATTTTGTTAAAGTAATATTGGCTTAAACTTGTAACAAGTAAACTATATGTAAATAAGGTAAGGAACAAAACCTTACAAAAAACATTAATCTTTAAAAATTCTTTTTCTAAAGTCATGGTTAATCTTGAAAAATCCCTTAAATTATTTTATGGTCAATATTCAAAATATACAAAATGAGCAAATTGTAAATGATTTTTTGTGAGGTGATCAAATGGAAAAAATTCATGAATTAATTAAGTACTTGGATTCAATAGTTTGGGGACCTTTTATGCTTGTTTTACTTATAGGTACGGGTGTTTTAATTACAGTAAGACTTGGGTTTGTTCAGGTGAGGTTATTACCTAAGGCATTGAAACTTATATTTTCAAAAGGTGAAGGCAGTAAAGGGGAAGGTGATATAACACCTTTTCAGGCTCTAACTACTGCGTTGTCTGCGACGATTGGTACTGGAAATATCGCTGGTGTTGCAACAGCGATAGCTACAGGTGGGCCTGGAGCTATATTTTGGATGTGGTTGTCAGCTTTTTTTGGGATGGCTACAAAATATGCTGAGGCAGTATTAGCTGTGACTTATCGTAAAAAACTTGAAGATGGCACAAGTATTGGTGGACCAATGTATTATTTAAAAGATGGGATAAAAAATAAATTTTTAGGAAATGTTTTAGGTGTATTATTTGCCATTTTTGGAATTATTGCATCATTTGGTATAGGTAGTATGGTACAGTCTCATTCTGTGGCTTTGGCAGTAAATGATGCTTTTAATATCCCAAAAGGGGTCACAGGTTTAGTTTTGATGATTTTAACTGCTCTGGTTATTATAGGTGGAATAAAAAGGATAGGGAAAGTTACTGAAAAGATTGTCCCTTTTATGGCTGTTTTTTACTTTATTTTTGCTATTATCATAATAATCTTAAATATTGGTCATATCATTGATGTCATTGTATTAATCTTTAAATCAGCTTTTTCACCTATTGCCGCTGTTGGTGGTTTTGCTGGTGCAGCGGTGAAAGATGCCATCAGATATGGGGTGGCAAGAGGGGTTTTTTCCAATGAAGCAGGTTTAGGTAGCGCACCGATTGCTCATGCAGCTGCAAAGACAGATAATCCAGTAAGACAAGGTTTAATAGCGATGACAGGTGTTTTTTTTGATACAATCGTTATATGTTCTTTAACTGCATTTATTATACTTCTTACAGGAGTTTGGGATAGTGGTAAAACAAGTACAGAGCTTACTGCAATGGCTTTTGTATCAGTATTTGGAGGTAACGGGAAATTATTTTTGGCTTTGGCATTAATGTTTTTTGCTTATTCTACGATTTTGGGTTGGTCATATTATGGAGAACAATGTGCAAAATTTTTGTTTGGCTATAAATTTAGTTATTTTTATAAAATTATTTATAGTTTGAGTGTTTTTTATGGTGCTTTTAGGAAAACTGATTTTGTGTGGGATATGGCTGATTTATTTAATGGGATGATGGCTATACCAAATTTAATTGGTCTTATTTTGTTATCAGGTATGCTGGTTAAA
Source organism: Deferribacter thermophilus (assembly GCF_049472675.1). NCBI lineage: Bacteria > Pseudomonadati > Deferribacterota > Deferribacteres > Deferribacterales > Deferribacteraceae > Deferribacter > Deferribacter thermophilus. The sequence goes on from NZ_JAPNXM010000009.1 coordinate 24,352, forward strand.
ATTACAAAAAGTAAGATTGATGAAGTATAGTAATGAATTTTTAATAGGTAAATTTATAAAGCGTTATAAAAGATTTTTTGTTGATTGTGAATATAATGGGGAAATTTTAACTGCGTATAATCCCAATACTGGTTCTATGAGAGGGCTACTTAATAAAGGTTGTAAAGTAGCTCTCTCTAAATCTGATAATCCTACAAGAAAATTAAAGTATACTGTTGAAGCTTTTGAATTAGATAGTTATTGGGTATATACAAATACTGTCAATATAAATAACATTGTTAAAAAAGGGATAGAAGATGGCATAATTAGCGAGTTTAAAAGATATACCTATTTAAAACCTGAATATAAAATAGATGACAGTAGAATCGATTTTTATATCGAAAAAAAGGATGAAAAATATTTAGTTGAGGTAAAGAATGTAACTTTACTATATCAAAATACGGCCTATTTTCCAGATACTATTACCAAAAGGGGGAGTAAACATTTAAAACTGTTGTCCAAATTTGCAAAAAACGGTTTTAAATGTTTTATTTTATATATTGTTGGTGTTGATGCAGATAGTTTTAAGTGTGCAGATTTTATTGATAGGGATTATTGTATGGCTTATAATGAAGCCATTGAAAATGGTGTTAATAAACTTTTGTATAAACATATATTTGATCCTATTAAAAGAATTTCTAATATTGTACCATTTTAAATTAATTTGTTGAAGAGTGATTTAATCTATGATAAATATTTTTAATTAAAGGCTGGTGAGAAAGTGTTAAGAAGTTTAAGAATTATAAACTTTTCTGTATTTGAAGATGTATTAATTGAGTTCAGTAAAGGGCTTAATATTATTACGGGTGAAACAGGTGCTGGTAAGTCTGTTTTGATTGATTCTATAAAAATGGCATTAGGTGAGCGATTTTCAAAAGAAAAACAGAGAAAACCTGATGAAAAAACATATATTGAAGCAGTTTTTGAAGAAGTTAATGTTCCTGACGAGATTGTTGAACGGTATAATGTTGAAGATATTTTAGTAATCAGAAGAGAAATTGATTCAAATGGTAAAAACAAAATTTTTGTTAATGGTTATGCTATAACATTGAATGAATTAAAGATAATATCACAGTATTTGGTAGATATTCATGGTCAGCATGACCATCAGCTTTTGTTAAACCCTGAAAACCATAAAAATTACATTGATAAGTTTGTAGATAAATCAATTTTGCAAAAATTTAATGATTGTTATGAAAGATACCAAAACCTAAAATCAAAATTGAGACAACTTATAGAAAATAGAAGTGAAATAGAATTTAAGAGGGAGCTTTTACAAAGCCAACTTAACGAGATTGAAGAGTTACAAATTGATTTAGATAATGATTCTAAATTAGAAGATAGGATAAAATTCTTATCAAATATAGAAAAAATTAAAAATGCCATTAATAATTCTTTACAGCTGCTGAGTTATTCTGAAATTAATATTGAAGGTCTTTTAAATGAAGTATTATCAAATCTTTCTTCTATTAAAGATAGCGGGGAAAGTATCTTTAATGCTTATACAAGGGCAGAGGAGATTAGTTATTTGTTAAATGATTTAGTTTCTCAACTAGAGAGCGTATTTGATTTTGAAAATTATGACCCTGAAGAGCTTAACAACCTAATTGATAGAAAAATAGCGATCGATAAGTTGTGTAAAAAATATGGTCCTACTTTAGAGGATGTTTTACAATACAAAGAAAATATTGTGAGTGAACTTGATTTATTAAGTGTAGATGATAATACAATAGATAAATTAAATAATGATTTAAATAATTTACTTGAAGAGTTAAAACTTCTTGATAATGAATTGTATCTTAATAGATTAAATGTTTTTAAAAAGCTAAAAAAGGATGTAGAATCGATATTGAAAGAGTTAGAGCTAAAGGATGCAGAACTATTTTTAAATTTTCAAAACTATAATGAAATAACAAAATATGGTAGTAAAATACCTGAATTTTTACTCACTACAAACAAAGGTTTTGAACCTGCACCTTTGCATAAAATTGCATCTGGCGGTGAGTTATCTAGGATTATGCTGGCACTAAAAAGTATATTTTCTGAATATGATAGTATAAATACACTGATTTTTGATGAAGTGGATACTGGGATAAGTGGTAAAACTGCTAAAAAGGTTGGTGAAAAATTAAAAAGATTATCACAAAAAAAACAACTTATTGTTATTACACATTTGCCTGTGGTAGCAGCATTTGGTGATACACACTTTCATATTGAAAAAACTTCAAAGGGGGATAAAACAGAGGCTATTATTAGACAATTAGATGACAATGAAAAGAAAGAGATTCTAGCTACTATGATTGCTGGAAGAGTGACAGAGCATTCATTAAAACAGGCATTGGAATTGTTGGCAGAAAATGGTTAAATTTTTAGCTTTTATTGTTTCAGGGATAAATCAGTTAGGTTATTTGGGAATTATATTTTTGATGACTCTTGAAAGTTCTTTTTTCCCTTTTCCCAGCGAAGTTGTTATTCCGCCTGCAGGATATCTTGCAGCTAAAGGGGAGATGAATTTAGTTTTGATTATTTTATCAGGGATATTTGGTAGTATTTTAGGTGCATTGATTAATTATTATATCGCATATAAATTTGGTAGGGTTTTTTTATTAAAATATGGGAAGTATGTTTTTTTAGATGAATCAAAGTTTAATAAAATAGAGCAATTTTTTAACAAACATGGTGAAATAACAACTTTTATAGGCAGACTTTTACCTGGCATAAGACAGTATATATCTTTTCCTGCAGGTTTGGCAAAAATGGATCTTTTTAAATTTATTCTATTTACTGCTATTGGAGCTGGAATTTGGGTTGTTATTTTAGCGTATGTGGGTTATTTTGTTGGAAATAATATTGAGCTGGTTAAAAAGAACCTACATGTTATAACCATATATATGATACCCATTTTGGCTATTATAGTTATAATTTATGTTTTGTTTACAAAAAGGAGAGGTAAAATATGAGGATTTTTAAGTATATATTGGTTTTAATTTTTATCTGCTATAATCTTTTCGCATTTGAGGTAAAATTTGGTGATACTTTATTTGGCATTTTAAAAAGCTATATGAGTCCTAAGGATATTTTAGATATTTCTAAAGAATTAAAAAAACTTGATTTTGAATTAAAGGCTGGACAGAAATATGAAATTAAAAATGATAAAATAGTTTTTCATGATGGGATAGCAAGAGATATTATTGTTGATTTAGATACAAAGGTTGTTAAAGAAGTTAGATATTCTATAAATAAGCTTGTTACAGTTGTTTCAGGAGAGATTGAAGATAGCCTTTTTGGAGCGGTTGTGAAAACGGGTGAAGATGAAATTTTGGCTGTTAGGTTGGCTGAGATTTTTGAATGGGAAATCGATTTCTTTAAAGATATCAGAAAAGGTGATGAATTTTATGTAGTGGTCGAAAAATTATTTTGTAAAGGGAAGTTTATAGGATATGGCAAGATTTTGGGTGCAGATTTCGTTAATAAAGGTAGACATATAAGAGCTCTATATTATGAAAATAAATATACAAAAGGTTATTTTACACCTGAAGGGGAGTCCCTTAAAAAAGGTTTTTTAAAAGCTCCTTTAAAGTTTGGAAGGATTACATCAACCTTCAAATACAGAAGATTACATCCTGTTTTAAAGGTTTATAGACCACATTATGGTGTTGATTATGCAGCACCGATTGGAACCCCTATTCATGCCACAGCTGATGGAAGGGTAGTTGCAAAAAGTTATTCGAAATCTAATGGTTATTATGTAAAAATAAAACATAATAACGGTTATTATACTTATTATTTACACATGTCTAAATTTAAAAAAGGTTTAAAAGTTGGCTCTTATGTTAGACAGGGGGATGTTATCGGTTATGTTGGTATGACAGGTTATGCAAGTGGTCCTCATGTTGACTATAGAATTAAAAAAAATGGGAGATGGATTAACCCTTTACATTTTAAATCCCCTTCAAAAAAGCTTTCAAAAAATATGATAGCTGATTTTTTAGCTAAAACTAATTATGTGGCCTCTCTGTTAGACTCATCTTATTACAAGTTTGCGAAATTGTTTATTACAAGATAGATTAAGTTTTATAATGATTGCCTTGCCTATTAGTTGTGGTATAATATAGTTATGAAATCTAAAATTCCGCACTATCTTGGGCATAGAAAAAGGTTGAAAGATAGATTTATAAAAAATCCTAACTCATTAGCAGATTATGAGATTATAGAGCTTTTACTGGGATATGTAATCCGTGGAAAAGATGTGAAGCCTCAAGCTAAAAAGGTCATTGAGAAATTAAATGGGATAGAGAATATTTTTCAGATAAACGATAAAATAGATGGTATTGGTAGTGAGTCGGTTTTGTTTTTTAAAATTATAAAAGAGCTATATAAAAGGTGCGAATATGCAAAAATAAAAAGTAGTGAATCTATTTTAAATACACCGTCTGCTGTATATAATTTTATTAAATATGAAATAGGTTTTGACGAAACAGAAAAGTTAGTGGCAATCTTTCTTGATTCAAAGGGTGGAGTAAAAGAGTATAATATTTTAAGTAATGGAAGCGTTAATGAATCCTATTTCCCCCCAAAAGAGATTGCTAAAATGGCTCTTATAAAAAATGCTGTGGGTGTAATTATTGCTCATAATCATCCTTCAGGTAATTTAAAAGCATCAAATAGCGATATTAGGTATACTAAGAATGTTAAGGATGCATTAAATGTTGTCGATATCGCTCTCATAGATCACATTATAGTTTCGCATAAAGGGTTTTTATCTTTTAAACAGGAGGGATTACTATGAAAAAAATATTAGGCTTTTTTTTACTATCGTTTACCTTATTAGTTGCAGCTGGTTGGGGATCTACAGTTAATATTTATAAAGATGTTATTTATTATAAACCTGACCTAAAAAGTAATTTTATAGGTTTTAATAATAGTGTGAATGTAAAGTGTAATGGTGATATTGCTAAATTGATTGCAAAAGATGAATTAAATGAAAAATGTTATTTATGTTATTATTACAATAAAAATCAGAGTTTAACATTACAGCTTGAAAAGCTAAATACTGCCTATGAGACTACCAATATTTTACTCAAAAATGTAACAGTTAATTCAAATGATTTTTTTGATTTTAACCAAAGATTAACAAATGAGCTTTTTAATATTAAAAGTGAAATTAAGAAAGTCAATAAAGAGTTAAAAGAAATAGATAATGTTTTTAAGAGATCTGCTCCAAATAATTCACCTTTTTATTTAGAAACATCAAAATGTGATGATATCGAGTTAAAATTCTCTGGAATTAAATTTGATCTTTACAATACTTTAACAGTGGATTCGATAAGCGAAAACAAAGCTAAAATTAGGGTAGTTAAAAAAGTTGGTTTGATAAATAAGAGTGGGGTAGATATTTTAGCAAAAGAAGCTAAACTATTTTTGAAAAGAAGTGAAAATGTTGAAGGTAACTTGAAATTTTCTCCATGGTTAGTAGATGTTTTTCAACCAATTAGAGCTTTTATGAAAGCTAAAAGTATCGAAAAAAGTGACTTAAGTTTGGAAGATTATCAGGAAGGTTCTGTCGAATCAGAAGGGAACAGAGTATATTCTATTAAAAATTTGGTACTACCATCTGATGGGAGTAAAAAAGAGTTTATCTTAAATAGCATGGTAGTATTTGCCGATTATGGTCTTATTACTTACCCCTATTTGTCAAAAAGTGTTTATAGAGAAATTACATTTGATGTCCCTTTTGATTTAGAAAATAACCTATGGCAAATAAGGATAGGAAATGAGGTTTTTAGCAATGTTAAAGGGTTTTTAGAAAAAGACAGATATACCTTATTAGCTGGGAAAGTGTATGACATAAAAGTGGATAGAAATAGATTAATTGATTTTCAGGAAGAAGCAGGTTTTTTTGGTAATAAAAAGAGGATAAAGGATGGTTATCTGATTTCTCTGAGCAACATCTCTAATAAAAGTTATCTTATAAAAGTTGTAGATAGAATTCCAGTTTCAAAAAATGAAAAAATCAAGGTTGAAGATGTTCAGATTAACAATGATAACTGTGAAATAAAAAAGGATGGGAAGCTATTGTGCAATATAAGATTAGATTCAAATCAAAATGTTGATATCAAAGTTACTTTTACTATTTTATACGATAAGGATATCGAAATAAATTACTGAGGTTTATATGAAAATTTTTTTAACGGGTGGTACAGGCTTTGTCGGTACCGAAATTTTAAAATATGTATTATCAAAAGATTATGAAGTTTCTTTGCTTGTTAGAAATCCTGATAAGGTAAAGATTAAAAATGAAAAAATTGATATTATTGTTGGTGATGTTTTAAGACCTGAGACTTACCGTGATAAACTAAACGATGTAGATTGTGTTATTCACCTTGTGGGAATTATTAGAGAAATTCCTAAAAATGGGGTAACATTCCAAAAATACCATTTTCAAGCTACTAAAATGATTGTAGATGCAGCTAAAGAGGCTGATGTAAAAAGGTTTATTCACATGTCTGCTAATGGAGCTAGAAACGATGCTATTACAGATTATCATAAAACAAAATATTTAGCTGAGGAGTATGTTAGAAATTCAGGTCTTACATATACTATTTTTAAACCTTCCGTAATCTATGGGGAAGGTGATTCTTTTATAAATATGTTAAATGATTTTCTGAAGAAAACACCAGTTTTTAGCTATTTTGGGGATGGAAGTTATCCTATGCAGCCTGTTTATGTCGCTGATGTTGCTAAAATATTTGTTGATGCTATTGAAAACAGTAATACGTTCAATAAAACATTTACTGTATGCGGGCCAAAAGTTTTAAGTTATAAAGAATTGTTAAAACTGATTTGTGAAGTTACTAATAAAAAGAGACTATTTATCCCAATCCCTGAGTTTATAATAAATATTATGATTATGTTGTTTGGAAAGTTTCAATGGTTCCCTCTAACAAGAGATCAATTTGAAATGCTTAGAGAGGGTAATACTTGCGAAAATATGGATATATATGAAATTTTAGGTATAAAACCAAAGAACTTAAAAGAGGTTTTAATAACATACTTAAAATAAGATTAGGGTGTGTTATTACACCCTATTTTTTTATAAATCTACTTCCAGGCTTTTCAATAGGTACACCTTGTTTACAAAGAGGGCAATTTTCAGGTTCATAAGTTTCTACATTTATTCTAAGTAAAGGGTAAAATTCGTAGTCAAATTTTGCGTTGCCATTACTTCTATCAATTAGACTGCATATAGCAACCACTTCAGCGCCATGTTCTAAAACAGCATCTATACACTCTTTTGTGGATTTGCCTGTGGTTACTACATCTTCAGCAATTAAAACTTTTTCCCCTTTTTCTAAGGTAAAACCTCTCCTTAGTGTCATTTTCCCATCTACTCTTTCAGTAAATATAGCTCGTTTTTTTAATATTCTTGCTAATTCATATCCAAACCTAATACCTCCAATAGCAGGACTGACAACTGTTACAAAATTTAGATGATAAATCTCTTTAACTAATTCTTTGATAATTTCCTCTGCAATTACAGGGTATTGCATAACTAAAGCTGATTGTAAATATGTATCACTATGAAGACCTGAAGATAATAAAAAGTGCCCTTTTAAGAGTGCGTTATGTCTTTTATAAATTTCTAAGATTTCATTCTTATCCATTTAGCTCCTCCTTAATCAGTTTTACTGTATTTTTTGGATCTTGTGATTGAGTAACTGGTCTGCCTATTACCATAAAATCTGTTCCCATTTTTTTAGCATCTTTAGGAGTAACAACCCTTTTTTGATCATCAATATTATTAGAAGCAAGCCTAATCCCAGGGGTTACAGTGATAAATTCTTTTCCAAGATGTTTTTTTATTAGAGGTGTTTCTTTTGCTGAAGATACTACTCCATCAAGACCTGCATCTTTCCCAATAGTAGCTAAATGTAGTACATAGTCTGCAGAACTACTAAAGTTAATACTATATTGATTTAGATAATTTTCATCAAGCGAAGTTAATAATGTAACACCAATTATTAAAACATCACTGTTTATAGATTTTACAGCGTCAACTGTATCTCTCATCATGTCATAGCCACCCTGTATGTGAAGGTTAAACATAAAAACTCCTTTTTTGGCTGCTGCCAGTGATGCTTTTTTTACAGTGTTTGGTATATCATGAAATTTTAAGTCAAGAAAAACTTTTTTATTTTTTGATACTAAATAATCAATCAGTTTTTCTCCAATAGATAAATATGCTTCTAATCCAATCTTATAAAATGTTATTTCTTTGTCTAATGTTTCTACAATATTTTTTGCATTATCAAAATCTGAAAAATCAAGAGCAACTATTATCTCTGGTTTCATATCTACCTCTAAACATAAAAAAAGCGGGGATTTACCCCGCTTATTAATTCTCTTCAGAACATTCTAACTTGGTAGCTAACTGCTTGTAAATACTAAATCTTCTTTTGACACTTTCATCGAGAGCTTCAGCAAGCATCTTTGCTCTATCTGGGAACATCTTAGCAACCGCTCTAAATCTGTTTTCAGCTTTAAGTACTTCGGATACTGATTTCTTCAATTCTTTTGTATCAAGTTGAAGTGGGTTTTTACCCTGCTCTGCAAGTCTTGGGTCAAATCTATAAAGTAGCCAGTATCCAGATTGAACAGCTAATCTCTGATGCTCAACCCCTTTACTCATATCAATACCGTGAGCGATACAGTGGCTGTTAGCGATTATGAGTGATGGGCCATCATAGCTTTCTGCTTCAACGAATGCTTTGATACATTGAGCTGGATTTGAAAGTGAAACCTGAGCCACATAAACATGCCCATAACTCATAGCCATCATACCAAGGTCTTTTTTAGGGTTTTCTTTACCGCTAAAAGCAAATTTTGCAAAAGAACCGATATTAGTCGCTTTAGATGATTGCCCACCAGTGTTTGAGTAAACCTCTGTATCAAGAACAAGTATGTTTACATTATTTTTTTGTGCTAATACATGATCTAAACCACCATAACCGATATCATATGCCCAACCATCTCCACCAATAATCCATATAGACTTTTTGATTAGATAGTCAGCAACATCATAAAGTAATTTAGCTTTATTATCATCAAGCCCTTTTAGTATCTCTTTAAGTTTAGCAACTCTTTCTCTCTGTTTTTCAATACCTACTTGATCAGATTGGTCTGCATTAAGGATTTCTTCTGCTAAATCTGCTCCAACTTTATCTTTTAATTCGGTTAATAGCTCAGTAGCTTGTTGTTTAAATTTTTCTACAGCCAAGCTCATACCAAAACCGAATTCTGCATTATCTTCAAAAAGTGAATTTGACCAAGCTGGGCCTCTACCATCAGCTCTTTTTGTGTAAGGTGTTGTTGGGAGGTTACCACCATATATCGATGAACAACCTGTAGCATTGGCAATAATTGCTCTATCTCCAAAAAGATGTGTAACAAGTCTTACATAAGGTGTTTCACCACAACCAGCACAAGCTCCAGAAAATTCAAACAGATGTGGAGCAAGCTGACTACCTTTTAGTGTGGCTTTATTGTATTTTGAGTAATCTAAATCAGGGATTGTTAAGAAAAATTCCCAGTTTTTGCTTTCTTGTTCTCTAATAGGTGGTTGAGGTACCATATTGATTGCTTTTTTAGTTGGATCAGTTTTACTTTTAGCAGGACAGTTATAAACACAAGCACCACAACCTGTACAATCTTCAACTGATACCTGAATAGTAAATTTCATACCTGCAAACTCTTTGCCTTTCGCATCTACTGCTTTAAATGTTTCTGGTGCATTTTCCAAGTATTTTGGATCATAAACTTTCATTCTAATTGTAGCGTGTGGACATACAAATGAGCAGATACCACACTGAATACAAACCTCTGGATCCCATTCAGGAACATTTAGAGCAATATTTCTTTTTTCATATTTAGATGTACCTGTTGGATAAGTTCCATCATCTGGAAGCCATGAAACAGGGATATCATCCCCTTCCATTGCAATCATTTTGCTAATAGCTTTTCTAACTATTTCTGGAGCATCTGGATTGTCTATATATTTATGCATTTTTGTATTAGAAGTAATTTGTTTTGGATAGTTTACTTCGTAAACTTCATTCATTCCAGCTTCTACAGCTTTAATGTTCATATTAACCACTTCATCACCATATTTTCCATAAGTTTTCTTAATAGCGTCTTTAATAGCATCAACAGCTTTATCAAATGGGATAACATTTGATATTTTAAAGAATGCTGTTTGAAGGATTACATTTACTCTTCCACCAAGCCCTATTTCTTCTGCTATTTTGTTAGCATTTATTACATAAAACTTAGCTTCTTTTTCGATAATTTGTTCTTGAACCTCTTTTGGAAGTTTATCCCATACTTCATCTTTTGTATAAATGCTGTTGAGCAAGAAGATTCCGCCCTTTTTAAGTGGTTTTAAAATATCGTACTGCTCCAAGAATGAAAAGTTGTGACATGCAACAAAGTCAGCTTCTTGTATTAAGTAAGAACTTCTAATTGGTCTTTTACCAAATCTTACATGAGAAACAGTCATTGAGCCAGATTTCTTTGAGTCATACACAAAGTAAGCCTGAACAAAGTTATCTGTCAATTCACCGATAATTTTTGCAGAGTTTTTGTTTGCTCCAACTGTACCATCTGAGCCAAGACCATAAAACATCCCGTTGAAAACATCATCCTGAGGTGTAAGCCAATTTGGATCGTAATCAAGGCTTTTAAAAGTAACATCATCTTTGATACCAACTGAGAAACCGTTGATTGGCTCATCTTTATCAAGGTTATCAAATACAGCTTTAACCATAGCAGGTGTGAAATCTTTAGAACCTAAGCCATATCTACCACCTACAATTACTGGATATCTATTAAAGTTAACCATCTTTTTCTGCATTGCTTCGCCAATAGCAGTTCTAACGTCTAAGTAAAGTGGTTCACCAAGAGAGCCTGGTTCTTTTGTCCTGTCAAGAACAGCTATCTTTTTAACAGTTTTTGGAAGAGCATTTATAAACGCTTCTAGAGGGAATGGTCTGAATAATCTGATCTTTAATACGCCAACTTTTTCACCCAATGAGTTGAGATATTCTACTGTCTCATGAGCTACATCAGCACCAGAACCCATAATTACAATAACTTTTTCTGCATCTGGTGCACCTACATAATCAACAAGGTTGTATCTTCTGCCTGTAAGTTCAAAAAATTTGTCCATTTGCTTTTGAACAATTGAAGGTACCTTTTCGTAATATTTATTTACAGCTTCTCTACTTTGGAAGAAAACATCTGGGTTTTGTGAGGTTCCTTTAATTACAGGTCTTTCAGGATTTAAAGCTCTTTCTTTGTGCTTTCTAACCAACTCATCATCGATCATTGCTCTCATATCATCAAAGGAAAGCTGCTCTATTTTTTGAACTTCATGAGATGTTCTAAAGCCATCAAAAAAGTGTAGGAAAGGTACTCTTGACTCTAAACTAGAAGCCTGTGCTATTAGTGCAAAATCCATTACTTCTTGTGGATTGTTGGATGCAAGTAATGCCCAACCGGTTTGTCTACAAGCCATTACATCAGAGTGATCTCCAAAAATTGATAAAGCGTGTGTAGCAACAGCCCTAGCACTTACATGAAATACAGTAGGTGTAAGCTCCCCAGCTATTTTGTACATGTTAGGGATCATTAAAAGAAGACCTTGAGATGCTGTAAAAGTAGTAGTTAAAGCGCCAGCAGAAAGTGAACCGTGACAAGCACCAGCAGCACCACCTTCAGATTGCATTTCTATTACTTTAGGAACAGTTCCCCATATATTTTTTTGCCCCTTTGCACTCATTTCATCAGCCAATTCACCCATAACAGATGATGGAGTAATTGGATAAATTGCTATTACTTCATTTGTAGCATGAGCCACATAAGCGGCTGCAGTATTACCATCTACATTTACATATTTTCTCTGAGACATTAAAACCTCCTTATTGAAATTTATCAATGATAAAATTTTATAGCACCTTAATCTATTTCAGTCAAATAATTTTCTTTGATTTTTCAGCATTTAAAGCTCACTTAAACTATAATTTTGTTTTAAATTGACTGTAAAATTTTTATAAAAAAAGTTGCAAAAAAAAGATTGTAGTGATATAAGTTTGCTGTTGCTTTATAATATTTAGTATAATTAAACATGTTGGGGTGATATATGAAAGAATTTAGTTTTATTAAACAAACTATCGGGGATTATTTAAAACATATAGCTAAAGAGTATTCAGATAATGAAGCAGTTGTTTACCCTTTTAGAAATTTAAGGATGACTTATAAGGAGCTTGATGAATACACAGATAAGTTGGCGTATGCTTTATTAAAGTTGGGTGTAAAAAAAGGGGATCATGTAGCTGTTTGGGCTAATAATATCCCAGAGTGGATTTACCTTTTGTTTGCTACAGCAAAAATTGGTGCAGTCCTTGTTACAGTAAATACACTTTATAGGGAAAGAGAATTAGAGTATCTATTGAAACAATCTGACAGTAAATTTTTGTTTTTGGTGGAGAAATATAAAACGCTAAATTATGTTGAGACTCTTTATAACATTTATCCAGAACTTAAAAAATCTAAAAAGTCAGAAAAATTTCCTTTGTTAGAAAAGGTAATTATTTTTGATGATGAAAAATATGATGGGATAATGAATTTTTCTGAATTGATTAAAAGGGGGGATGATATTGATTATAAAAAGTTATATGAAGTTATGAATTCTTTGCACTATGATGATGTTATCAATATGCAGTACACATCGGGAACAACTGGTTTTCCAAAGGGTGTGATGCTTACACACTACAACATCTTGAATAATGCATATGCTATAGGTAATGTGATGAGGTTTACAGATAAAGATAGGTTGTGTATTCCAGTGCCATTTTTCCACTGTTTTGGACTCGTATTAAGTATTTTAGTGTGTTTAACACATGGTGCTACTATGGTGCCTGTTGAAAATTTTAATCCGATAGAGGTTTTAAAAACTGTGGAAAAAGAAAAGTGTACAGCATTGCATGGCGTCCCTACAATGTTTATTTCTGAGCTTCAAGTTCTAGAGCATGAAAAGTTTGATATTTCTTCGCTTCGCACAGGTATCATGGCTGGCTCCCCTTGTCCAGTAGAGGTTATGAGAAAGGTTATGAACACTATGAATATGAAAGAGATAACAATCGTATATGGACAGACTGAAGCATCTCCAGGTATTACGCAAACAAGGGTTGATGATGATATTGAAAAACGGGTTGCAACAGTTGGTAAAGAGCTACCGGGAGTGGAAGTAAAAATTATAGACCCAACAACTGGCAAAGAGTGTCCACCTAATGTGGCTGGTGAGCTGTGTGCTAGAGGATATAATGTGATGAAAGGATATTATAAGATGGAAGAAGCCACCAAAAAAACTATTGATGAAGATGGTTGGTTACACACAGGTGATTTAGCTCTAAAAACTGAAGATGGTTATTATGTGATTACTGGAAGAATAAAGGATATGATAATAAGGGGTGGCGAAAACATTTATCCTAGAGAGATAGAAGACTTTCTTTATACTTATGATGCTATAGAAGATGTGCAGATTGTAGGCGTTCCTGATAAAAAATATGGTGAAGAAGTTATGGCTTTTATAAAATTGAAACCGAAATACAGAGGTAAGATTACATCTGATGATATTAGAGCATTTTGCAAAGGTAAGATTGCTGATTATAAGATTCCAAAGTATATTGAGTTTGTAGATGAATACCCAATGACAGCAAGCGGTAAAATTCAAAAATACAAGCTTAGAGAGATAGCAATAGAGAAGCTTAATTTGGAACCAGTATTTAATAAATAAATTTAAATAATAAAATTTTGATTTGATGTTATTGTAAATTTATTAAATTGACTTTAATGTGAAAAATAATATTATGCTCGCATGAAAAATATAAAGCTAAATCCCTGGACATATTTTATTTTAACATTTTTAATATTGATATTTATAGGTTCTATTCTTTTAAAATTTAAAGCAGCTTACAATGGGGAATTAAGCTATATTGATGCTCTGTTTACCTCGACATCTGCAGTTTGTGTAACTGGACTAATAGTTACAAATACATCAAATTTTACTCCATTTGGTCAATCAATAATATTGTTATTAATCCAATTGGGTGCTCTTGGTATAATGACTTTGAGTTCTTCACTTTATATTTTTTTGCGGGGTGAATTAGAATTAGATCAAAGGATAATGGTAGCAAAGTTGACAGATATTTTTGCATTACATGAAGTTGAAAGCATACTAGTTTATATTATTAAATATACTTTTATCATTGAGTTTCTTGGAGCTATTTTTTTGAGTTTAGGATTTAAATTGCAGGGGTTTGATATTTTTGATTCAATGTATTATGGAGTATTTCATTCTATATCAGCATTTTGTAATGCTGGTTTTTCAACTTTTGATAACAGTCTTGTTAATACTAACAATATTATTAAAATAACAACGATGGTTTTAATCATTTTAGGTGGGTTAGGGTATTATGTTTTTTTAGATTTGCAAAATTTTTATAAGAAAAAAAGGGTTAAGCTTCACACAAAGGTTGTTCTTTTAGCAACATCGATATTGATTTTAGCAGGTTTTGTTATTTTTAGCTTATTAGAAAAGGATATGGGGATAATAGATGGTCTGTTTCAGTCTGTTACTGCAAGAACAGCTGGTTTTAATACTGTGGATTTGACAAACTTACATAATATAAGTAAGTTTTTCATAATAATTTTGATGGTTATTGGTGCTTCTCCTGGTTCCACTGGTGGAGGTGTAAAAACAACTACCTTTTTTGTTGCCCTTGTATCAATAACGAAAGTTTTAAAAGGGGAAAATAGGATTATAATTTTCAAAAGACAAATCCCTTATCAAACTATATTAAGAGCTTTTGCTTTGATATTTCTATATTTATTTGTTGATATAGTAGCTACATTGATTTTGTTATACTTATATGATTTTAGTTTTTTAAAAATGTTATTTGAAGTCACCTCTGCCTTAAGTACTGTGGGGCTAACATTGGGTATAACAACAAAACTAACATTAGCTGGTAAAATAGTCATAATTTTATGTATGTTTTTAGGAAGGGTTGGACCAGCTGCTTTAATAATGGCTATGCTGGGTAAAGAAAGGAAAAGCTTTATTCAATATCCTGAAGAAAAAGTTGTATTGGGGTGATTTATGTTTGAAAAGGCAAAAGATGTCTTGGTAATAGGACTGGGAATTTTTGGTTATCAAGTTGCCGTAAAATTAGCAAAAGAGGGGTTGAATGTATTAGCTGTTGATAAAAATACAAAAATTATAAACCAGATAAAAGATGAAGTAACGGATGCGATTGTAGCAGATGCTGCCAATGAGGATGCTTTAAAAGAGTTATCGGTTGATAAATTTGATAGAGTTATTTTAGGGTTAAGTGGTAATTTTGAAAGTTTAATCCTTTGTATCACTTATCTTAAAAAATTAGGAGCAAAATATATTATTGCTAAGGCAAATACAGAGATACAAAAGGATATATTGCTAAAGATTGGTGCTGATGAAGTTATTTTGCCTGAAAAAGAGATTGCTATGAAATTGGCAGAAAAAATTGCCAGACCCAACATTTTAGATTTTTTTGAATTAGGGGATGAAACAGCTATTGCTACGGTAAAGGTGCCTGATAGATTTTATGAAAAAAGCCTGCAAGAAATAGATTTAAGGAAAAAGTATAATATAACTGCAATTATTTTGATTAGAGATGGTGAGACAAAGCTTATTAGGGATGCTTCTGTAAAGTTAAAAAGTGGTGATGAACTCGTAATAGCTGGTGATGAGGATAAAATTAAAGAGGTATTTTCAAAATAAAAGAGGCTATTGCCTATGCAATAGCCTTAATTTCCTTCTAAAACTTTTAATGCAAATTCTCTTCCCCATTCTTTAGCCTGTTCTAACTCTTCAGGTGAAGGGGTCATTTTTACCTTAAATGATGGTAATGGGAGTTTCATTCTCATAGTTCTTAATATATCTTCAGTCATTTTTATCCCTTCACCGCTCCATCCAAATGAGCCAAAAGCTCCAGCTTTTCTATTTGCAACATTTAACACTACTAAATTTGCAAAAAGATTGAATATAGGTTTAGCAGCTTTTGCATTTAGAGTAGGGGAGCCAATTAATAAACCATGAGAAATTTCTATTTCATCAATGATTTCATTCATATTATCTGCAGCAGCATCAAACATTTTAACTTTCACACTTGTTTCTTCAATCCCTTCTTTTATTTTGTCAGCAAGCATTTTAGTGTTACCATAAGCAGTTCCGTAAACTATTGTAATTTGAGTATATGGGTTATTCATATAATATCTATTAGCCTGTTCTTTGTAAAAGTTTAGATAGTAATCAATATCCTCTCTTAAAATAGGTCCATGAGATGGACAAACCATATCTATTTGAATACCTTCTATTTTTTTGAATGCCTTTAATATGTGTTCTTTATATGGTCTCATTATCATGCTGTAATAGAATCTAAAAGCAGCTTTTGCTTCTTCTTTATTTTCTAATTTATCGTTGAATAGATTAAAATCACAATAATGAGCACCAAGAAAATCACATGGGAAAAGGATATGATCTTCCACCAAGTATGTAAACATTGTGTCTGGCCAGTGTAAGAATGGGGTGTGGTAAAATGTTAATGTTTTACCACCTAGATCTATAGAGTCTCCATCAGTAACTGCTCTTCCTTTGTATTCTTTGTTAATTATGTTATCTACAAATGATTTTGCAGTTTTTGAATAGACTACTTCTATATTTGGATTTCTATCTACTATCGCAGGTAATGTACCTGAGTGATCAGGTTCATTATGATTTAAGATAATGTAGTCGATTTCTGAAATAGGGCATACTTCTTCTATGGTTTTTATATATTCATCTGTAAAATTTTTCTTATTGGCTTCTATTAAAGCTTTTTTCTTTTCTCCTATTACTAAATAACTGTTATAAGTGGTACCATGCTCAGTAGGTATTACGATATCAAAGATTTCTAAATCTGGATCAAATACACCAACCCAATATATGTTATCCTTAATTTTTACTGCACCCATTTCCGCCTCCTTAAAAAGAAAAAGGGGCTTGCTGCCCCTTTGTATTAATCTTGTGGTTCAAACGCGTCTTTACCTGCACCACATTCAGGGCAAACCCAATCTTCAGGGATATCTTCAAAAGCTGTGCCAGGTTCAACACCGTTATCTGGGTCACCTATTTCAGGATCATAAATCCAACCACATATAGTACAAACATATTTTTTCATATTTACACCTCCTAGTTTAGAATTATTATAAATTATGTTATAATTTTTGTCAAATATTTTTAACCTCTGTATTATTCAAATCAAAACCTAATTTTTTTAATATCCTTTTTTTCAAAATATCCACAACTTCCTCATAGGTTTTATTATTTAATGAGATTTGCCCACCTGCGGACTTCATATGTCCGCCACCAGTGCCTAGGCCTCTTACAATCTGTAATGCAATAAGCCCCACTTTTTTTCTTAATGACTTGCACCTTAATGAGAAATAACACATGTCATCAATGTAACCTATTACAAAAGTCCACTTAATATCTCTCATTCTAAGTAGAAAGTCCGATGTCTCTGCGATTAGATCTGCATTTCTAACCTCATATAGATTACAAAAAATTAGATCATCAATTATTTCGCTGTTTTCTATAGCCTTTTTTAAATTTTTAAAATAATATTTTGGTAATTCAGGGGACTCAATCTTGGATAGTTTTTTCAGCGAGATTTTTGGTAATAAAAAACTCATCATTTCTAAATCAGCTTTAGAATTGTTTCTTCCAGAACCGATAGTATCAGTTTTTATTCCGTAATATAATGCTGTAGAAACATATCTATCTGGATTTAAGCCCAAAGTCTTAATATATTCTGTAATGATTGTGGATGTAGAGCCAATATCATTTCTTATATCGTAAATTTGTGCTTTAGCAGTTGCTTTTCTAAAATTGTGATGGTCAATAACAATATGGGGGAAGTAACCATCAGGTATATATACATTCCCTGCTGTAGGTTGTGAGTCGACTAAAATTAAAGTATCGTATCGGGCAAAATTTAACTTTTTAGATTTATGCATATCTATTTTACATTCTTTTACTAACTCTCTATTTTCTGCTCGTCCAATAAGACCATCATAGGCAATAGTACATCTTTTTTTATACACTGTATAAAAGATGTATTTTAAACCGTTTGCAGCTGCTATGGTATCTGGATCTGGGTTGTTGTGAGTTAATATAAGTATTTTTCTTGCTGGTTTAACCAGCTCTAATATTTTATCAATCATTTTGAAAGTCGATAACTATTTGCCCTTCTGCAAAATTTATAATATTGTACTTATTACTGTTTTTCAAGAGTTTTAGTTTTGCAATGAGATCTTCAGTGTTAAAGACAGAGTTGACATCGAATATAGCTTCATCCATAGAAAAAGATTTTACTTTATATTCTGTGATATATCTTCTATTGCTTAACTCTTCTAATAGATTTTGTATAGGGGTGAAATTTCTAAAATTTATAAAAGTTATTGTTATTAATTGATTATTTTTCTCAAAAGTAGGTAACTTTATATAATTGTTTTTTATGTATTTTAATGCTCTATCTAATGAGGAGATATAAGAGTCTTTTAAACATTCATCTAAGTCAGCTTTATTGGATTTGGTAGAAATTATTTTTATTGTTTTAAATTTACGATTTTTAGTAAAAGTGTCCACACTTAATTCAGTTTTACAGATTTCATTAAAGCTGTCATCTTCTATCTGTTTAAAGTTAATAATTAATAGATATTTTGCATCATTTTTAGTGAATTCATTTAAAATATCATCATAGGTTGGATTTGCAGGAAGATTAAAAAGGAAATTTCCCTGATATTTTAAAGACAAATCGTACTTTTCAAATGTCTTGTTAATATTTTCATCATTAAGATTTTCTATTGGAGTAAAAGAGTAAAAAACAATAGACTGTTTTAGAGTATTGAAGAAGAGCGGGAGATCTTCAACCGTAATTTCATCAACATCAACGAGTAAGTGATAATAAACGGTATACTCTTTAACATATCGATCTAATATTTTGTAAGATTTTATGAATCTAATAAAGTCAGAAGTAATTTCAGGGATTTTACTTTTATCAACTGTGATGTATTCAAAATGTTTTTTTATAGCAGATATCAAAGCGTTGTTTAAAGCATTCTTATCCGCAACTTTTAGATTATTGTTTTCAATTATTGCTTCACCAATACTTTCATAAGTAGCACTAAAACTTGAAGCTGCAAAACTAAATATTATTAAGATAAGAACTAACAGTTTTTTCAATGGCATCCTCTAGTTCTGTATAGTTTTTCCAGTTTAGCTCTCTTAGAGCCTTGTCAGATGATATGTTAGAGTATATCTTTTTGTCATGGTTACTGCAAATGTTTTTATCATATTTTATTTTAAATTTGTCATAAATTATTTGTTTTGCAATTTCAATAAATTTTTCTATCGAAATGTTATAACCACCCAAATTAAATATATCAAAACGATTTTTTACCTTAATACCATTTTCTAAACCGTAAACTAAATCTTCTATAAAAATTAGATTTATCTCAGATTTTAAAGAGATAGATAAAGTTATCTCTTCATTGTTTATAAGTTTTTTTAATATATATGTTGGGATATTATTATGCTTACAATTTGGGCCAAAGTATTCAGGAATCCTAAAAATTATTATTGGAAGTCCATAATTTAAACTGAGTGTTTTTAGTATCAATTCATTTGATGCATGTAATCCTGCTCTGATAGATTCTGGGTTAATGCAATCATTTTCAGTAAACAATATATTTTTATTATTTCCATAAACATCATAAGAACTTATATAAATTATTTTTTTATTATTAAATTCTATATCAAACCATGATTTAACTGATTGTATAGCTACTTCAAGAATGTTTTTTAGATTATTCAATATATCAAATGAGTTGTTATTAAGTATATTTAACTTACTGTCAAAGGCGAATGCATAAATTATATCAATATTACCATTTAAATAATTGGAAAAAACACTTTTTTGTTCACTTAAAATGTTAGTTAAAAAATGATGGTCTGAGATGTCATGCTTTATGTAATTAATATTTCTATAATTTTCTAAAATTTTTTTGTTGTCTATGTATTTTTCGTCAGATTCGTTATCAACTGCAATAATGTTATACATTGGGAAATTCTTTGCGAGAAACACAGCTAAGTTGCACCCCAAATAACCTAATGCACCTGAGATTAATATGTTTTTCACTTTTTATAAATCTCCCTGGTTGTGTCTCCTAATCCTCTTAAACCGATAAAAATATATACGATATTTTCATACTTGTCACTTATATTTGAACTGCTTATATCTGTAATAGATTTTATAGTATATTTAAGTCCAATAGACCAGCAATCCTTTTTATAAATTAAAGAAGTGTTAAACTCATTAGTTTTTAAAGAGCTGCTGAAATAATTGAATTTTTCATTAATCCCAGATTTTTTTAGAGATATTGAGAAATCTATTTTGTCATTAGTAAAACCTAATTTATTATCCCAAGAAGTGTTTTCACTGGTAGTAATGCTTTTGTCAAAAATATACTCTGTGGAAATATACAATGTGTTAAATTTTAACTTCAAAAAGTCTTTGCTGTAAGTTAATTCTTTATCATAGTAATCATAATTTCCCTTTTTATTGAAATTTATCTCAAAATGTTTTGATTTATTATATGAGTAATCTATCAAATATGTCAAAGGTTCAAATCTTTGACTATCTTTAACCATATTATACGCTTGACTCAGCTCAATTTTTAATTTCCATCGCTTACTTTTAAAGTAATTTGTTTGTATATATTTATAGTAATTGACTTCTTCAATTCTATCTTCTTCAATTAGTGATGGAGCTACTGATTGATCTATGTAAGGTGTTTGACTGAATTCAAAACTGTTAAAAATGGAGTGCTTAAAGTTTTTATAATTTTTATATATTTCATTAAATTCTAACTTCAAGGTAATGTTATAAATCGCTCTTTTTATTTCGTCGCTATTACTTTTAAAACTTAAAATACTGTTTTCTCTATCATTTACTAAAGAGTAATTATAATTAAAATTAAAATTATGCCATCTTGTAAAATATTGAGTATAAATTGGGGTGAAGGTGGCTATTTTAAGGTTTAGTGGTTTATAAAATTTTAATCTTATATGTTCCCTATTATACTTCTTAATACTTTGATAATAATCATTATTTACTGTTTTTATATATGATGTAAAACGGATATTATTAAAATCGATATAATAATCAAGTTTTAAAAGACCTAAATTTAAGTTATTTTTTTCAAAAATGATTTGTGGTGTTCTGTATATCTGTTCTTTTTGATACCCATCTGTAATATCATAAAATTGCATATCATCTCTTAATATGGTATAAAAATTTGTGTATTTTGAAAAATATATTAATCTCGCATCAGCTTTGAATTTATTATCATTATTTTCTTGAATATATTTGTTTATAGAATATTCTTGGAAATCATTTAAATACTCAAAATCGCTAACGAAATCTATATTTATTTTTAATTTTAATTTATCCAATAAATCTTTATTAATATTGGTAAACAATCTCCATCTGTCTTTATCAATAAACTTGACATCATTATCTTTTATATAATCTCCATATAGATAAATATTTTCACTGATTGAAGGTTTGTATCGAAATTCCATATTGTATTGAAAACCTTTTTGAGAAAAGTAGTTTATACCTACTGTTAGATCTTTATCCACATCAATGTTATAAAAATATTTAGGTGTTAAGAAAAAGCCTTTATTTGAACTAAAACCAACATCGGGGACTAAGAAACCAGATTCCCTTTTTTCTTTTATAGGCCATAAAAAATAGGGGATATATAAAATAGATACATTTTTAATTTTAGCAAAAGCCGATTTGCTGTAAAAATATTCACCATAGTCTATCCTTGCATTTCTGCTAAAAAAAGACCAGTCAGGATTGTCTCCAGCACAAGTAGTAAGTTTAGTATCTTCTAAGATGAAACTTTTTTCTGAGATTTTATTAATTTTTTTAGCAGAGAAATAATGATATGGAGCGTAAAAACCTTTTGCGTTTTCTATAATTCCTGTTTGATTGTCGAGGTATATTTTAAGATATTGAGCAGTCAAATAATTATTGTTTGAATCAGTAAAAGTTATGTTGTCGAATGCTTCAACCAAATTTCGATCTTTGTAGTAAATTATTTTATTAGCTGTTAATGTAATATCTTTGTATAGCAGTATTACATCCCCTGAAGCTACGGTCTTATTTTGATTTTCATTTGTTACTGATTTGGCTTCAAGGATGATTTGATCTTTTGTGAAACCGTTATTTATTAAAAGAAACAAAATTAATATAAATGCTAAATTAAACTTCTTTAGCAATTTCTTTGATCTCCTGACAAAAGTATAAAGAACCGCAAACAAGTATATCATTATTTTTTGATATCTCAACAGCTTTTGAAAACGCTTCTTTAATATCTTTAATTTTGAAAAGATTATCATTCTCAATTTTTATATCTTCAATTTTAATACTGCGGTCATTATTCATTTCAGTGGCAATCACAACAAAATTTTTCATTAATATGTATGATAATATTTTATTGACATCTCTATCTTTAGTGCATGAATATAATATAGTAGGCTTTTTGAAACATTCTTTAAAATTTTTTAACAATTCTGCAATTCCATTAAAATTATGAGCACCATCAAAAATAAAATTTTTATGCTTTTCAAATCTACATTTAGGTAATTTAAGATTTTCAATATTTACATTCATATTTAAATAGTCAGAAATTGTTAAAGCAAGGGCAACATTTCTGAAATAAGGGGTCGGGTAAAAACTTTTTACATATTCAAAAAGAGATTGAGAAGGTGTGATTATTTGTAAATCTTTATTATAATTTTTTATGTAATTTAATATGGTTGAGTTGTTATATCCTAAAAACAATAATGGGTTATTTTTAATTATAGCAATTTTTTCATCTGCAATCTCTTTTAATGTTTTTCCAAGATATTGTTCATGATCTATTGATATAGTGGTAATTACAGGGATTTTGTTATCCAAGATATTTGTAGCATCGTATTTCCCACCCATCCCTGTTTCGATAACTGAGAAATCTGGATGTAGAGATTCAAAATATTTAAAGGCTAAAAGAGTAATTGCTTCAAAGTAAGTCAGGTTATAGTAAGATATGATATGCTGATATTTTTTGAAAAGTTCATTAAAAGTATAAAACTTTATTTGGGTTCCATTATAAAAGATTCTTTCTGTAATACAATTTAAATGAGGGGAAGTGTATAAAGCTACTTTGTATCCATTGTTTTTTAAAATTTGATATAAGATATATGCAGTAGTACCTTTTCCATTTGTGCCAGCAATGTGAATAATTTTGCCAAGTTTTGATTCTTGAAAATTTACACTTTTTAGTGCAGAATTTATTCTATCAAGTGTTAAATCGATAGATTTGTATTCTGAAGTATTTGAAAAAAATTTTTCAAATTCTGTAATCAGCCAAAATACTCCAGTAATTTTGATATTGTGTTTTTCCAATCTTTTCTATGTAATACCATATCAATCATTCCATGTTCAAGTAAAAACTCTGATCTTTGAAAACCTTCAGGAAGTTTTTGCCTGATAGTTTGTTCTATTACTCTTGGCCCAGCAAAGCCTATCAAAGCTTTGGGTTCAGCAATGATAACATCACCAAGCATTGCATAACTTGCTGTTACACCACCTGTGGTAGGGTCAGTTAAAATAGATATATGAGCAAGTCCAGCTTTTTCTAATTTTTTTAAAGCTGCAGAAGTTTTTGCCATTTGCATTAGTGATAATATACTCTCTTGCATCCTTGCTCCACCAGAACAGCTTATGGTAATGACATGTGTTTTATTTATTATAGCAGACTCTATAAGTCTTGTTATCTTTTCACCAACAACACTTCCCATTGAACCGCCCAAAAAATTAAACTCCATAGCACCAATATGTACACTTTTCTTGTTTATAGTAGCAATTCCACTAATAAAAGCTTCATTTAAACCAGTCTTTTTAATAGCCGCTTTAAGTCTATCTGGATACTTTTTTGTATCCTTAAATTTTAATGGATCTTTTGATATTAAATTTTTATCTATTTCAACAAAAGATCCTTCATCAATTATTAGCTTGATTTTGTCCATTGCACTTATTCTGAAGTGGTAGTCACAGTTAGGGCAGGTATGAAAATTTCTTTCAATTTCTTTCTTATAGTTTATTTCTCCACATTCAGGACATTTTAACCAGACATTTTCTTTTATATCTTTTTTGGCTCCAATTGTTTTTACTTTTTTTATCTTATCAAAAAGAAAATCTTTTAAGCCCACTTTATACCTCCTTTGTTCGCTAAATCAAACTAATTAGATTATTGTGAACAGTAAATCAATACTAAACGCTGAAGTATAATTCATATTATTTTTATTGCTTGTTTTTTAATAGGAATCTTATTATTGCATCCCTTTCTGAGCTTTTTACGCCTGCTCCATAGCTGTTCATCTTTTTTATAATTTTTTCCAACCTTTTTTATTTAATTTCTTTTTAAAAATAATCTCTGTTCCGTGACAGTTTGTACATTTTGTATAAAAAATATCCTCATCAGACATAGAATACAGGAATGTTGTTAAAAATATCGTGAGTATCAAAATTAGAGATAATCTTTTCATCTTTTCCTCCGAAAAAAGTTCTAAAGATTTTATACATTATGTCGATAGATAAATCAAGACATGGAGGTTGGATCTATGGATGCGCTAAGGATTGGCGGCATAATGAGTGGTTTAGATACAAATGGTATAGTTGATACACTGGTAAAGCAGGCAAGAATCCCTATAGATAACTTAAAAGCAAAATATGATTTAAAAACATTAGAAAAAAATGTTTATCAAGAGATTAGCACAGATTTGGTTAACTTAAAAACCGATTTATTATCATTAAAACTTCAAGCAACATTCAAAAATATGAAAGCTTCTTCATCCAATACTTCGTTATTATCTGCGACTGCTTCAAGTGAAGCTTCTGTTGGCACTCATACAATAAAGATTAATTCTGTAGCACAAAATGCATACTGGTTTAGTAATTTTACTCATGCAAAACTTATTGAAAGCGGTGCAGGCATTACATCTATTTCTGGTAGACCTAATGAACAAATAGAAGGGTTACATAATATTGAAGTTTATCAAAACAGCATTATTTATATTGTTCATGATAGAATAGAGCTATTAAATCAACCTTATGTCACAAAATTATCTGGTTCAAATATAACAGATGTAGATAGTGTAGGTAATTTATCTGTAAATAAATCTGGTAATATATCCTTTGATTATGATGGTAACAGTATTAGTATTTCTATAAATGCTTTAGCTGGTGAAAGTTTAAATAGTGTGGCAAAGAATATACAAGATGATTTGAACAACAAAATTAATGTAATTGAAAATAGCACTAATATACAATATGTTTCAGTAAAGGCAGAATATGATGGTTCAAATTGGTCTTTATCTGTATATAAGTTAAAAGTTGATGAAAAATCTCTTTTAATTAGTTCTGATAGTGCAGGTCTTGGATTGAACACAACTACAAAATCAAATTCAAAATATATAGATAACTATTTTGCTTCAAGTGATTTGGCCTCTTTATTTACTAAAATAAACGATAGTAATGCTGGCTTGATTGATGGAGTTACATTTAGTTCTGATTCTGGAACTTTATCTGAAGGGTCTTTAAAAATAGTTCAAGATGCGACATTAAATACTAGTTATGCAACAAAAACAAAAGTATTAGGAAATACAGTTAGCTCTGGCTCTGGCTTAGATACCTCGGTGGTTGGTTTACAAAATGCAGGTTTTTTAAATACAGTAGATTCAAATATAAATGGAACTTTTACTATTAATGGGGTTCAGATTACAATAGATGATTATACCAGTCTTTCTGTAAACGATTTGCTTGCAAAAATTAATGGATCTGGTGCTGGTGTGACAGCTTATTATGATGACACAAATGATAGAATTGTACTTGAATCCAATGAAGATGGGGCAAGTACAATTTCTTTGGGAGATACCTCTGATACGAGTAATGCTTTGACTGTCTTAAGGTTATCTGTTGCAGAAGGTGCAACAATTTCTCAAGGTTCAACCAGCGGTAGTATAGATCCAACAGAAAAACTTAACAGTGCTGGCTTAAATGATACAGTTACTTCAGGAATAATTACAATCAATGGGGTTTCCATATATGTTGATGCAACAAATGACAGTTTGAATGATGTTATTTACAAAATAAATAATTCTGGAGCTGGGGTAACTTTAAGTTATGATTCAACATCAGATAAAGTTTTTGTTAAATCGAATGATGTGGATAAAATAACCTTTGGCTCAGTAAATGACACTAGTAATTTATTAGAAGTTTTAAATCTTACCGATGATACTCAAACTGAAAAATCGATGGGTTATGAAGGGGAATATGCTTCAATAAATGTTGATGGGATAGATTATATTAGAAAAAGTAATAAAATAGATGATATCATTCCTGGTGTAACTTTAAACATTTTAAATTCTTCTACCGAAACAGTAACTTTAAATGTTTCTGTTGATACTGAAAAGGCTGTGGACGCAGTGGCTACATTTATCAGTCATTATAATGCTTTGGTGGAGAAACTAAATCCACCTGAGCTTGATGATGAGGATAAAAAATATTTAGATGCTTTAACAGATGATGAAAAGTCTAATATGACTGAAGAGGAGGTGAAGCAATACGAAGACAACTGGAAAAAATTTAATACTTATGAAATTATAAGAAAAAGTTCTGAATTGAGAAGCTTAAAACAAACTTTAAGATCCAACCTCTTAAGTAATATTTCTGGGTTAAGCGGTAAATACGATTCATTGTTTGATATCGGTATCGATATCGCAGGTGATGGTAATATTGAAATTGAAAAGAAAGGTTATTTATTGGTAGATAGTTCTGATTATTCAACAATTAAGAAAAAACTTGAAGAGAACAGCACTTTTATTGAAGCTTTGCAAAATAATCCAGATGATGTTTATGAATTATTTGCTACAAAAGGTGATGTTGATGGTTGGGCAAGAAGGTATGAGTCAATTATTAACCAGTTTGTATCAACTAATGGTATTATTGATTTAAAAATAAGACCTTTTGGTTCCATTGACAGAGAGTTATACAATTTGTCAAAACAAATCGATGCTAAAGAGACTTATGTAGAGTCATACTTGAACAGGTTGTGGCAAAAATTTTCTTATATGGAACAGATAATTGCAGATTTACAAGAGCAAGGTAATTATATAGCCCAACTATTAGCAAAACAGAGTGTATAAGGGGGTATTATGAAAAATCCTATTAAAACATATTTAAAAAATGAGATTGAGGGTGCTACAAAAGGGAAGCTGGTTTTATTGCTTTATGATGGAGCTATTAAGTATATGAAATTGGCATGTAAATATATTGATGATAAAAATATTCCTGAAGCGCATTTAAATATAGTAAAAGCTGAAAATATTATTTATGAGTTAATGTCAACTTTAAATATGGAAGCTGGTGGTGAGATTGCTGAAAATCTGCTCAAACTTTATGATTTTATGGTATATCAACTTATCATGGCAAATAAAGACAAGGATAAAAGTAAGATCGAGTCGGTGATTAAGATAATGATGATTTTGAGGGAAGGTTGGAAGCAAATTGTGGATAAAGAAGAGAAGGTTGATATTAAGGGTAATGATGAGGTAGTGCAGAAAAAAATTAATATATCAGGATAAGTATGACTATTAATTTTGATAGTAACATAATTAATTTTAAACAAAAAATTGAAGAGCTGGGGCGTAAAAGGGGTATAATTTCTACTGAGAAAAAAGGTGAATCAAAGTCTGTTTTGAAGTCCAATCTAGTTGATATCGTTAAAATCAAGAATGAAAATTGGTTGGCTGCAAATATTGAAGTTAAAAGTGAAGAGCAAGCCAAGGAGATATTGGACGGATTGCAAAACCTGTTTACAAAAGATAGCAAGAAAGCGTTGTTGGCACATGATAATGCAAATGCGGATAAGGTATTAAAGTTTTACCCCTTTGAATGAAGTAATTGTCCCCTTATTTCCTCTTGATAATTTTAAAAAATTCTATACAGTATTTTTATGTCTAAAAATAATTTTTTGATAGTTGCGGAAAATCTTTTAAGATTTTTAAATGAGTTATTAGATATGGATATAAATGACGATTTTTACATAAAATTGCAAATGTATCAAAATTTTCTTGCTCAGCTTCTCCAGATTACAAACAATATGAATTATATGGATGAAGAGTCTAAAAATATATTAATTGAGATTAATGATAAAAATAATGCTTTGCTGGAAAGATTGAAGAAAACACAAGAGATTCTAAAAAGTGAAATTAATAAAGTTAATAAAAAAGAGAAAATCAAGAAGTATTATAATTAAAACTGGTGTGGTATGAAAAACAATAATATTCAAAGCAGACAGTATCTTATTGATGAGATAAAAGTAGGTGACACCTGGCGTATTTTTAAAATTTTATCAGAGTTTGTTGAGGGGTTTGAGCATTTATCAGGTGTTGAGCCTGCTGTGAGTGTTTTTGGCTCAGCAAGGGTTAAAGAGGGGCATAGAGATTATCGAAGGGCAAGAGAGCTAGGTAGTTTGCTTGCTGGAGAAGGGATCACTGTAATAACTGGTGGCGGTCCAGGTATAATGGAGGCTGCTAATAGAGGTGCAGCTGAAGCTGGAGGGAGATCTATTGGAATTAACATTGAATTGCCCTTTGAGCAGAAGCCGAACCCTTATGCAAATAAAGTTATTACATTTAATTATTTTTTTGTTAGAAAAGTTATGCTTGTAAAGTATGCCAGTGCTTTTGTTATTTTTCCTGGTGGTTTTGGCACGATGGATGAATTCTTTGAAGCTTTAACATTAATTCAAACAAGGAAGATATTGCCTTTCCCTTTAATACTCGTAGATAGTGATTATTGGAGTGGGTTAATAAATTGGATAAAGGATAAAATGCTTACTGAGGGGTTTATCTCTCCTGAAGATTTGGATCTGATACAGATCAAAGATGATGTTTATGAAATAATGCAAGTAATTAAGGCTTTTTTATCTAAGTTTTAGTTAATGGAATTATTATCCTAAATTTAGTAAACAACCCTTTTTCAGATTCTACTTCAATTTTTCCTCCTAATTCTTCAATAAAAATTTTGGCTGCGTATAATCCAATCCCAGTTCCTTTCTCTTTTTTTGTTGTAAAGAAGGGGTTAAATATTTTATTTTTTAAATGTTCAGGTATCCCTGTTCCATTGTCTGTAACTTCAATAATCAAGTTATTTTCTTTGACTGTTTTTCTCAAGGTTACTTGCCCATTTTGTATTTTTGCAGATTCTATTGCATCCTTTGAATTAAGCAATAAATTCAATAGTGTTTGAGTCAATTTGTTATCATTTAGATTAAGAGTTACACCTTTTCCTTCAATGATTAAATCAAATTTTATTTCGGTACCTAATATCTGCCTAAAAAAGTTTTCTTTTGATTTTAAAAAGTTGTCAATAAAAACAAGTTTTGTTTCATCTCCTATATTTGATAAGTTTAATAATGACTTAAGATAATTTGATGATTCTTCAGTTATTTTCAAAATTTTATCAACGATTTCTTTATTTTGATCCCCTATATTTTTGTCAAATTTAAGCAGTGTTGAGTAATTTGTTATTACACTCAAAATATTGTTAATATCGTGAACCACACTAGTAACTAAATTGGATATTATTTCATCTCTTTGAATTTCTTGAATTAATTTTTGTTGCTTAATTTTTTCTGTGTTATCAATAAGGATTAGAAGATAATAGGTCTTATCAGATGTCGTAATTTTTTTTAAATAGATATCAAAAATGAAGTCCTCTTTTATATCCGTAATGTCATAAAAAATATATTCTTCTGTATTAATTTCTTTGAATTTATTTAAGTAATTTATAATATTTTCGTTTTTTAGTTCGTAAATATAGATATTTGATTGTTCAATATTAAAAATTTCTTTAGATTTTTTATTTAGAAAGACCATTTCTTCGTCAATTAGAATTACACCATTTGGGGAGTTTTCAATAATTGTATAAAAAAGATTTTCATATAAGATTTTGTAATTTATACTATCAAGTAGCTCGGTTAAGTCTTGACCAAAAAAGGCAAATTGTGAAGATATCCCACTAATAGGATAAATATCAAATAAAATAGTTTTAACCCCTTTAGAGGTGTTTATTCTGACTATATAATTTTCCAGAGGTGAGCGTTTGTCAAAACAGATATCTTGTATTTTTTCGGAAAATCCCATTATTTCGTTTATTGTCTTCGGCTTTTCTAAACCAATTATTAATTCTGCCCCTTTATTCCAAAAGACAATGTTTCCATTTTTATCAGTGATAAAAACAACATAAGATGGCAAATTTATGACAGCTGTTAAAAATGAATTGTACGATTTTAATTTTTTGTTAGATTTGAAAGCTAAGTAAAAGATAACTATAAAGAATATAAGTGATACAATCAAAACGGTGAAAATGATAATGAAGCTAATATAATCATTTAAAGAGATTGGTTTTGTTATGTAAAACCATTTATTGACAAGCTCATTTAGTTCATTGTTTTTTTTCAAAGTGATAATGTGTTCGTTTAAAAGTTTTAATAAAGTTACATCTTTTTTAGGTAAGTAAAAAGCTATATTAGATTTTTCTAAAAAAAGAGGTTTTTTTTTGATAGATAAAATCTTAAATTGACCTCTAAAGTTTGTGTATATAAGATTTAATGAGTTGTAATAATCATTTATTAACCAGTCTATATATCCATATTCTAATGCTTTAAAGGAATCTAATGTGCTATCAAATAGTTTAACTTCTAAATTTTTATATTTTGAAATTTGATTTTGAATATATCTATGCCCAGTTGCATTCTTTTTAACACCTACTTTTAAAGCAAACAGATCATTTAATGAATATTCTTTATTATAAGGGACAACTACAACAATGCCACTGTTTAAATAAGGTATGGTGAAAAGCCCATACTGCTTTCTTTCCTCTGTTATATAAATAGATCCTGCTGCGATATCACACAGACCATTTTTGACAGCATTTAAAAGCCCTGTAAAAGTGGTTTGGATAAAGTTACACTTAAAATGATACTTATCGCAAAACCTTTTTAATATATCATAATCAAAACCTCGTATTTCTCCTCTGCTATCTATAAAGATGAACGGTTCATATTCAGCAAAGAATATTTTTATTTCTTTGCATTGCCCAAATAATGTAAATGAAATTAAGAAGCAAAATATAATAAAAAACTTTTTCATGAAATTATTATACCATAATTTTTTACAAATCAAAATTAATTTGTGACAAAATTTATCTTTTTGTAACTGATTGATTTAAAATATATTTTACTGATTAGATTCTGAAAGAGTTATTTCAACATTTAGATAAAAATTTTTTAGTAAATTTCCTTGACACTTATGGTGTGAATCGTGTATTATTTGTTATGAAATGGTATAAAATGGTATAAATTGGTATGAGAGCTTCTAGTAGTTTTAAAGGTAAATCAGTTCATACTATTAATGAATCTGGTCGAATTAGTATTCCTGCGAAGTTTAGAGATGTATTAAAAACAAAATATCAGGATGAATCTCTTGTTTTAGTAAATCTTGGTAAATACTTAGCTGCTTATCCATTGAAAGAATGGGAAAAAGTTGAGGCAAAATTTGAAGAAAATCCACCTAAAAATAAAGATGCTGCAAAATTAATGAGGAAACTTTTTTCTACAGCAGAAGATTGTGTGGTGGATAGAGTAGGAAGAATTATTATTCCACCTCATTTAAGAAATGCAGTGGGGTTAAATGGTGAGTGTGTGATAGTCGGGATGATGAATAAAATTGAAATATGGCCAAAAGATGTGTGGGAAACTGAAATTGAAAATGCTGATATGGGAACTCTTATGGAAGAGATAACCGATATTTACCCAGAAATAACTTTATAAAATGCATAAACCTGTTTTGTATAAAGAGTTAATAAATTTTTTTAAAGGGATAGAAAATGGGATAATTGTAGATTGTACTGGCGGTGGTGGTGGACATGCAGAAGGGATTTTAAGGGAAATAAAGCCTGAAAAGCTTATTATTATAGATAGAGATGAAGATGCCGTTAAAAGATTAAAAAAGAAGTTTGATGGTTTTTCCAATGTTGAAGTTTGTAAAAGTAATTTTGCAGATGTAGATAAAGTAATAACAAGTTTAGGTATCGATAAAGTAGATGGGTTGTATGCTGATTTTGGAATATCAAACTTTCATTTACAGGATAGTCAAAGGGGATTTTCTTTTAGGAAAAATGGACCCCTTGATATGCGAATGGATAAGGAAATTGAGCTAACTGCGGAAAAAATTGTCAATGAATATTCTGTAGAAACTTTAAAAAATATTTTTAAAAAGTTTGGGGAAGAAAGATTTGCTGATAGAGTTGCAGAAGCAATAGCAAAATCAAGATTAAATAAAAGAATAACAACTACTTTAGAATTGGCTGATATCGTAAAGAAAGCTATACCAGAAAGATATCATAAACCAGGTATTCATCCAGCTACAAAGGTCTTTATGGCATTAAGAATATTCATAAATAATGAACTTGAGAGTATAGAATCTTTACTAAAAAAAATACCATCAATAATTAAAAAGGGAGGGGTTGTAGCTTTTATATCCTTTCACTCTTTAGAAGATAGATTGGTGAAAGAGTATTTACAATTTTATGAAAAAGATTGTGTTTGTCCACCTGAATACCCTGTATGTAGATGTGATAAAGTAAAGGAGTTTAAAATTCTAACGAAAAAGCCAGTTGTCCCTTCTAAGGAAGAAATAAGTGAAAATCCATTAAGTAGAAGTGCGAAAATGAGGGTTGGTAAAAGGTTATGAGTAAACTTATTGCTGTTGCTTTAAAAAATGTGGAGTTTGGCTTTTTAAGAACATTTTTAATTTTTGTTATTTTTGTATCTTTAGTTTTTTCTATCGTTATAGTTAAAGTGAAAACTATTCAATTGGGTTATAAAATTGAAGATTTGAGAAAAATACACTTTAAGAAAGAGGTCTTGGTGGAAAAATATGAAGAAGAAATATCATACTTTACAAGAACAGATAGATTGATTGATTACTCAAAAAATTTTGGTCTTAAGTTAGCTGAACCAGAGAAGGTTTTTTATGTTAAGTGAAAGAGGGAAAATTGGTTTTATATCATTTGTTATATTTTGCTTGTTTATTACAATTGTATTAAGGCTTGGGTATTTGCAGGTGTATAAACATCAATATTATTTAAAACTTTCTAAAAGCCAGTCAATTGATGAGGTTAAAATAAAATCAGAAAGAGCAAGTATATATGATAGAAATGGAGTTTTAATAGCAAAGGATAATAATAAAGCATCACTATTTGTCTATGGTTTGGATAAATCAAAAGAGAAAGAAGTGATAAAGAAATTGAGAAAATATAACATTTACAAAAAAAATATTTCTGGTGGATTTAAATGGCTCATTAGAAATGTAGATGTGGAATTTGCTGAAAAGGTTAGTAAAGTTTCGGAAAATATTGATTATATAATTAATAAAAAAAGATTTTACCCATATATCGATAGTTTGGCTCATATATTGGGATTTACTGGAGTAGATAATCAAGGTTTGTATGGTATAGAAGCGTATTATGAAAAGAAGCTTGCTGGAGAGGATATAATCTATACAGTTTTGAAAGATAGTAGAGGTAAGCTTATAACTCATAAAAATAGTATTTTAAATTTAAAAAACGGAAATTTAATAAAAATTACTATTGATTCTAAACTTCAAAAAATTGCGGAAGCTATACTTAAGGAGGATTTGGAAAAATTTAGAGCAAATAAGGGGATTGTAGCGTTAATGGATATAAAAACAGGTGAGATATTAATTTCACTATCTGTTCCATCTTTTGATCCCAATAATTTTAAAAAATTTAATAAGCAGTTATGGAAGAATCCAGTTACACACTTTACCTTTGAGCCAGGATCAATATTTAAACCTGTGACATTTGCTTATCTTTTTACTGAAAAGAAAATTGATTTAGATAAAACAATAAATTGTGAAAATGGTGCTTACAGAGTTTATGGCAACACTTTTAATGATGTTCATAAATATAAGAAGTTAAGTGTAGCTGAGGTTTTAGTTTACTCAAGCAATGTCGGTACAGTAAAGCTTATAGATGATGCTAATAATGATAGATTTTATAAGTTTTTAAGAAAGGTAGGTTTTGGCAACCCTTCAAATGTAGTAGGCGGTAGTGAAGAAGCAGGTTTGTTAAGACCAACCAAAGAATGGTCTAAGCTATCTAAATACTCTTTATCTATTGGGCAAGAGCTGTATGTGACACCTATACAAATGCTGAGGTTTTATTCAGGAATTGCAAATGGTGGCACATTTGTTACACCAACATATATAAAAGAGATTGTTTACAATAATAATCTTATAATACCAAAACAAAAAAAGGAACAGTTGATTAACCCTTTAGTGGCTAAGAAGATTCAAAAATTGTTAACTTTAGTTGTTGAAAAAGGGACAGGTCAAAACGCTAAATCTGACTTTGTAGCTATAGCTGGGAAAACAGGAACAGCTCAAAAATTTGATTTTTCTTTAAAAAGGTACTCTTCAAAAAATTATGTAGCTAGTTTTGCAGGTTATTTCCCTGCTGATAACCCTCAATATGCTATGATTGTTGTCTACGATAGCCCAAAATCAAGTATATACGGTGGCTCAACAGCAGCAATTACTTTTAGAAAAATTGCAGAACAAGTGATGATTTATTTCAGGCAGGGTTTGAAAATATATAGGGTGAGTGATGAAAGTAAAAGATCTGCTTAAAGGGTTAGACTATTTTTGCAAAGATAAAAATTTGTTAGAAATTGAAATTAATGATATTTCTTTTGATACAAGAGATATTAAAGAGGATTCCATCTTTGTTTGTAATAAAGGTGTAAATTATGATACGCATAATGATATAGAAAGACTAAAAAATGATTCTCGCATAAAAGTCATTATTACAGAGAAAAGTTATGATTTTCAAACTGTAGTAGTTAAAGATGGAAGAAAAGCGCTTGCTTTAATATGCAAAAATTTATTTTTAAATGGTTATACCCCAAAACTCATTGGTATTACAGGAACAAATGGGAAAACAACCACATGTTATCTAATCGATCATATCTTGTCTTTTGCAAATATAAAAACAGCAAGATTGGGAACAATTAACTACAAAATAGACGATGAAATATATCCTGCCCCAACTACTACTCCATCACCTTACGATCTATATAAGATGATTTCAAAAGCAAAAAATAAAGGGTGTAGTAATGTAGTGATGGAAGTATCTTCGCATGCACTGGATCAGAGTAGAGTTTTTGGTCTAACTTACGATTATGCAGTATATACAAATTTAAGTGGTGATCATCTTGATTATCATGAAAGTATTGATGATTATTTCAAAGCAAAAAGCAGGCTTTTTCATGAGTATTTAAATGGCTATGCTATTATAAATATTGATGATAGTTATGGGGAAAAACTAAGAGAAAGTTTAGAAAATAAAAATAACTGCTTAACTTATTCATTTAATAGTAACAACGCTAATATATTTGTTAAAAGTTATGATAAAGGATTAGAGAAAAGCTTTGTGCTTTTTGAGCTCGATGGCAGGGAATTAGAAGTTGAGACTAAGCTTGTTGGAAAGCATAACATTTACAACTTAATGGCATCAATTTTAGTTGCTTACAAATATGGGATTGATTTGGAACAGATTAAGAAAGCCATTGTAAGCTTTGAAAATGTGCCAGGCAGGTTAGATAAAATTGTTCATAATAATATTTATGTTTTTATTGATTATGCCCATACAGATGATGCATTAAAAAATGTTTTGCAAAGTTTATTACCTTTTAAAAAAAGAAGAATTATTACTTTATTTGGATGTGGTGGAGATAGAGATAAGACTAAAAGGCCAAGGATGGCAAAGGTTGCTGAAGAATATTCAGATTTAGTTGTTGTTACAAGTGATAATCCAAGGAATGAGGATCCCCAAAGTATCATTAATGATATTTTAAAAGGCTTTGATGATAATTCTAAAGTAATTGTCGAGGTTGATAGGAGAAGAGCAATAGAAATTGCATTAGGCAATGCTTTAGAGGGTGATATTGTATTGATAGCAGGTAAAGGGCATGAGGATTATCAGTTGATAAAAGGGATCAAATATCATTTTGATGATAAAGAAGAGGTATTGAGGTTTTTTGGGAAAATATGAAAACATTGAATATTAAGGAAGCATTTAACAATTTGTTGGATTTTATAGCTCCATCTGTTGTTGAATACAATAATGTTGTTTTAAACAGTAAAGATGTATCTAAGGGCGATATCTTTCTTGCGATGAAAGGTGAAAATGTTGATGGTAATTCATTTTATAAAGAAGCATACGAAAGAGGAGCTCTGATCACAATTTTTGATAACCCTTATTTTTATAACAAAGCATCAATTAACAAGATCCTTGTCGAAAACAGCTTTGATGCTATTAAATCGTTTGGAAAATGGAAGCTACAAAAAAGTCTAGCTAAAAGAGTAGTAATCACAGGGAGTGTAGGTAAAACAACTACCAAAAAGATGTTGTACGAAATATTTACAAAACAATATCAATCATCAATGAGTTATAAAAATTACAATAATGAGCTTGGTATAGCCATTTCATGTGCCAATATTCCGGATGAGGTTGATTATGTATTTTTTGAAATTGGCACTAATAGTAAGGGTGAGATAAAAAAATATAGTGAGTATTTAAAACCTGAAGTAGCCGTAGTTACAAAAATAGCCACTTCTCATATTGGTAGATTTGGTTCAGTAGAGGAGATTGCTAAAGAGAAGTTTAGTATTGCTGAAGTTGATTCTGTAAAGGAGTTGTGGATTAATGAAGAAGATTTTCGTTTTATAAATGATGAAATATTAAAAGATAAAAAATTATTTATTGTTGGTTATGGAGATGATGCTGATTTAAAAATAGATTTTGTAAGAGATATTGAAAAAGGATATGAGTTTTGTATTAAGTTTAATAATAAAAGTTATGTTTTTAAAATAAACCATATTTTTAAGCATTTTATTTTAAATGCTTCTATTGCAATTGGGATAGCCTTAAATGAAGGGGTTGAATATGAGTTTATATATGAAGCATTACAGGAATTTCAACCTGAAGAGAAGAGAGGTTTAATTTATCAAAATGATAAAAATATTGTTATAGATGATACATACAATGCAAGTTATGATTCGATTACTGCTGCGTTAGAAAGCCTAGATAAACTCGAGTGTAGTGGCAAGAAAAAGTTTGCAATAATTGGAGAAATTGCTGAAATTGAAGGTTTTGAAGATGAAATATATTCTAAATTAATAACTTTTTCAAAAACTTTAAAAGATGTGAATGTTCTTTTTTGTGGTGACTATTTTGAAAAATATCAAGATGAAAAGAATATAAGATTTTTTAAAAACAAACAAAAATTATATAAATTTCTCGAACAATTAAACTCTGGTTGCTTTTTAGTAAAAGCATCAAGAAGTAAAAAATTTGAAGAGATTGTTGATTATTTAACAAATAAAAGCAGAGGTAAAAATGTTATATAATATTTTTTATCCTTTGAGTGAACATTTTATAATTTTCAATGTTTTCAAATACATTACTTTCCGTACTATCTATGCGCTGATTACTTCATTTATAATTGCAGTTATTTTAGGGCCAAAAATAATAAAAAGATTAAAAAAGATGCAGATTTCACAGAAAGTAAAAGGGTATGAGCCTGAAAGACATAAAGAAAAAGAAGGAACCCCTACTATGGGAGGGATTTTGATAATTATTAGCAGTACTGTATCAACTCTATTATGGGCTGATTTAAGAAACAGCTATATATGGATAGTTTTATATGGATATATTTTTACTGCATTGATAGGGTTATACGATGATTATATAAAAACTGTTAAGAAGAATCCTGAAGGTTTATCAGCAAGAAGAAAATTTATATCACAAGTTATTGTAGCCATAACAACAGCCCTATTAATTATTTGGGTGGATAGAGCTAATATTGCTACAAAATTGTTCTTCCCATTTTTCAAGAACTGGATTTTTGATCTGTCTTATTTTTATATTTTGTTTGCTGTATTTATTATAGTAGGTACTTCTAATGCAGTAAACTTAACGGATGGGCTTGATGGCCTTGCTATAATGCCTTCTGTGATCTCTTTTGGTACTTTTATACTTTTTGCTTATCTTGCTGGTCATATCAAATTTGCTAATTATTTGCATATACCTTATGTTTCAGGTTCTGGTGAGCTCTCAATATTTTGTGGCAGTATGGTTGGTGCTGGTCTTGGTTTTCTATGGTTTAATGCCTTTCCTGCTTCAGTTTTTATGGGAGATGTTGGTAGCTTATCCATAGGTTCTGCATTAGGAACTATTTCAATAATAGTAAAACAAGAAATTGTGTTGGCAATTGTTGGTGGTGTGTTTGTTTTAGAGACATTGTCTGTAATTTTACAAGTAGGCTTTTTTAAAGCAACAAATGGTAAAAGGCTTTTTAGAATGGCGCCAATTCATCATCATTTTGAGTTGAAAGGGTGGTCTGAACCCAAAATTATTGTAAGATTTTGGATATTGTCCTTTTTGTTAGCGTTGTTAGCTTTGAGTACATTAAAACTAAGGTGAAAAATGAAAGCTGCAATTTTAGGTTATGGAGTTAGTGGTAAAAGTTCAGAAAATTTATTGAAACATCTGCTGAATATTAATGATATTTTAATTTATGATGATAAAGACAGTGACTGTTTGCCGATAAAAGAGTTTAATGATGAATTTTTCGACTTAGTTGTTATAAGCCCTGGGATAAATCTTAGCAATTTGGCAATTAAAGACAAAAGAAAGATTATAAGCGAGTATGAGCTATCATTTAATCTTGCTAAAAATAAAACATTTATTGGTATAACTGGAACAAATGGTAAATCAACAACCACTTTTTTAACATCACAACTATTTGAAAAAGTGGGATTAAAGAGTGTTGCATGTGGAAATATTGGTTATCCACTTGGTGAGGCAATTTTAGAAGATTATGATTATTTCATTGTGGAGTTTTCTAGTTTCCAAATAGATTTATTGAAAGAGGGTAAATATTTAGATGCAGCTGCAATTATAAATTTAACCCCAGATCATTTGGATAGATATGGAAGCTTTGAAAAATATGTAAACTCAAAATTAAGAATTTCAAAGATGTTAAAAGAATGTGGCTATCTTGTTGTTGGTAAGGATATAACAGCTTATTTTGATGATTATGATACTGTGATTGATTCACAATTTAAAGAATATCCAAAATTAGATGATGACTGTCTAATTTTTGGTGAGTTTTATATAAATATAAGAAAATTTCCACTAATCGGAAATCATAATTTAGTAAATCTAAGTTTTGCTCTTGAAATATTGAGTCAATTTTATGATTTGAAAGGGGATGTTACAGATTTGATAACTGACTTAAAAGGGTTAGCTCATAGATGTGAAATCGTAGATACAATAAATGGTATTACTTTTGTAAATGATTCCAAAGGCACAAATGTGGATTCTACTCTAACTGCATTAAATGGATTTGAAGGTAATGTTATATTGCTTTTAGGTGGATTGGATAAAGAGGGTGATTTTAGTAAACTAAATGATGTTGTAAATGAAAAGTGTAAATATGTCATTTGTTTTGGAAAAGATGGTGAGAAAATATACCAGCAAATTAATTTTTCTAAAAAGTTTTTAGTTTCAAATTTAAAGGAAGCTTTTGATATGGGAGTAAGTGTTGCTAAAAAAGGGGATACTATATTACTTTCCCCAGCTTGTGCCAGTTTTGATGAGTTCAAAAACTTTGAGGAGAGAGGGGAATATTTTAAAAAAATGGTGAAAGAGTATGGCAGTAAATAAAAATTATGATGAAAGAGTTTATATTTTTACAATTACAATATTATTAATTTTGATCGGTACATTATACATTTATAATGTTGGCTCAATTCAGGCTCAAAGATGGCATAAACCAGATTATTACTATTTTCTAAAGCAATTTTATGCTATTTTGATAGGTATGGTTTTACTAATTTTGGCATACAATATTCCTGTCAATTTTTATAGAAAAATAGTGCCAGCTCTGTATTTTATTACATTGTTTTTGTTGATGTCGGTATTTTTCTTTAGTGCAGTAAATGGTTCGCATAGATGGATAAAGTTACCTTTTATAAATTTCCAACCCAGTGAATTTGCAAAATTTGTTTCTATAGTCTATCTGGCGCATTATTTGGATAAAAAATCTGAAAAGATTTCAGATTTTTTTAAAGGTTTCTTGCCAGCTATGATTTTGCTTGGATTGTTATCAGCTTTAATTTTAATTGAGCCTGATTATGGTACATCCTTTTTAATCATGTGTATTTCAATTATTTTAATGTTTGTTGGGGGAGCTAGTATTAAGCATATCTTAGGTATTATTGCATTTTCTATCCCTCCCGCTGTGGTATTATTGTTGAGTGGTTATCATAGAGAAAGATTACTGAGCTTCTTAGATCCTTGGAGTTATTATCATGGCGCTGGATATCAGCTTATACAATCATTGATTGCTATTGGAAGTGGTGGATTTTTTGGAAAAGGTTTTGGTAATAGTATTCAAAAATTATATTTCTTGCCAGAAGCTCATACTGACTTTATTTTCTCAATTATTTCAGAAGAGTTTGGCTTTTTAGGAAGCTTAATAGTAGTGACAATAATTCTATTACTCTTTTTAGAAATAAAACGGGTTGCATTAAACGAGAGTGATAAATTTAAAAGGTTGCTATGTTTTGGAATAGGTTTAGTATTTGTAGTTCAGACAATAATACATCTGTTTGTAACAACAGGGCTGTTTCCAACTAAAGGGATTGCTTTACCATTTATAAGTTATGGTGGTTCTTCAGTGATGGTTTCTTTGTTTATGATTGGTGTTGTTTTAAGGTGCAAGAGAGAGCAGTTATGAAAATAATTATTGCTGGTGGTGGGACTGGTGGACATCTATTTCCAGGAGTTGCAGTTGCACAAATTTTGGAAAATAAAGGTGTAGATTTTATGTTTTTAGTTTCAAACAGAGGGATTGATAAAAATATTTTAAGCAGATTTGGATATAAATTTTATGAACAGAACATATACCCCTTTAAAGGGAAAAGTTTTTTTGAAAAGATAAAGTCATTATTTATGCTTTATAAAGAGTTTTTTAAAGTTAATTCAATGATTAAGAGAGATGATAAAGTCTTACTTTTAGGTGGCTTTGCTTCTGTGGCTGCTGGAGTGGTATCTATTTTTAAAGGGGTTGATTTATATGTTCATGAACAAAATTCTGTTATGGGGTTATCAAATAGATTTTTTAGTAAATTTTCTAAAAAAGTATTTTTAAGTTTTGAAAATACAAAAACAAAACTGAAGAATGTTATCATTACAGGTAATCCAGTGAGAAAAGAATTTTATGAAATAGAAATAAAGAAAAATTTTGAAAAAAAGTTGTTAATTGTAGGAGGAAGTCAAGGTAGTAGAATAATAAATCATACATTTGTAGCTATAGCCAAAAAACTACTTGAAGAAGGTTATGAAATTTTTCATCAAACAGGTGACAAATTATATGAAGAAACTTTAGGTCTTTATGAAAAAGAGGGGATTAGTCAAAGTGATAGCTTGAAGATAACCCCTTTTATAGAAGATATAGTGTCAGCTTACAAGTGGGCTGATATTGTAATTAGTAGAGCAGGAGCAGGGGCAGTATTTGAGCTTTTATATTCAAAACGAGTTGGGATATTTGTACCTCTTAAAATAGCTGCAGATAACCATCAATATTTCAATGCTCTTTATGCAAAAGAGAAAGGTGTGGCAGAGATTATTTTAGAGGATGAATTAAATAATGAGAAACTTTTGGAAAGTATTCATGATATAGGAAAAAATTATCCTTTATATATAGAGCAATTCAAAAAGATTAAAAAACTTGAAAGTGCTGAACTAATTGTAAAGGAGATGTTAAGTGCTTAATATGTTTGGAAAAGTTAATAGAATACATTTTATTGGTATTGGCGGCATAGGGATGAGTGGTATTGCAGAAGTTTTGCATAATATTGGTTTTACCATATCAGGTTCTGACATAGCCTTAAATAAAAATGTTGAGAAACTTAAGAGTTTGGGAGTGCAAGTGTTTATTGGCCATAGTGCCGAAAATGTAAAAGATGTAGATGTAGTTGTTTATTCATCAGCTATAAAAATGGATAATCCTGAGCTGATTGCAGCAAAAGAAAAGCACATCCCTGTTATAAAAAGAGGCGAAATGTTAGCAGAATTGACTAGATTAAAAAGGTCAATAACCGTTTCTGGCAGTCATGGGAAAACAACTACAACATCCTTAATCGCTCATATTTTCATAGAGGCAAATCTTGATCCTACAATAGTTATTGGTGGTAGATTAAACAGTTCTGGTAAAAATGCTGTTTTAGGTAAAGGGGATTACTTTATTTGTGAAAGTGATGAAAGTGATAAATCATTTTTACTTTTATACCCCACAATCAATGTTGTTACAAATATCGATTTGGAACATTTGGATGTCTATAAAGATATCGAAGATATTAAATCTGCATTTATAGAGTATTGCAATAAGATCCCATTTTATGGATTAAATCTACTTTGTATTGAAAATCAAAATGTAGCTGAAATTATACCACATGTTGAAAAAAGGTATCAAACTTACGGTTTCAAAAAATCAGCTGATATTAGAGCGGATAATATTGTACAAGATGGTTATATAACGAGTTTTGATGTAA
This sequence comes from Deferribacter thermophilus, assembly GCF_049472675.1. Classification (NCBI taxonomy): domain Bacteria; kingdom Pseudomonadati; phylum Deferribacterota; class Deferribacteres; order Deferribacterales; family Deferribacteraceae; genus Deferribacter; species Deferribacter thermophilus. The sequence continues at coordinate 67,409 of NZ_JAPNXM010000009.1, forward strand.
ACTATATGAATAAAAAATTGGGTAGAGTGCATATTAAAATACCTGGGATTCATAATGTATTGAACTCTTTGGGTGCAATAGGTGTTGCTTTAGAATGTGGAATCGATTTTGAAAAGATTGCAAATGCCTTAAATACCTTTCAAGGTGTGGAAAGAAGACTATCTATAAGATATAAAGATAAAAATAGAGTTGTGCTGGATGATTATGGACACCATCCTACAGAAATTAAGGCTACTTTACAAAGTGTAAAATCGTTATATCCAGATTTTAAAATTGTTACAATTTTTCAACCTCATAGATATTCAAGAACAAAAGCTCTAATGAATGAGTTTGCTTCATCTTTTTATGATACAGATGTTTTGTTTGTTACAGATATTTATGCAGCCAGTGAATCACCGATAGAAGATGTAAATTCTGATATTTTAGTGGAAAAGATTAAAATGCAGGGGCTAAAAGAGGTAATTAAGATTTCAGATTTTGAAGAAATTTTTGATTTTGAAATAATAAATGAAGAAAAGGTGTTATTTATAACCTTAGGTGCTGGCAATATTACAGAGCTTTCATATAAATTAGCAAACTATTTTGGTGGTGAAAATGTATAGAAGAATAGGTGTTTTATGTGGCGGTCTATCAAGTGAAAGAGAAGTATCGTTAAAAACTGGAAGTGCAGTCAAATCTGCACTAGATAAGCTTGGGTATGATTCAGTTTTAGTGGATGTTGATAGAGATATTGATAAAAAACTTAGAGAACTTTCTCCTGATTACTGTTTTATAGCTTTACATGGAAAATATGGGGAAGATGGTACAATTCAAGGATTACTCGAAATCTTAGGGATACCATACAATGGGGCAAATGTTGCCGCAAGTTCCATTGCCTATGATAAGCATTTAACAAAAGTCTTATTGCAAAGTATTGGTATAACTACACCAGAATTTTACCTGTGCAACAGTAAAGATGATGTTAGGTTTTTACCTGTAGTAGTAAAGCCTGCAAGGGAAGGCTCAACTATTGGAGTATCTGTTGTTAAATCAAAATCTGATTTTGCTATGGCATATGAAGAAGCCAAAAAGTTTGATGATAAAGTTCTTGTGGAAAGATTTATTGAGGGTAAAGAACTTACAGTTGGGATTGTAAATGGGGAAGTTTTACCTGCGATATATATAAAACCTAAAAAGGGTTTTTATGATTTTGAGTCAAAATATACAAAGGGGACGACAGAATATATTTTTGAAACTGGATTAAGTGAAGAAGAAACAGAAAAACTAAATGAAACCTCTTTAAAAATAGCAAAAATTATAGGGTGTGAATCTCTATGTCGTATAGATTTTATTTATGATGGGAAAGATTTTTACCTATTAGAAGTTAATACAATCCCAGGTTTAACAGAAACAAGTTTATTACCTAAGGCAGCTTTAAAAGCTGGCTATAGTTTTGAAATGTTAATAGATAAAATAATAAAAGGTGATTAATGAGTTTAACTAGTGTTTTAAAAGGGGTAAATATTTTATTGGTACTGATATTAATTGTTGGTGTTGTAATTGGTGTTTATAAATTTACGAGAAGTAGTTTTTTCAATGTGCAAAAAATAGAAGTAGTTGGCTCAATCAATAGTAATAAAGAAAATGTTAAAAAAGAGCTTATGAGACTTTTGGGTAAAAACATTTTTGATGTGGAAAATATACAGATTGTAAAATCTGATCCTTGGGTTTCTAAATGTTTGGTTGTAAAGAGGTATCCTTCTACCTTAGAAGTAAAGATATATGAAAAAAAATCGTTATTTAAATATTCTTATCAAGGCAAATGTTTTTACTATTTATCTGATTTTACTAAAATTAAAGATGACTGCAAGGATGTAAAAGTTTTCATTAAATCAAATATTGAAAAGATAGATTTACAAGAGTTTTCAAAGATTTATGAAAGTATAGATAAAAATTATATTTATAAGCTTTATCCTTCATATTTCGAAGTAATGATAAAAGATAAACCTGTAAAAGGTTATTATAAAAAAGAAAGTTTTGTTAAAAATTTCAATTATTTAATAAATATTCTTGATAAATTTTACAAGGATTTTGATTATGCAGATATCCGATTGAAAAACAAAATTTACATTAGTGGGGTGAGAAGTGAAAGCTGATAATATTGTTGTGGGTCTTGATATAGGTACTACGAAAATTTGTGTTGTTGTTGGGCAAAAGAATGAGTTTGGGACTGTGGATATATTGGGGGTAGGTAAGGCGCCAAGTACAGGGCTAAGAAAAGGGGTTGTAATTAATATTGATGCTACAGTTGAATCTATAAGGCAAGCTATTAAGGAAGCTGAAAAGATGTGTGGATTTCAAATTAAAAATGCCACTGTTGGGATAGCAGGAGGGCATATTAAAAGCTTTAATTCACGAGGTATAATTGCTGTTAAAAATAGAGAAGTGACAAAAAAAGATGTGGAGAGAGTTATTGAGTCTGCCTCTGCGGTGGATATCCCTATTGGTAGTGAAGTATTACATGTTATACCTCAGCAATTTATATTGGATGGGCAGAGTGAAATTAAAGATCCCATTGGTATGAGGGGTGTTAGATTAGAGGTGGATGTACATATTGTAACTGGAGCTGTTACAAGTGCACAAAATATCATGAAAAGTTGTGAAAGAGCAGGTATTTCAGTAAACGATATTGTTTTGGAACAGCTTGCGTCTAGTGAAGCTGTTTTAAGTGAGGATGAAAAAGAGATAGGTGTTTGCTTGATAGATGGAGGTGGTGGAACAACGGATATGATAGTTTTCAAAAAGGGTGCGATACACCATACAGCTGTTTTGCAGTTAGGTGGTAATAATTTTACAAGGGATCTTTCAATAGGGCTCAATACTCCTGAGTCGGAAGCTGAAAGAATTAAGAAACTATACGGGTGTGTGTGGTTAGATAAGATTATGGAAGATGATTATGTAGATGTTCCATCTGTTGGAGGAAGACCTCCAAGAAAAATTTCTAGAGCTGTTTTAACTCAAATCTTACAGGCTAGGGCTGAGGAGATTTTTCAAATGTTTTTGGGTGAGTTACAAAAAAATGATTTGTTAGAACTTTTAGGTGGTGGAGTAGTTTTAACAGGTGGAATTTCAAATTTTGAAGGGATAGAAGAGTTAGCTTCATCAATATTTGAACTACCTGTGAGAGTTGGAAAACCTTTAAACATTGGAGGATTGGTAGATATTGTTAATGACCCTATTTATGCAACTGGTGTCGGCTTGGCGATATATGCTGCTAAAAATAATTTTAAAGGTGAGAAAATTTCAAAGGGGAGCGATGAAAAAGTATTTAATAAAGTTTTAGAAAGAATGAAAAACTGGTTTTCAGAGTTTTTTTAAAAAAATATGGGGGTGAGCTTATGTTTGAATTTGAAGAAATCAAAAGCGGTGCAGTTATTAAGGTAATAGGTGTTGGTGGTGCTGGAGGTAATGCGATTAACAACATGATTAGAGCTGGAATCGAGAGTGTAGAATTTATAGCAGCTAATACTGATGAACAAGTTTTGAGAAATAATTTAGCTCCAGTCAAAATTCAGCTTGGTACTAAATTAACAAGAGGATTGGGTGCTGGTGGGAATCCAGAAATTGGTAGAAAAGCAGCAGTGGAGGATGCCGAGGCTATTGAAGAAGCACTTCGTGGAGCTGACATGGTATTTATAACTGCTGGTATGGGTGGTGGTACTGGAACTGGTGCAGCTCCAGTTATAGCAAGTATAGCTAAAGATTTAGGTGCATTAACAGTGGCTGTAGTTTCTAAACCTTTTTATTGGGAAGGTAAAAAGAGAAGAGAATATGCTGAGCAAGGTATAAAGTTTTTAAAAGATCATGTGGACACATATATAGTTGTTCCAAATGATAGACTTTTGGATGTGATTGATAAAAATACACCTTTTGTTGAAGCATTTAGAATAGCAGATGATGTTTTAAGGCAGGGAGTTCAGGGTATTTCTGACACAATAAATAGCGATGGTTATATAAATGTGGATTTTGCAGATGTTAAATCGATTATGAGTTCTAAAGGTATGGCTTTGATGGGTATTGGAGAAGCAAGTGGTGAAAATAGGGATGTAGAAGCAGCCAGAAGGGCTTTAAATAGTCCACTTTTAGCTGATGCAAATATAAAAGGTGCTGAAGGGATTTTAATAAATATAACTGGTGGGACTGATATTACAATGTTTGAGGTGCAAAATATTGCACAACTTGTTTATGAAACAGCAGGCGAAGATGCTAATATTTTCAAAGGGGTAGTGATCGATCCTGAATTAGAGGGGAAATGTAGAGTAACAGTTGTCGCAACAGGGCTTGGTAAAGTGAGAGAAGAGAAAACTGTTAATATTGATGAATATATCAAGAAAGGTAGTCAAGAAGTTACAAATATTATGAAAAAGGTGAAAACTATTAAGAGTATGGATAAAAGCTTAAGAAGTCTTGGAGATTTTGATGAAGAAGAGTTAGAAATACCAACATATTTGAGGAAGCAAGCGGATTAATCTACATAAATGAGATTTTTGCAAATAATAAATGTAAGGTGGTACAATGCCACGGCCTGGTATGCCGTAAATCTTTCAAGAATATTGGCCAAAAATGGCCATGATGTTGTAGTTGCGGGGTTACCAGGCTCACCCCCTCTTTTAAAAGCTAAGGAATACGGTTTAGAAACCTTTGATCTTCCTTTCAATACAAATAATCCACTTAAAATTTTAAAAAATATTATCAGCTTTAATAAATATATAGATTTATTTAAGCCAGATTGGGTAGTTTGTCATAGAGGAGAATTTTTTTGGTATTGTGCATTAAAAAGGGTTATTTCTAATAGATATCGTCTCATTAGGGTTAGGGGTGATCGTAGAAAACCTAGGACAGATATTATAAATAGATTTTTACATCATAAGTGCACAGATTTAATTATTACTTCAGGAAATTTTTTAAAAAGTGTTTATATAGAAAAAATGAAACTACCAGAAGCAAAGGTTAAGACAATTTATGGCGGTGTAGACACTTCAAAATTTTGTTATTCTGAGGTAGGGAGGAAAAAGGTAAGAGAAGAATTTGGTTTTAGTGATAATGATTATGTAGTTGGAATTGTTGGGAGGTTTGATTATGTAAAAGGGCATGAGGATTTAATAAAAGCAGTATCCATTATATTTCATGAAAAAGGGATAAAAAACATAAGGTTGTTTTTGATAGGTTTCGATACAAATCTCAAAACGGAAGATATAAAAAGTTTGCTTATAAAATATAAAATTGATAATATTTCAAAAATATCAGGGTTTAGAGAAGATATTGTTGATTGCATGTCAGCATTAGATTTGGGTGTTGTTGCGTCACATGGCTCAGAAGCAATATGTCGGGTTGCATTTGAATTGATGTCTGTTGGCGTTCCTGTTGTGGCCTCAAATGTTGGGGTATTACCTGAGATTATCCCACAGGAAAATATTTATCCTGCAAAAGATGTAAATAAGCTGGTGGAAAAAATATTAAATCATAGTAAAAAAACACTTATTTATAGTGATAAAGATTTTTTAAATGAGTTTTTAAAAGTAATTTCTTTAGTCGATAAAAATTGACATCGCTATTCTAATATTCTATAAGCTACGAGCAAAACAGTTTGATGAGGTTAAAAATGGTGATAGTAGAGTTTTCAAATGGTGAAATAAAAGAGGTAGAAGTAAATAAAGTGAGAGATTTGTATAAAATATTGAATTTAAGAGAAAATAGTGTGCTTATAACTAGAGGGGATGAGTTACTAACTGAAGATGATATTTTAAATGATGGTGATAAAGTCAAGATTATATCTGTAGTGAGTGGTGGTTAAATGAAATGTAAAATTTGTAAGGGCAAAGCTGTAATTAAATTAAAGAGACATAATATTAAACTTTGTAAAGAACATTTTAATGAATTTTTTATTAGACAGGTTGAGAAAGCTATAAAAGAGTTCAGAATGTTTAGGAGAAAAGATAAAATTCTGGTTTGTGTTTCAGGAGGTAAAGATAGTCTCGTTTTATGGCTAGTTTTAAGTAAATTAGGTTACAATGTTACAGGAATGTATATTAATTTAGGCATAGATGAATATTCAGAAAAATCTAAAACTAAAGTTATAAATTTTGCGGAAAAGAATAATTTAAAATATATAATAGTAGATTTAAATGAGTTGGGCTATCCAATACCAGAGCTTTCTAAAAAAAGCAGAAGACCAGAATGTTCAGTTTGTGGTACTGTAAAAAGGTACTATTTTAACAAAATTGCTTACGATTATGATTTTGATGTGGTGGCAACAGGGCATAATTTAGATGATGAGGCATCAAGGTTATTGGGCAATATTTTGCACTGGAATGATGAATATTTAGAAAAACAGCTGCCTGTTTTACCAGCTGAAGGTAAAATGTTAAAGAAAAAGGTTAAGCCTCTTATTAGATTGACTGAGCAAGAAATAGCTTCTTTTGCTTTTTTAAATAAAGTTGATTATATCTTAGATGAGTGCCCTTTAAGTGTGGGTGCAACAAGCTTGGTTTATAAAGATGCGTTAAATCTTATTGAAGAAAAAATTGTGGGGACGAAGCAGTTTTTTTATTTACAGTATGTAAAAAAACTTATGAATAGATTGGAACACAAGAATAACGAAAAGAGTGATATTGAGCTAAAAAATTGTAAAATATGCGGTATGGAATCTTTCCATGATGTATGCTCTTTTTGCAGATTGGTGAGTGATGAAAGATAATAAGTTTGAATATGGAGATTTTATTATTTTAATTGATGAAAAAGATAGATCCAAGATGATAAAGTTAATGGAAGGGGGGAGATATTCGTCTCAATACGGTTTTATTGATCATGAAAGTATTGTGGGTATGTTTGATGGTTCAGTGGTTGAAACTAACAAGGGTATGAAGTATAAGGTTTTTTCTCCAACTTATATAGATTATGTAATGCATCTTAAAAGAAAAGCTCAGATAGTTTATCCAAAAGATAGTGCAATGATTCTGATGTGGGCTGATATATATCCTGGATTAAGAGTTTTAGAAGCTGGAATAGGACAGGGAGCTTTATCTATTGCTATTTTGAGAGCGCTTGCAGGTAGAGGTGAGTTGTGCACTTATGAAGTAAGAGAAGATTTTATAGATATGGCAAAAGAGACTATAAGGGAATTTTTGCAAGATACTGTTAATCATAAAATTATTCATGGGAATATTTATGATGGTTTTGAAGGTGTTTATGATAGAATAATCCTTGATTTACCTGAACCTTGGCATGTAATTAAGCATTGTGAAAATGGGTTAGTTCCAGGAGGGATAATTGTAGCTTATCTACCTACAATTTTGCAGGTTAAGAATTTTGTTGATGAGCTTAAAAATTCTTCAATGTTTGATTTGATCGAGACTTTTGAGGTTATGAAAAGACCTTGGAAGGTGGATGGATTATCGGTTAGGCCTGAAATGTGGATTTATAATCATAGCGCTTTTATTGTAAAAGCAAGAAAAATAAATGTTAAGTGATTTTATTATTAAATTTACTTGGTAGTCTTGCACCAATAATTTGTCCTAAAATAGAAGATATTAAGAAAATGGGTATATATCTCCAGCTAGTATGAGTTGATAACCTTAATATCGCTACAATAGGTATAGGTGCATGAATACAAACGAACCAACCCAAACTAAATTTTTTGTATCTTTTTCTTAAAATTCCAAAAGGTAAATTTAATAAAAAAGCAATAACTGTTATTATAAAAACAAGTTGATTAGTTGTCATAGATTTTATATAGTCAAAATTTTAGGAGGAATCAAATGAAAATTCTTCTGATTGGGGTTGGTGGATTTGTTGGAGCTATACTTAGATATTTATTGTCAAAATTTTTTACTGTAGTTTTAGGTAATGTCATCCCTTTTGGAACATTATTTGTCAATGTAACAGGCTCTTTTATTTTGGGTTTTATACATACTTTATCTGTTGAAAAACTCGTTTTAGGTGATAATGTTAGATTTTTTGTAGGGATTGGGTTATTAGGTGCTTTTACAACGTTTTCCACATTTTCTGTAGAGACAATACACTTGTTTGAAGATGGGGCTTTCATCCTCGGGTTATTAAATATGTTTTTAAATTTATTTTTATCGCTATTTGCTGCATTTTTTGGTATATATGTATCAAGATTGTTCTGAGGTGAGTTATGACTAAGAAACTGGAAGGCACACAAAAGTTAATGAGGATTTTTATAGGAGAGGATGATAAATACGAGGGGAAACCATTATATAAAGAGATTGTGGGTTTATGTAGAGAAAAAGGGATATCTGGCGCAACAGTCATTAGAGGTATTTACGGATACGGGAGAAGCTCAATTATTCATTCATCAAGGACTTTAGCTCTATCAAATGATTTGCCTATTATTGTTGAAGTTGTAGATACTCCTGAAAAGATTGATGAAATATTACCAGAAATTGAAAAAATGGTTAGTCATGGTTTAATTACTTTAGAGTTAGCGCATGTAATTAAGTATGAGTAAGTTATGAGTTTTTTAAAAGATATTGGAACACCAATTTTTAATGCAGAGCGTTTAAAGTCGGTTCCTGAAAAGGAAAATTACACTTTTGATGTAATATATAGCGGTAAAAAATTAACTTTTAACTATTTAGACTTGTATAAAATTTTTGAGAAAAAATACATTAATTGTAGACTTACATCTGTAAGCAGATGGTCAGTAAGAGCAAACTGGGGAGGAGTGCTTTGGAGTGATTTTATTAATTATCTTGATTTTCATGACTTTAAGTTTGTTTATTTTGAAAGTTATGGCGGATATAATACTACTGTTTTTGCAGAAGATTTGGATAATCCTAGAATATTATTAGCTACACATGTCGATGATGATGAGATTGAGTTTGATTATGGCGGCCCAATTAGGATGGTCATACCCAATTTATGGGGGTATAAGAGTTGTAAATGGATTAAAAATATTTCATTTATTGATGAGTATATTGTTGGCTTCTGGGAAGGGTATGGATATGATGATAGAGGTTTAATAGAGCCAACAATTGTATTAGATATAAATAGTAAACAACATAGAAGAATAAATGGTGGTGAGGTTACGGAGTTTTAAATGGCTGGTAATAGTTTTGGGAGAATTTTTAAAATTACTACATTTGGTGAGAGTCACGGTAAAGCTGTTGGTGTAGTGGTTGATGGATGCCCTCCAAATATTGAAATATCAAAAGAGGATATCCAAAAAGAATTGGATCGAAGAAGGCCAGGGCAGAGTGAAATTACCACTCCTAGAGCTGAAAAAGATGAAGTAGAAATTTTAAGTGGAATTTTTGAAGGGAAGACTACTGGCACACCTATTTGTATGTTGGTCTATAATAGAGATTTTAGGTCAAAAGATTATTCTTATATAAAGGACAAATTTAGACCTGGTCATGCAGATTTTACTTATCATAAAAAGTTTGGGATAAGAGATTATAGAGGTGGTGGTAGGTCGTCTTCAAGAGAAACAATAGGTAGAGTTTGTGCTGGAGCTATTGCGAAAAAGATTTTGAGTAAATTGGGAGTATCAGTATATGCTTATGTATTGAGGGTAGGAGATATTGTTGCTAAAAACATAGATTTAGATGAGATTGAAAGGAACCCCGTACGTTGCCCTGATAAAGAAGCTGCCAAAAAGATGTATGACTTAATTTTATCGATAAAAAAAGAAGGTGATTCTATTGGCGCAATTATAGAAGTTGTAGCAAAAGGTGTTCCAGTTGGACTTGGTGAGCCTGTTTTTGATAGATTGAATGCAGAATTGGCTAAAGCAATTTTTAGTATTCCTGCAGTAAAAGGGGTTGAATTTGGTCAAGGTTTTAATGTAGTTAATATGAGGGGTAGTGAGAACAATGATGAAATAACTAGTGAAGGTTTTTTAAGTAATAATGCTGGTGGTACACTGGGAGGGATTTCTTCTGGTGAAGATATAGTTTTAAGATTTGCAATAAAGCCACCATCATCTATTTTGATTCCAAGAAAAAGTATTACTGTTGATGGTGAAGAATGTGAAGTTATAACCGAAGGTAGACATGATCCATGTGTTGCTCCAAGAGTTGTACCAGTTGCAGAGGCTATGGTTTCGCTAGTTTTGGTAGATTACTATTTGATTGATAGAGCAAGAAAAAATATTTTTTAAATTTTTTAAAAAAACTAGTTGACAAGAGAGTAGAAATTATATATAAACGCGTTCCGCTGTTGGTGAGCGGT
>NZ_JAPNXM010000010.1:0-76107 GCF_049472675.1 Deferribacter thermophilus
TTAAAAATTAAGCATAATTTAGCAGAAAATAGATTAAATATCAATATGTTATATAAATTTTACTGTGCAACACCCTTGAAAGGTGTGTCATAATATAAAAACTTACTTTTAAATTATTGTTTTTAAAAAGGGGTGAGATGTTTTGTTTCCACTTCAAAGGGGAGATCGTAATTTAGAGCTTTCAAAACTTTTTCCTCTTCCTCTTTTACCATATCAATTTTGCCCCTTGTTTCAGGATTTTTTGGTGAGAATAGATGACAACAATCTATCCCTTCTTCAATCGATATGGGGTAAGTGCCAATTTTTTTCGCAAGATTTTCTATCTCCTGCTTATCAAAACCTATCAATGGCCTAAAAACAGGTAGGTTTGAAGCTTCATTTACACAGTAAAGATTTTCTAAAGTTTGGCTTGCCACTTGGCCTAAAGCATCACCTGTGATTATACCTAAAGCATTTAAATTTGTTGCTATTTCATTTGCAATTTTAAGCATAAATCTTCGAGAAAGTATTGTAGTAAATTTATCATGGGCATATTTTTTAATGGCAATCTGTATTTGAGTAAAATTAATCATATAAAGTGTAATTCCATTTACACTATAAAGAGAGAGAGTTTTAACAAGTCTTTCAATTTTATCGGTTAATTTATTACCAGTATATGGCGGAGTATAAAAATGTAATGGTACAACTTCGCACCCTCTTTTCATCATAAGCCATGTGGCAACAGGTGAATCTATCCCTCCTGATAAAAGGGAAACTACCTTTCCAGCAGAGCCATAAGGGAGTCCACCAATACAATCAATGATTTTAGTCATGATAAAGCTAAAGTTTTTATGAATTTCTACAATTATTTCCATGTCTGGGTTATGGACATCAACTGTTAGTTCTGGATAATTATCTAAAATGTAGCCACCAAGCTCTCTATTTATTTCCATAGAGTTTATGGGAAAACTTTTATCTGCTCTTTTTGCATTGATTTTAAAAGTTTTTACCCCTTTTTTCTCTGTTGTAAGCGCTTTTGCAGCTAAACAGATTTTATCGAAATCTTTATCTGTTTTGTATCCAAGGAAAATTGATTGTATCCCGAAGATTTTTTCAAAGTATTCCAGACTTTTTTGCAGTTGAGATTCATTATATATTTCTAAATAAAAGCGACCTCTTATAAACCAGGTTTTACCAAGATTAAAATGTTTAGCTATATTGTTTATATGGTGATAAAGTTTATCTTCAAAAAATTTTCTATTCTTTTTTTTTAATGATATTTCAGAGTAGTTGAAAACTAAAATCTTTTTCATATAGCAAACCTGTCTATGCACTCTAAAAGCTTATTTTTAAAACAATCTATTTCTTCAAAAGAGGTATCAGGATGAATGGATACTCTCAAAGAAGTATTTACTATGATATCAGAAAAACCAAGATTTTTAAGCACTGAAGAGCTTTTCCCCCTATCGCAGGCTGAGCCACTAGAAATTGCAATATCATTGTCTGAAAGGTAATTAATTACGGCTTCACTTGGCAATTTCAAAGTGGAAAAGTTAAAAATATAAGGCACAGAGTACTCAGGGGAGTTTATCACAAAACCGTTTTTCTTGCAAAAATCTACTAAATCATTTCTTATTGTTTCTAATTTATCCCAGTTAGCATTAAATTTTTCATGAGTAATTTCTAAAGCTTTTGCAAACGAATATGCTCCGAGCACATTTTCAGTACCACTTCTTATATTGTTTTCCTGTCCGCCACCTTCAATCAAAGGGTGGATGATATATTTATTTTTTATGTATAAACCAGCGATCCCTCTCAATCCTCCGATTTTATGGCTGCTAAAAGTGGCAAAATCGATATTTTCAAGATTTAGCTTTATTTTACCAAAGCTCTGCACCATATCACACATAATCAAAATATTTTTATCAAAGTTTTTGATAGCTTCAGCAATCTCTTCAATTTTGTTTATGGAGCCAAGTTCATTATTTACATGCATTATACATACAATTTTAGTATTACTATCAAGGTAGGGAAGAATTGTATCTTTAGTGATAAAGGGTTTCCTATTATTTATGATGTGGATGTCTGCACCTAAATCTTTTAAAAACTTATCCTGTTTTAAAACAGATTTGTGTTCAAGAGCCCAAATTATAACTTTACTTCTATCTTTATAATTTAGACCTTTTAAAACAATATTATTTGATTCGGTAGCGGATGATGTGAAAACGATATTATCAGCAGAAATATTTAGATAATTTGCGATATATTTTCTCTGATCTTCATAAAAATTCTTTGTTTTTATTGCTTCTTTGTATCTACCAGAAGGGTTAAATGGATACTGCAGTGCAATTGAGGATAAATCGTTTGCTATTTCTTTGTAAATTGGTGTTGTTGCAGCGTAATCAAGATAGATCATGGTAGAAAGCTAAACTTTTTGATAGGTTTCAAAGCCTTTGTAATGGGGAGTTTACCTTCTAAATTTTTGTATTCTTCTTTAGTGATTATGGTTTTTTCAACAAGTTTCCCATTATTATCAAATATGTATAGCTCATATTTATCTACTGATCTGTTGTTATAACTGATAAGAAGCATCAATAATACTATTATTACAAAAGCAGTATACCAGTATTTAAGATATTCCCCGCCAAAATATTTGTTAAATTTTTTCATACGCTTTTTTTACCTCGACAAAAGTATCGTAAATTGCAACCGCATTATCACTATCAGTAGGAATGGATTTTGTCAAGAGATTAAGGGGTTGGTTGTCATAGTATCTATTTTTATACATCATAATATAACCGCTGCTAATTTTATCACTTATTTTTGCTTTAGTTTTTACTTTGCCAAGTTCGTTTTGAAGAACAATTTCATCACCATCATTGATATCCAAATTTTGAGAGTCAGAAATGCTTATATAACAAACATCTTCTTTTTGATAGTTTTCAGCAAGCTGGGAATTTAAATAAAAATAGTTTGAGCAGGTAATAAGTCTAAATTTATTGGTTTCAATATAAGGCTTTTCTAATTTTGGAGGAGAAGATTTTTTATAAACCCTCTTTAGTGATTTTTTAGTTAAAGGGATGTTTCTTATTTCTGGTATTTCAAAATTAATGTTTAAGTGCTTTGAAAGCGATTTAATTACATTGATATCGTTTTTTAATTTAGCAATCGGTTTTTCTCTAATATTGTCAAAATTGAAGAAATAACTTCCCATAGCATCAGGCTGAGCAAACATTCCACCTACTTTTATGAAAAAGTCAGCAAATCTTGATGTTTCAGTAAAATTTGTATCTATGACGATAACTTTAGAATTTTTCAAAGCTTTATACCAAAGATTTGAAGTGGGGTGAGTAACTAAAGGGTTTCCAGCTACAATGACTATAATATCAAAAAAATCTTTTTCTAAAAATTTAGAGATTTCATAAATTTTGATTTTCTTTTTAGGTAAAACTGTTGGTTTTTCAAAACTTTCTTTAGATGATCTGCCAAAGTAAAGATAGTCAAGGTTATCTGTTATTACAGCTAAATAATTTATCCAGTTAATAATATTTTTTCCATTTGAATATCTTTGAAGCCCCATACCTGTGATTATGCCAGTTTTACCTCTTTTAAAAATATCAGCTAAATAAAACAAATCTTCTGTTTTTACATTTGTTATCTTTTCAAAATCGTTATCCACTTGTTTATTTTGTAATATATTGATGATATTTGCTACAAGGATGCCGTCGGTCGCAGGGTTTATCCTTATAAATTTATCAGCCAGTTTTACGGTTTCTGATTTAATCGGATCGATATAGATTATTTTTTTCCCTTTCTTTTTTAATCCCTTTAGATATGCATAAAGATGAGGGCTTGTTACTTTGCAGTTTTTCCCAAAAAGTATAATATTGTCAACTAACTCTAAATTTTTAATGTCAGGGTTTGTTATATTTTCAAAATCTTCTATGTGAGCTGTAATACCTGTTTCATCGCAAAGACTTCCTTCAACAAAGTAGCAGTTTTCAAACTGCTGAAAAATAAGATCATAATAGCTCATATAATACCCAAGGCTACCACTTCCTCTAATATAAAGGATATTTTTATCAGCATTTTCTTTTAAAAAGTGTGCTGTGATTTTACAAGCTTCTTCAAACTCTTTTTTAACTGTTTTATTATCAATCTTTATAAAAGAGTAATCGTCAGTTAAAACTTCACGCTCATAAAATTTTTTTAGCTTTATGCATAGAAAATTTTTAAAACCATTGATTTTGTTTATATAGAAAAAATTGCCCTTTTCATCTACGGAAAAAGGGCAACAGTCAGGGCAATCTTTTGAGCAGAAAAAAGATGTCATTATTGAGCTAAAAGAGATTCAATGTATTTTTCCAAATTTTTCTCATCAATAGCACCTACATGAAGGTTATATAAATTCCCTTTTTTATCGTAGAAAATATTTGTTGGAATTGTTCTAATGTTAAAATATGACTCTAACCCTCTATCAGCATGATACACTGGGTAGGTGATACCATATTTGTTTACAAAATTTACGGCATCATCAATATTATCGTCAATTGATAAACCAATAATTACAAAACCTTTATCTTTAAGTTTGTTATATACTTTTACAAAACCTGGTGTTTCTTCATTACAAGGTGGACACCAAGAAGCAAAGAAGTTTACTAAAATAACTTTTCCTGCATGTTGATTTTTGAGTTGTTTAAATTGAACTAAATTTAATTCTTCCAAACTTGAAACAATTTTTTTATTAGATGATTGCTCAGTTTTACTACAGCTTACAATAAAAGCAAAAGCTAAAATTAATATGAAAATGCCAAGAATTTTTCTTTTCATTTCATTATGCCCCCTTTTTTTTGTGTATTAATATATTAAAATATTCTAAATTTCAATTTTATTCTACATCTGCTATTGTCAAATTTGTTTGTTTTATGTTTTTTAAGAATTTTAATTTTGAAAATAGTTCATTAATTTTTGCACCTTTACCTTTTACTATGATTACTTCAAAGCAGTTGTCGTGATCAAGATGAATATGTTGAGATGAAATTATTATATCGTGATAATCGTGTTGCAGATCAAGTAAATTGTTAACGGTAGTTTTTTCGTGGTGGTCATAAAGTATGCTTATGATACCAGCTATTTGTTCGTTTGATTCCCATTTTTTTTTGGTAATATAATTTTTGACGAGGTCGTATATGGCTTTTGACCGATTTTCATACCCATCTTTTTTTATTACATCATCAAACGATTTTGCTATTTCTTTTGGCAATGAAACACTAAATCTTACAACTGGCATAAAAACCTCTTTATAAAATATTAATTTATAATATTATATAACGCTGGTGGGTGCAATATGAAAATGAGAATATTTTTTGTTGCAATTATTATATGGTTTTTTGTTTACAATGGTTATTGCTTAAAGGTTGCTACTACGCTTTTTCCTATTGCCGATTTAATTTCTCAGATTGGTAAAGATAAGGTTGATGTGGTTTATCTTATAAAAGCAGGAGAAGATCCCCATCATTTTGAACCTTCAATTGGTGACATAAAAAGATTGCAAGGTATTTCAATTTATTTTGCTGTAGATAAAAGGTTTGATGGTTTTGCTGTCAAGTTTTTCAAGGATGTTTTATTTTTAAATGATGAGATAGAATCTAGTAATCCTCATATTTGGTTATCTTTTGATAATTTGAAGCAGATTGGGAAAATTATTAGTGAAAAATTGTGTGAACTAAATAGCAGAAATTGTAAATTTTATAAAGATAACTATAATAATTTTTTAATCAAAATTAATTCTATAAAAAATAGATATATGTTTGATAATGTTAAAGTGTTAGAGTGTCACCCTGCTTGGACAAAACTTTTATCTGAGATTGGTATTACATCTATTGGTTATATTAAAAAAGGGAAAGAGCATGAGCCAGGTATTAAGTCACTTAAAAGGGTGGTAAAACTTGCCAGAGAAAATAATGTGCATCTTATGGTTTGTGCAAATAATGATAAAAATAGGATATTTGATAAATTGTCAGATGATTTAAATTTAAAAGTGATTTATTTAGAGCCAGTGGGCGGCTATGATGGGTATAATAATATTTTTAATTTATTTGATAATAACTTAAAAGTTTTGTTGAAGGTTATCAATGAATAGTCATAACGTTTTAGAGATAAAAGATTTAAATGTAGCTTTTGGTAATAAAGTAGTTTTAGAAAATATAAATCTATTTTTACATAATAAAGAGATAATGGCAATAGTAGGGCCAAATGGTGGTGGAAAAACAACACTTTTAAAAACTATTTTAGGTATTTATAAACCTATCAAAGGTGAAATAAAGATTTTAGGTAACAAATATAAGAAACTTCCAAAGGGGTTAGTGGGTTATCTGCCTCAAAAGGATTTGATTAATTATAATTTCCCAGTTTTGGTAAAAGATGTGGTATTTATGGGCCGTAAAATTTTAAAATCGTTTCCATATATTTTGAATGATCAGGATAGGGAAATTTGTTTTGATGCTTTAAAAAGGGTTAATATGGAACATCTTATTAATACTTCATTTTCGAACCTTTCAGGTGGGCAAAAACAAAGAGTTTTGATTGCAAGGGTTTTAGCAATGCAACCAAAGATATTGATGTTTGATGAACCTGCCACTGGGCTTGATGTGGTGGGGCAGGAAGATTTTTATGAGTTGATTAACAAGTTGAGAGAAGAGGATAATATTACGATTTTGATGGTTACCCATGATATTGGAGTAATCTCAAAGTATGTTGATACAGTGGCTTGTTTAAATAAGAAAATCCATTTTCATGGTTCACCTTTAGATGGGAAGTTGTCTGAAGTTTTAGATAAAGTTTTTGGTAAGAATATGCAGTTTATTGTCCATGATAGTAAGTGTTTAACCTGCATGGGACATCATACTCATGAGTGACATTTTTGGGATTGAGATTGTAAAATATGCTTTTTTAAATGGGGTTATAATAAGCATCTTGTGTGGATTTTTATCATTTTTTGTTGTTCAAAAAAGGATGTCTTTTTTGACAGTTACAATCTCTCATTCTGCATTTGGAGCTATAGGGCTTGCGTTGTTACTAAATATAAATCAGCAGCTTGCTTTGTATGTTTTAAGTTTTTTAATAGCTGTAATTGTTTTTGAACTTAAAAAAAGGTCAAAAATTGAGTTTGAAACAATACTGGGGATATTTTTTGCTATCACCATGGCAATAGGGGTAATTTCATTAAAATTTGCAAGAAACAGCAGTTTTGATTTGAGTGGTATACTTTTTGGAAGTATTTTATCATCTAATAGATGGGATTTGTTTATTTCAATTATTATATCATTAATTGTATTTGCAATGTATTTTATTTTTTTTGATAAAATTATTTTTACGATTTTTGATGAAGAGGTTGCAGAAGTTTCTGGTGTTAAAACTAACTTGATGAATTATATA
Organism: Deferribacter thermophilus; assembly: GCF_049472675.1. Lineage (NCBI taxonomy): Bacteria > Pseudomonadati > Deferribacterota > Deferribacteres > Deferribacterales > Deferribacteraceae > Deferribacter > Deferribacter thermophilus. The sequence continues at coordinate 7,417 of NZ_JAPNXM010000010.1, forward strand.
ATTTTAATTTCTTTGACCCTTGTTGTAGTAATTTGTATAAAAATTACTGGGATTATTCTACTTACAGCATTTTTGACTCTACCTAGTGCAATTACACTTTTATTTACAAAAAGTTATCGGATTACAATTATATTATCTATTATTTTATCATTAATTATATTTATCTCTTCCTTTTTTGTTGCCTATTCATTTGACTTGCCACCAGGGACGGTTACAGTTTTAGTTGGTGGCATAATATACTTAATTTCTTCTTTTTTAGTTAAAAAAGCCTGAAAATCTTTTCATATTAATTCCTACAAACTTTATATGAATTTTATTATATGTAAAAAATTGCATATTATAATTTACAAAAATTTAGAAGTGTGGTAATATTATAATAGATTGATTGTAGGAGGTGTAACATGTACAAAAAAATATTTTTAACAGTTTGTTCTGTGTTTATTGCATTAATTTTGTTATCGGGATGTGCCAAGCAAGTTGAGGCTCCTAAGGCTGAAAAGCCTAAAAAGTCAGTTGAGCAGTTGGTCAAAGAGGCTGGATTTGAGATTGTTGATTTTGACTATGTAAACGGGTTGGTAGGAAATGGTTTGAGAAAATTAGACAAAGTGGTGTTTATTGATGCAAGACCAGAGAGAAAATACGATGCAGGCCATATCCCTGGTGCTATCAATATCCCTGATACTAAGTTTGATAAGTATGTTGGGCAGCTTGATCAGCTTAAAGTTTCTAAAGACACATTATTAATAACTTATTGTGGTGGTTTTAAATGTGTAAAAAGCTATCATGATGCTAAATACTTGAGAGAAAAAGGTTACACGAATATCAAAGTGTATCTTGCAGGTATGCCAGATTGGTCAAAGAAGTCTTACGCTGAAATTACCTATAAATATGCTAAAAAATTACTTGATAAAGGCGTACTTTTTGTAGATGCGAGACCAGATAGAGTTTATAAAAAAGGGACAATACCTGGGGCAATTAATATTCCTGATACTAAATTTATGAGAGATCCAAAACCTTATTTAAGTATGTTGCCAGAAGATAAGAATGCACCTATAGTTGTTTTTTGTGGTGGTTATAAATGTGTTAAATCTCATAATGTAGCAAGATTATTAAAACATAAGTTTGGATATAACAAGGTTTATGTATATGCTGGTGGTGTCCCAGAGTGGAAAGAGAAAGGTTTCCCAGTAGTTGAGCCAGGTAAAGCTGTAACAATGAAAACAACTGTAGCTAAAAAAAGAGTTTCTGCAATAAAGCCTGGAGAGGATGAAGGAACAGTTGATATCGAGTTTTTCAAAAAGATATTGAGCGATAAGCCATCTAATATTCATATAGTTGATGTTAGATCCCCTGAAGAGTTTGAAGGTGGTCATGTTAAAGGTGCAATCAATATTCCAGTAGATGATATGTATAAAAAAGGGTGTGATTATACTGTAAATCAGCTTCCAAAGGATGGTTATATAATATTTATGTGTGCAACTGGTGGTAGAGCTAGTGAAATGTATTTTGGACTAAAAGAAGACTGCAACTACAAAGAGATGGATAGGTTATACTTTTTGGATGCTCATGTAAATTGTGATGCTGGTAAGTGTGAAATAGCTAAATAATTTTTAATATTTATTTAAAAAGGTAGCTCATTTTGGGCTACCTGTTTTAGAATTGATTTTAAATTGGAAGGCTTTATGAAAAGGTTATTATTTATTTTCATTACTTTAGTAATATTAGTTGGAAATCTTTTTGCAGATGGGTATTTTGATGAAAAAAATTATTATAATAGTAATGAATATCAAAAATATAAGGAGAGAAGTGCAAGAAAAGCTAATCCTCATAAATCTCTTACAGGTTATACAGGTGCTTTTTACTGTGAAAAGTGCCATCCTGGTGCTATAAAAGAGGTTATGAATTCTGTCCATTACAAATGGTCAGGAAAGGTGCCACCTAATTATTTGAAAGATGAAAATGGTAAGTTTGTAACGGGTGGCAAAGAGGTTGGTAAGAAGTTTAAGCTGGGTAGCTGCCCTGGTGCCTATCCATTGGCAAATTATTTGGGGATGTTGCCTGATAAAAATGGTAAAAAAATAGGGCTTGGTTGTGGTAAGTGTCATATTGGAGGTGGATTTCCTCCTGTAGATTATAAAAAAGCTACAATTGAAGTTAAAAATGCTGTTGAATGTTTAATATGTCATGCTGAAGAATATGATATGTCAAAAAGAAAAGTTATAAAAGTAGGCGAAAATAATGGTAAACCAATTTTAAGGTTGACTCAGGATATGAGTGATAAAGCACTACAATCTGTTGGTAGACCAACTGTTGAGGCTTGTATGAGATGTCATTATACTGCGGGTGGAGGTCCATTTTTCAAAAGAGGTGTAGATTACGCTAGTGATACAGATGTTCACGCAGCAAAAGGTTTATTATGTGTCGATTGTCACACCCCAAGACCAAGAAAAGGGCATGGAATGCTTAGAGGCCCAGGACTTGAATTATGGAATTATGATGCTTATAGTAAAGAAGAAGGGTGTGTAAGATGTCATGTGGGTAAAATTCATAAAGATGAAAGATATGATAAAAGTTGTAATGAAAAAATTGCATGTGTTACTTGTCATATCAAAACAACTGGTGGTTTAGTGTTTAAAGATTTTAGTGAGATGCACCAGAGTAAAAAATCTGGGTTTTGGTTGTTTAAAGCAGTAGTTAAAGATGAACATAGCGTTCCTGTGGAATATATGTGGTGGGATAAAACTGCTAAAGAGCCTTTCGTTCCAGAAGGTTCACCTAAAGACAAAAATAGTAAGCTGTATGTGTTTAAAAAATATGAGCAAATTGTACCAGTTGATAAAAATGGAAATAGACTCCCTTATAAACTTGGTATAGTTACCAAGGATGGTCCAGGAGAAGATAAAAATAATAATGGTATTGGTGATAATCTGGAAAAAGCTGCTTTAGTTGGTGTTAAACTTGGCAAATTTTTAAATGGGAAACCTGAAAATCCTAATATCATGAAATCTCCACTTGCTGGATTTAAAAAGGTTACTGAATATTTTATGGTAAGTCATGGTGTATTACCAAAAGACGAAGCTCTCACCTGTAAAGATTGTCACGGGGAAAAACCCGTTATCAACTGGGAAAAATTGGGATTAAAAAATCCAAAGATAATCAATGAATAAAAAAGCCCCTTAAAGGGGCTTTTTTTATTTTATGTTTAGAGGTTCGAATTTTTGTTTTTCAAAATTGAAAGTAAAAATATCACCTGTTTGAATTATGTAGTGCCATCCAAAAATATGTAATTTTTTATCTAAAACTTTCTTTTTTATATCTGGATATGTGAGAAGATTTTTTATTTGATATACGATGTTATTTTGCTCTACATAAAGTTGAAGATAGTCTGGGTTTTTTATTTCTATTGTTTTTAATTCATCTAAAATGGGAGTTGATATTTTAAGCCACTCTTTAATATTTGGGAGATTGTCCAATTTTTCGATACCATGTAATAAAGTTTTACATCCACCACAGTTTGAGTGTCCGCAAACAATGATATTTTCTACTTCTAAAATGTTTACAGCATATTCTATTGCTGCAGTTGTTCCAGCATAATCTTTTGCAATACGGTAGGGTGGTACAATATTTGCAACATTTCTTACAACAAAAAGCTCACCTGGTAGTGTTTTTGTAATTAAATTAGGAATAACCCTCGAGTCAGAGCATCCAATAAAAAGGGTATGGGGCTTTTGTTTATCTTTTAAGTCAATATAAATATTACGAAGTTTTTCAAAATCTTTCTCTTTAAACTCAAAGACACCCTTTAGGAGCTTTTCAATGCTTTTTTGCATGCTCACAGAGCTCCATTAAAACGCCATTGGTGCTTTTTGGATGAACAAAGGCTATTAATTTTCCATGAGCTCCTGCTTTAGGCTCTTCATCTATAAGCTTAAACCCTTTTTCTTTAAGATTTTTTAAGCAAGATTTAACATCCTCCACAAGATAAGCAATATGGTGAATCCCTTCCCCTTTTTTTTCTAAAAATTTTGCTATAGGGCTATCTGGTGAGGTGGGTTCTAATAGTTCTATATTTGATTCTCCAACTTTTATAAATGCGGTTTTAACTTTTTGAGATTCCACTTCTTCAAAATGATAAGGGATTATTCCTAAAGTTTTATAAAGAGATAAAGCTTCATCAATATTTTTGACGGCAATACCTATATGATCAATCTTTTTTAACATGACATCCCCCCACAGCTTAATCTAAAATTTATGATAAGAGTTTTTGTAATAACTGGTTTACAAGTTTTGGATTTGCTTTCCCTTTTGTCTCTTTCATTACCTGGCCTACAAAGAAACCTTGAAGTTTTTTCTCCCCATTTTTATACCTTTCCACTTCTTTTGGATTTGCTTCAAGCACTTTTTTAACTATTTCTTCAATTGCTGATTCATCACTAATTTGTATTAACCCTTTCTCTTCTACGATTTTAGCCGGTGATTTCCCACTTTCTAAGACAAGCTGGTACACCTCTTTACCAATTTTACCAGAGATTTTACCTTCATCAATCAGTTTTACAATTTCTGCAATGTGTTCAGGTTTTACATTTAACTCAAATATATTACACCCTTTTTCGTTGACATCTCTTAATACTTCACTCATAATCCAGTTGCTTATTGCTTTTGGGTTGTTATGTTTATTCACAGCTTGCTCAAAGTAATCTGCATAATGTTTGTTTGATGTTAAAACTTCAGAATCATAAGAAGGAAGTCCGTAATCTTTTATAAATCTTTCTTTTTTCGCATCAGGAAGCTCTGGTAAAGTAGATTTTACTTTTTCTATCCAATCATTTTCTACTATCAATGGTACCAAATCAGGGTCAGGAAAATATCTATAATCGTGTGCCTCTTCTTTGCTTCTCATTGATACTGTAATCCCCTTGTTAGGTTCCCAGAGTCTTGTTTCCTGAATGATGGTTCCACCTTCATCTAAAATTTTGGCCTGTCTTTTTATCTCATATTCAAGAGCTCTTTGGACATTTCTAAAAGAGTTCATATTTTTAATTTCAGTTTTTGTCCCAAATTTTTTTTCACCAACAGGTCTAAGGGAAATATTTGCATCACATCTTAGGGAACCTTCTTCCATATTACAATCTGAAACTTCAATATATTCGAGTATAGTTTTTAATTTTTGTAGATAGGCTCGAGCTTCTTCTGGAGTTCTGATATCTGGCTCACTAACAATTTCTATCAAAGGGACACCTGTTCTGTTTAAATCTACATAACTGTGAGCTGGTGAACCCAGATTTTCGCCATGTATCGATTTCCCTGCATCTTCTTCCATATGGATTCTAGTGATACCTATTTTCTTTTTTACCCCATCGACTTCTATTTCGATGTATCCGTTTAAACAAATAGGTAGTTCATATTGTGATATCTGATAACCTTTTGGAAGGTCTGGATAAAAGTAGTTTTTTCTGGCAAAAACACTTTTCCTCTGAATATCACAATTAAGTGCTAATCCTGCTTTTATGGTGTATTCGACAGCCTGTTTGTTTAAAACAGGTAAAACTCCAGGCATCCCTAAACATACAGGGCAAACATTTGTATTGGGATCTGCCCCAAATTCTGTGGAGCAGGAACAGAAAATTTTACTATTCGTCGAAAGTTGAACATGTACCTCTAATCCGATTACCGCTTCGTATTTCATATATTCTCCTCGTTTAAAAATTTTTTTAGATATTTTCCATCTTGTAAAAGAGTGGCATTTTTAATACTCCCAGTATATACATAAATCCAGGCAATAACCTCATTACCATTATTATCATAAACTGTTGTAATTTCCCTTTTATACCCTTGTTCAATATAATCTAAAATTTTAAAAATAATTTTAGTATTAGCAATATAATACAAAGTCCCTTCTATTTTATAATTGCCATCTTTAATATATGCAGGGTGTTTGTTGTTAAATAAATATAGAGACCCATAGGTATAAGCTTCTGTAGCAGTGATAATATATGGTTCTAAAATAGAATAATTTGGAAACCCTTTTTTCAATAATCCATAAGCAAACAGTTTATCAATTAACATGCTGCTTTTTTATTATTATTTTTAAATTTTGTAAAGATTTGATTATATTATTTATTGAAAAAGTAATTTTGAACTTTAAAATAGACTAATGATAGTGAGGGGTAATATGAAGGCAATGGTTATAGAAAAAATATGTGATTTATCAAAAGAAGATAAACCTTTATCACTTGTAGAGTTACCAATACCGAAAATAGAAAGTAATGAGATTTTAGTGGAAGTGGCTGCATGTGGTGTTTGTCATACAGAGCTCGATGAAATAGAAGGTAGAACTGCGCCACCAAAATTACCTGTAATTCCAGGTCATCAAATTGTAGGAAGGGTTGTAGAAAAAGGGGGTGGTGTCACAAAATTTAATATTGGTGATAGAGTGGGCATAGGATGGATTTATGCAGCCTGTGGTAGTTGTGAATTTTGCAAAAATGGTTTGGAAAATCTTTGTAATGATTTTAAGGCTACAGGTCGGGATATGCACGGTGGTTATGCGGAGTATTTTAAAATAAATGAAAATTTTGCAGTGAAAATTCCAGATTTTTTCAATGACTATGAAGCTGCACCACTTTTATGTGCTGGAGCTATTGGTTATAGGTCATTAAAACTTGCAGGCATTAAAAATGGAGATAGGTTAGGCCTTACAGGCTTTGGAGCTTCTGCGCATCTTGTATTAAAATTGGTAAAATTTATTTATCCAAATTGTGATGTTTATGTATTTGCCAGGAACCCTTCTGAGCGAGAATTTGCTTTATCACTTGGTGCGGTATGGGCTGGAGATATCACAGATGTTTCACCAGAAAAACTTCATGCTATAATTGATACAACTCCAGTGTGGAAACCTATAGTAGAAGGGATGAAAAATTTGTTACCTGCAGGAAAAATGATAATAAATGCCATAAGAAAAGAAGATTTAGATAAAGGTTATTTATTAAATTTTAAATATGAAGAGCATATTTGGATGGAAAAAGTTATTAAATCTGTTGCTAATGTTACTCTTAAAGATATTGAAGAGTTTATTGAAGTTGCAGCTAAAGCTGGTATTAAACCAGAGTATCAATTATATGAATTAACAGAGGCTAATATTGCTTTGAAGGAGCTTAAAAACAAAAAGATAAGAGGCGCAAAGGTCTTAAAGATTAGATAAAGTAATTAGGCAAAAAATAAAATAACTGATTGAATAAGACCAAAAATAAAACCTAAAATAAACCCTAAAATATTTATCCATTTAAATTGGTCTTTCATAAATGAAAAAATTAGATCTTCCAATTTGTATAAGTCTAAAGAATTAATCTTGTCTTCAACCAATTTATCAATATTTAAAGATGTCACTATTTTATCTATGTTCGAACTTAAAATTTCGTTTACACCTTTTATCACGGATTTTTTGATACTAAAAAATGTTTTTTTTGGTATTTTGTTATAAATATTGCCAATTTGAAAATTATTCAAAATATCTTCAATCGATTTTATTAAAATTGGATATATGGCAACAGTTTCTTTATCCGTAATTTGTAAATTAATTTGGGATAGATCTATTCCACCCTTTTTAAGTAATTCTTCAAAAGTAATATCAGGGTTTTGTGATAGATAGTTTTTAATTTTTTCAACAATTTTATTTTTTAAACTTTCTGATAGTAAATTATTTTTTAACCAGTTGATAAATTTTACATAAAATGAATAAATATTTTCTAAACCTACTTTTTCTGCCAATTTATAAAGAGGTGTTGAGAGTAATTGATCTGTCTTGTTTTTAATAAAATCTTCTATTTTTAGTTTAGTGTTTTTATCCTCTTTTAGAGCTTGCACCAATTTTGGAAGTTCGTTATTGACTAGCTCTTTTATTGTTTCTTCATTCAGGAAAATATTTAAAACACCCAGCTTAAGTTGATCAAAAAAACCGTTACCAAAATATTGATTTTTTATCTCTATTAATTTTTTGACAATATTATCCTTTAACTTTTCATCTTGAAGCAATTTATCAAAAAAACTTAATATACTTTCAGATAAAGCGGCAGTTTTTTCAATTATTAAACTTTTTTGTTCTTCAGATAATATATCTGATAATGATTTACCAGATAGTAAAAAGTTGTTTATATATGAAATAACCTCATTTGCTAAATACTCTTTTAATTTATTGTTGCTAAAGATATTATTTGCTATATTATCTATGATTTCTTCAAAGTTATTTATACTATTAGCTTTTTTTTGTAAAATATTTGATATAAATGTCTTGCTAATATTATTAATAAGCTCTGTAAGTTGAGAGGATTTTGAGTAGAAAATTGTTTGTAATATGTCGTCTATATCTAAACCAAATAAATCTATTATATTAGCTAATGTCCCAAAATCTTTGTTTAAAAAGTTTTTTATCTCATTTTCTATAGTATGTTCTAAAACATATTGAAATTTTTCCGATTCTATGGCTTTTTTTAGCTCTGTATCTGTGATTAATTCGTTACCTACTAATTTTCCAATTTCGTTTGCAAGTTTATTTCTATTTTTTGGTATGACTCCTTGCCAACCAAAGGAATACCATTTTCTCTGATGGGGTCTAAATAACATTTTGATTGCAAGATAATTTGTGAAATATCCTACAAATCCTGTTAATAATGGTGTTGTAACTAAACTAATGACATGAGGCTGCATAGATGGCTACACCTTCCCTTACACCAAAGTCGCTAACTGTAATATTGTCAATGTTAGCTATTTGCATAATTTGTAAAATTATCAAAGTTCCAGGGATTATAAGATCTTCTCTGCCTGGTTCAAGCCCAATGATATTTTTCCGTTCTTCGGCTGTTAAGTTGGACAAAGTTTTCAAAATTTCTTCAATCTCATTTTTAGTTAATGTAATACCATGGACTTTTTTATAGTCGTAATCTTTTAATTTTAAATGTATTGCAGCTAATGTGGTAGGGGTGCCTGCTGTAGCAATAAGTTGATTAGCTTTTTGTATAAAGTCAACCTCTTTTAGCATATCAGAAATAGTTTTGTTAACATCTTCAACGAGATTTTGTGATATTTTGGAACTAAAGTTATACATATCAGCAAGCTTTACAACACCTAATTTGATGCTTTTGAAAATAAAGTTATCATTTTGTTTTAAAATAAACTCAGTAGAACCACCGCCAATATCAAAAATAAGAAAGTTTTCAGATTTTATCTCTAATCCTGAGGTAACACCTAAAAGGGTTAATTGGGCTTCTTTTTCTCCATCTATTATATCCACATTAAAGTCTATCTCATCGCATAGTTTGATAAATTCTTGGCCATTTTCAGCTTCTCTAACAGCACTTGTGGCTACTGCATAATATCTATTAATCGAAAATAGGTCTAAAATATTTTTAAATTGCTTTAATGCTAATATAGTTCTTAAAATAGCCTTTTCAGATAATCTTTTAGTTTTTATAAAATCTTCTCCAAGCCTTGTTATTTTTCTGTTTTGATAAATAATTCTATCTATTTTATTATCTTTAATATCTGCAATTAATAATCGTACTGTGTTTGTCCCTATGTCTATACCAGCTACTCTCATGGATTCCTCTAAAAAGTTTTTGTTTTTTTAGTTTTTATTTTTTCAAAATTCAAGTTAAAATAATATAAAAAGGTGGGGGAGTTAAATGGGTGTTTTTATCTACAAGGCAGGTTTATCAAAATTTGGGAAAAGGAAGTCTAATATAATTCATCTCATACAAGAAGCAGTTTTTAATATGAAAGCTGATATAAGTGATGTGGATGCTGTGTTTATTGGATTGATGAACCCTGAAGAATTCACAGGTGTGGGGAATATTGCTTCTTATGTTTTGGATAAGTTGGGGCTTTATAAAATACCTGCAGTAAGGATAGAAACTGCCTCAAGCACTGGTGCTGCAGTGTTATATTACGCTTATGCTGCAGTAAAATCAGGTATTTATAAAAATGTTTTGGTTTTAGCAGCTGAGAAAATGACAGATATGCCAACAAAAAAAGTTACAAGTATATTATCAGAAGTTATCCATCCAGCTGAAAGAAAGACTGGTGCTACCATGCCAGCTTTAGCAGCTTTGGTAACTAATAGATTTGCCTATGAAAATAAATTAAAATACGAAGAACTTAAGAGATTGCTTTTTTATGTAGCTGAGAAAAATCATTATTATGGCAAATTTAATGAATATGCTCAATTTAGAAAAGATATTGATTTTGATACTTATATGAAAAGTAAGAATGTTGCTTTCCCTTTATCCCTTTATGATTGTGCTCCCATAAGTGATGGAGCAGCAGCAGTATACTTATCATCAGAAAAAGGGGATATTTTAGTTGCTGGTATTGGGCAGGGGACAGATAAGCAAGCCTTATGTGAGAGAGCCTCAATAACATCTTTTGAATCAACAAAGGCTGCAGCGTTTCAAGCTTTGCAGATGGCTGGGTTATCACCTGATGATATAGATTTTGCTGAGATACATGATGCCTTTACCCCTTTTGAGATTACAGGATTGCTTGATTTAGGTTTAGTTAAAAAAGATGAAATTTTAGATTTTTATGAAAACAGAAAAGGGTTTAATGATGGTAGTTTACCCATTAATATTTCTGGAGGTTTAAAGGCAAGGGGGCATCCTGTAGGTGCATCAGGTTTGGCTCAAGTTGCGGAAGTTTTTAGGATAATGAGCGGTTTTTATCCTGCAGAAATAACACCAAAGAAATGTGATATAGCTTTAACTCAAAGCATAGGTGGGCTTGCCACAAATAATTTTGTAATAATTCTTAAACGGAGAGAAAAAGCTTTAAAAAATGTGCCCGTAAATACAGATATTAAAACATTAGAAAAATCTAAAAATGAAAAAGTTAATAAAGTCCCAGTAGTATACTCTTTTACAGAATTATTTATTACACCAGATGGTATAGAATCCCCATTAAACTTAGTAATTGTAAAGAGAAAAAATAAGAAGTTTTTGGCTCGTTATAAAGGGGAGTTTAAGCCTAAAATTGGTATGAAAATAAAAATTGAAAAAGATGTAAAGGGGATTTTAAACGCTTATCCAGAAAAAAGTATCATAAAAAGGTTAAAAGAGAAAATAAGTAAAAAGTAATATTCCAGATTGTTCCCTGAATATTAATCATTACAATATTAATGCTATTTTAAATGGTAATATTTTGAACTTTAAAAAATATGAGCATATCTTTATAAAAAGACTTGACATAAATTGGCTCAAATATATTTTATTAAGTGATTATAAATTTTAAAAGGAGGTTATTATGGCAATTGTTAGATGGGATCCTTTGAAAGATCTTGTTTCAATTCAGGAAAGGATAAACAGATTATTTGATGATGCACTTTCATCAAGAAAAAGTGGTGTACAATCAGACTGGATTCCACCTGTCGATGTTTTAGAGACTGAAAAAGGGGTTTTATTGATAGTAGAGGTTCCAGGATTAAAAGAGGATGATATAGATATTCAAATATCTGATAATATCTTAACGATTAAAGGTGAGAGAAAATTACCAGATGTTGAAAAGGAAAATTATTACAGGCTCGAAAGACCTTACGGTAAATTTTCAAGGAGTTTTCAATTACCAGACAATGTGGATGTAAACAAAGTTAAAGCAAGCCTTAAGGATGGGATATTAAAAATATCTTTAGAAAAAAGTGAAAAAGAAAAACCAAAAGTAATTAATGTTATTAAAGAAGACTAAACAATAAAAGAGGGGTGTTCCCCTCTTTTTTAATGAGGGTGGGTTATGGCAGAGACTTATTATGATATTTTGGGTGTTAGTAAAAATGCTACACAGGATGAGATAAAAAAAGCTTATAGAAAATTAGCCAGAAAGTACCATCCTGACTTAAATCCTGGGAATAAAGAAGCAGAAGAAAAGTTTAAAAAGATATCAGAAGCATACGCTGTATTATCTGATCCTGAAAAAAGGAAACAGTATGATACATTAGGACATGATGCTTTTACTTCAAGTGGTCAAGGGTATGATTTTTCAAATATGAATTTTGAAAACTTCAAGACCACTTTTGGTGATTTTGATATATTTAAAGATATTTTTGAGGATCTTTTTGGAACAGGCACTAAAACAGGCAGATCTAAAAGAGCTTCAGCCCCTCAAAGAGGGGAAGATTTATACTATAATATCCAAATCCCATTTCGTGATGTAATTTTTGGCAATGAAGTTGAGCTTAATGTTAGAAGGTTGAAAAACTGTGATACTTGTTTTGGTAAGGGTGGAGATAAGTCTATATGTGGTGTTTGTGGAGGTAGTGGAGTTGTAAGGCAAGGATCAGGATTTTTTGCAATATCAACCACTTGCCCACAGTGTAAAGGTGAAGGAGAAATAATTTATAAGCCATGTAATAAGTGTGGAGGAAAAGGTAGATTTTATGTAACTGAAAGAATTAAAGTAAGAATACCGCCAGGTGTAGATAATAACTCTAAAATAAGAGTACCAGGTAAAGGTAATGATGGTTTAAACGGTGGATTGAGTGGCGATTTATATATTGTAACTAATGTTATACCTCATGAGATTTATAAAAGGGAAGGTGATAATTTATATGTAAATGTAGATATAGATATGTTTGAAGCTGCTTTAGGTGGGAAAATCACAGTACCTACCCCTTATGGTGCTGTTAATATAAATATCCCTGCAGGGACACAGCCTGGTCAGAAGTTTAGAATAAGAGGTAAAGGTGTGCCTCATCTAAAAGGTGGAGGCAATGGAGATTTATATATAGTTATCAATGTGAAAATTCCGCAAGTGGCGGTAGATGAAGATAGAAAGTTGTTGCGTGAAATGTCTAAACGATATCCTCTAGCAAATAGAGATCAACTTTTAACCAAAGGTAGATTATAGGGGGTGAACTATGAAAAAGAAACCTTTGTATGTAATTAGTATTGTTTCTGAGATGCTTGACATACACCCCCAGACTTTAAGGCAGTATGAAAGGTTAGGTTTTGTCAAACCGACAAGGACAGAAGGGAATACCAGGCTTTATTCGGATGAGGATATAGAAAAATTAAAATTTATAATTACGCTTACAAAAGATTTAGGGGTAAATTTGGCAGGTGTAGAGATTATTTTGAACATGAAGGAGCAGATTAATGAGTTACAAAATCAGGTAAAGATGTTGGTTGATTATATAAAAAACAGATTAGGGGAGGATTTGGATAAGAATATTAAAGAAGGCGCAATAGTGCCTACTAAACAGGCAAATATTATTAAAGTAAAAATTGAAAAAGAGTAGTTTGGAGGTGAATTATGATAAATTGGAATAAAATGACTATAAAAGCTAGCGAGGCATTGCAAAATGCCATAAAGCTGGTTGAAGATAAACAGCAACAACAACTTTTACCAGATCATATTTTATATGCATTAATTACCCAGGAAGATGGTCTAATAGTTCCACTTTTACAAAAAATAGGTGTCAATGTAGCTTCATTAAAAGAAGATGTTATAAAAGCTATTGATGGTTTGCCAAAGGTTAGTGGCTCAGAGCAAGTTTATATGTCTCAAGATGCTAAAAAAGCTATCGATTATGCCTTTGAAGTAATTAAGCAATTTAAAGATGAATATGTTTCTACTGAGCACCTACTGCTTGGTATTGTTGAACATGCTGGTTATGGCTTAAGGCAGATATTTACAAAATATGGGATTGATAGAGCTGTAGTGGAAAAAGCTATTAAAGAGATTCGTGGTTCAAGCAGAGTAACTGATCAAAATCCAGAAGAAAAAATGAATGCTTTGGAGAAATACACTATCGACTTAACTGAGGCAGCAAGAAGTGGAAAACTTGATCCAGTAATTGGTAGGGATGAAGAGATTCGAAGAGTCATACATGTTTTGTCAAGAAGGACAAAAAACAACCCTGTATTAATTGGTGAGCCTGGTGTAGGTAAAACTGCGATTGTAGAGGGGCTTGCCCAAAGAATTGCAAATGGGGATGTGCCGGATTCGTTGAAAAATAAAAGAGTGCTTGCACTTGATATGGGTGCATTGATTGCAGGGACAAAATTTAGAGGAGAATTTGAAGATCGATTAAAATCGATTTTAAAAGAGATAAGGAAAAGTGAAGGTGAAATTATCCTTTTCATCGATGAATTACATACTTTAGTTGGAGCTGGTGCTGCTGAAGGAGCTATGGATGCCGCAAATATCTTAAAACCTGCTTTAGCTAGAGGTGAATTACACTGTATTGGTGCAACGACACTTGATGAGTATAAAAAATATATAGAAAAGGATGCAGCGTTAGAAAGGAGATTCCAGCCTGTATTTGTGGATGAGCCATCAGTTGAAGATACAATTTCAATCTTACGTGGTCTTAAAGAAAGATATGAAGTTCATCATGGTGTAAGGATAAAAGATACAGCATTGGTTGCTGCTGCATATCTTGCACATAAATATATAAGTGATAGGCATATGCCTGATAAGGCAATCGATTTAATTGATGAAGCAGCAGCTAAAATAAGGATGGAGATAGACAGTCTTCCTACAGAGCTTGATGAGTTAGAGAGAAAAATGAGGCAGTTGGAAATAGAGCGTCAGGCTTTGAAAAAGGAGAAAGATGAAGCAAGTAAAAGCAGATTGGCCAAACTTGAGGAAGAAATAAGTAATTTACAAGAAAAAATAAGTGAGTTGAAAACTCATTGGCAAAACGAAAAGAATCTCATTATGGAATCCCGTAAGATAAAAGAGGAGATTGAACAGGCTAAAATAGAGATGCAAAAAGCTGAAAGGGAAGGGAATTTGGAGCTTGCTTCACAGATAAAGTATGGAAAGTTGATTGAGTTGCAACAAAAGCTTGAAGAAGTAAATAATAAGTTGAAAGAGATTCAGAAGAATAAGAAAATGCTAAAAGAAGAGGTTGACGAAGAGGATATCGCTTCAATTGTATCTAAGTGGACAGGGATACCAGTTAATAAACTCTTAGAAGAAGAAGCTGATAAGCTTATAAAAATGGAAGAGCATTTGCACAAGCGTGTAATCGGTCAAGACAAAGCGATAAAGGCAGTAAGTGAGGCTATCAGAAGAAGTAGAGCCGGATTGAATGATCCAAAAAGACCTATAGGTTCATTTATATTCCTTGGTCCAACAGGTGTGGGTAAAACAGAGCTTGCAAAAGCGTTGGCTGAATTTCTTTTTGACTCAGAAGATGCTATGATTAGGATTGATATGAGTGAATATATGGAAAAGCATGCCGTTGCAAAACTGATTGGTGCTCCTCCTGGTTATGTGGGTTATGAAGAAGGCGGACAACTTACTGAAAGGGTAAGAAGAAGACCATATAGTGTGATTTTATTAGATGAAATAGAAAAGGCTCATCCTGATGTGTTTAACTTATTGTTGCAAATACTTGATGATGGTAGGTTGACCGATTCAAAAGGTAGAACAGTAAACTTTAGAAATACAGTAATCATTATGACTTCCAATATTGGTAGTGATTTAATTCAAAATGAATTTTCAAAAGAGGGTAGCTGGGAAGAAAAGTATGAAAGGATACACAATCTGGTATTTCAACAACTAAGTAACTACTTTAAACCAGAGTTTTTAAACAGGGTTGATGATATTATAGTGTTCCATCCACTTGGGGATGAACATTTAAGGGAGATTGCTAAATTGCTTCTTAATAATTTTGCAAATAGGTTGAAAGAGAATAATATAGAAATTGAGTTTGATGAAAGCGCTATAGATATGGTGGTTAAGGCTGGTTATGATCCAAAATTTGGTGCAAGACCTATGAAGCGATCTATACAGAGATTAATAGAGAATAAAATAGCCGAAGAGATAATTAAAGGGGAAATAAAACAAGGGGATAAAATTAAAGTATCTTTTCAAAATGATGAACTTGTTATCTCAAAGATATAAAATTTTTTTACAAAAAAGAGGGGGGTTCCCCTCTTTTAAAATTTTTTATTATTTTGCTTACTAAATTGTAAAAAATATGTTATAATTATTGAACAAATAGTATAATTATTAATCCTTTTAATAAAGTGTTGGTGGGGTATGGAGAATATAAATACTGATAAAGATAAAGAATTTAAAGATACAGAAGAGTTTTTGGAAGAGGATGAATTTTTTGAAATACCTATACTTGCTGAAATTTCAGAGGATGGTTTAAAGAATTATCTAAATAGGATTTCCCAGTTTAAGCCTTTAAGTAGAGAAGAGGAATATGAGCTTGGTAAAAGGATACAAAAGGGTGATGTGAAAGCATTGGAAAAGCTTGTATTATCCAATTTAAAATTTGTTGTCTCTATTGCAAATAGATATAAAAATACTGGTTTGCCTCTTGCTGACATAATAAATCAAGGTAATTTAGGATTGCTTGAAGCTGCAAAAAGATTTGATCCAGATAGAGGTGTAAAATTTATTTCTTATGCTGTATGGTGGATAAGACAGGCGATAATTCAAGCATTAGCCGAGCAATCTGGGACAGTAAAACTACCTTTAAAACAAGCTAGTATCCTATACAAAATAAATGAAGCTATAGAAGTGTTAAGTAAAGATTTGGGCAGAGAACCCACTTCAGAGGAGATTGCGCTATACCTTGAGATGGATCCAGAGGATGTGGAAAATGTTTTAAGGGTTTCTAGGAATTATTTATCTTTAGAGGCTCCTATAAAAGATGGTGAAGATAGAGCTTTTATAGATTTATTGGAGTCTGGTGGTAAAAGTGTTGAAGAAGAGATATTTTTAAATACTTTGAAATCGAATATAGAAGAGATAGTAGATGAATTAAATGAAAGGGAAGCTCAAATAATTAAATGGCGATTTGGACTGGAAGGTGAAACACCAAAAACTTTAGAGGAAATAGGCGAGATACTGAATATAAGTAGAGAAAGGGTTCGTCAGATTGAAGCTAGGGCATTGAATAAGTTAAAAAAGAAAGCTCTTAAAAGAAAGCTTAATGATTTCCTTAATTAGGAGGGCTTTATGAACGAGTTAGCTAAAAAATTTATTGTTTTGGGGTTAGGTTTGGCAGCAATGACTGAGGAGAAAGCAAAAGCATTTTATGATAATGTAATTAAAAAGGGGGAGCAATCACTTAATCAGGATTCAAAGTTTTTGAAAGATGTAGTGGAAAATTTTGAGAAAAATAGCAAAGAAGTGGAAGAGATAATAGAAAAGATGCTGAAATCTTTTGCTGATAAAATGGGACTTGTTACTAAAAATGATTTAAAAAAATTTGAAGTTAAATTAGCTGAAATAGAATCTAAAGTGGAGAGATTAAATAGGGAGATTGAGGCTGTCAAAGAAGGAAATTGATTGTATATCTGAGATTCTAAAAGGGTACAAAAGAGAAAAAAAAGAGAGCACACATAGGGCAGCTGCAGTATTAATCCCTATTATATATAATAAAAACGATCTTGAAATAGTTTTTACCAAAAGACAACCTTGGCTCAATAATCATAGTGGAGAAGTTTCTTTTCCTGGTGGTGGAGCGGATAATACGGACAATAAATTAAGTGAAACTGCGCTTAGAGAAATGTTTGAGGAGACTGGTGTTAGTAAAGATTATATTACTATTTTGGGAAAATTGGATGATGAGTATTCCATTACTAATATAAAAGTGACACCTTATGTAGGTTTTATAAAGGATGATTTGAGCAGGATTAGATTTGTAATGGATGAATATGAGGTGGAAAGGATTTTTACTGTTCCTATTAAATATTTTTATAAAAAAGATATTTTTTGGACAGAGAATTGGGTAAGAAACGGTCTAAAAAGAAAGGTTTATTTTTATAAATATAATGATTTGATTATCTGGGGCTTAACAGGTAGAATACTCTATAAGTTTTTAAAAATGATTAAAAAATGTATAGTGTGATTGAAATTAAGGGATGTCTTAATTGTTATTTAATTAACTAATATTATCTCAGTAAAATTACTAAAAAAATAATATTTTTTTTAAAATTAAAATAATTTTTTTATTATCAATAAAATAGCTTGTTTATTTATTCAGTTTGTTATATTAATAAAAAGTTGAAAAAATCAATATCGGGAGTGTCTTATGTTAAATATATCCTGTTTAACTGCCAAAGAAATATTAAAAGATCAAGGTCAAAAAGAAAATTTTAAAAGGTATCATGATGTAGTATTAAAAAGTTATGGTGATAAAGGTGTAAAATATAATTTTGCAAATCTTCTATATAAGCATTTACCCCAAAATTTATTAGGTATTTTGAGTGATGATGATCTTATAAGTTTTTTGGATTATCTTTTCTCTATTTTAAATAATCGGAAAAGGAAGAAATTTTTTATAGAGAAGACACATGCTTTTAAGTCAAAGTTTTTTATTGGGAATTTTTCTTTAATTTCTATTGTTACCGATGACAGACCCTTTATTGTGGATAGTATTAGAGAGTATTTTTATGAAATACAGTATAATCAGCAGTTTTTATTACATCCAATTTTTTCTGTTAAAAGGGATAAAAAGGGGGATGTTGTTGATATTGGGGAATCGGATTTAGGGTGCAATAATGAATCTTTTGTAATAATCTTTTTAGAGGAGGTTGATGAAGAAAAATTACAAGAAATAACTAATGAAATATGTCAAATTTATGAAGAGCTTTCATTAGCAGTAGATGATTTCCCTAAGATGTTAAAAGTCTTAAATAACCTTTCTGATTATTATAAAAATAAAAATCCTGAGATTTCAGATTTTATAGATTGGCTTGTTGATGGAACTTTTATAATTCAAGGTGTTAGGATACTTGATGTTTTTGATCTTGCAAATGGGAAGTTTAAAGTAGATCAATTTGGTGTGTATAGACTTAATAGAACCACCAATATAATCCCAAAACTTGTCGATGCTATAAAAGAAAAAAGAATCAAGTTTATTGAAGGTTATCCAATTGTTTTGGATAAAGCTATATTTAAATCGAAAATCAAAAAGAGAAGAAATTTTGACAGGATTATGTTTGTTGATTATGAAAATGGTAAATGTAGAGCTATAACAGTTTTAGGGATATTTGGTAAACAAGGGATAGCCACACCCCCTCACAAAATATCTATATTAAGGAAAAAAATAGATTCGCTTTTTGAGTATTTTAAGTTTGTAAAAGGTTCCCATGATTATAAGTGGATTCAGGATACACTTAATAACTATCCAAAAACTGAGATTTTTAATCTTGGTTGTGATGATTTAAAGGATGTAATAAGGCTTTTGTTAACTATTCAGGGGAAAGACCAAATTAGGATTTATACAAGAGATTTTAAGCCATCAAAACATTTTTATACCTTGATAATATTTCCTACTGATAGATTTTCTGCTGAGACAGTAAACAGTATTAATAAAAGAATTGCTGAGCTTTATAAGGCGAAAATTCTAGATGTTTCTATTAGATATGATGAGCATGGTTACACATTTTTGCACTTACACCTTCTTGTCAAAGATATGACAGCTATTGATGCAGTTAAAGAAAATGATTTAAAAGACATTGTTATCGAAGAAATTAAAGATTGGAATGATATCTTTTATGAGATGTTATCTTATAAATTTTCAGGTAGAAAGGCTGATGAGTTATATTATCAATTTGTTAATGGTTTGTCAGAAAGCTATAAATCTAAGATGCCCCCAAAAGAAGGGGTAAGAGATGTTAGTATCCTTTCTGATTTAAAAGATTTTTATTCAAGATTAGCCGTAGTTAATAATAATGTTTATTTAAAGTTATATTCAAAAAAGAGAATACTTTTAACAGATATTATGCCAGTTATTGATAATATTGGTTTGAAAGTTATTGAGGATGAGATATATGAGGTTAAAAAAGGTGATGAAGCTTTTTATATAAGTAGTATTCTTTTAGCTAGTATTGATGATCCAGAACAGTTTTATTCAAGGTTTAATAAGATACTACCTGAAATGGTTAAAGCTGTAATTGAGGAAAAGTGTGAAAATGATAAGCTGAATTCACTCCTTTTATTAGAAGGGTTAAATTATAGAGAAGTTAAGATTTTAAGAACGCTGAGGAATTATATATCTCAGGTGGATTTTAAGCTGAGTAAATCAACTATTAATCAAACTTTATTAAAGTATCATAATATTGCAAAAAAAGTTGTTGAGATATTCAAAGAGAAATTTGATGTAAATAAAACAGAAAGGAAATATGAAGAAATTAAAGATATAGCATGGGGGCTTCTTGAAGAAGTACAGACTCTGGTTGAAGACTCTGTATTTAGGGAAATGTTTAAATTAATGGATGCAATTGTTAGGACAAACTTTTACAAAAAACCTGAGAGAAATTATATTTCTATTAAGATTTCTAGTAGGCAGCTTGATTTTATTCCAGAGCCTAAGCCCCTTTATGAGATTTATGTTCATAGCCCCAAAATGGAGGGTGTGCATCTTAGAGGTGGCAAAGTAGCAAGAGGTGGTTTAAGGTTTAGTGATAGACCTGATGATTTTAGAACAGAAATTCTAGGCTTGATGAAAACGCAGGTTGTAAAAAATGCGGTAATAGTCCCCACTGGTTCCAAAGGTGGTTTTATTGTTAAGAAGAGATTTTCAGATAGACAAAAGGATATGGAACATGTAGTTGAGCAGTACAAAACATTTATTAGAGGTCTTTTAGACATAACTGATAATTATCAAGGGCGTAAAATTGTTCACCCTGAAGATGTAGTTGTTTATGATGAAAAAGACCCATATTTAGTTGTAGCTGCTGATAAAGGTACAGCTACTTTTAGTGATATTGCAAACAGTATTTCTTTCGAATACGGTTTTTGGCTTGGAGATGCCTTTGCTTCTGGTGGTAAAACAGGTTACGATCATAAAAAGATAGGTATTACAGCTAAAGGTGCTTGGGAGAGTGTAAAAAGACATTTTAGAGAGCTTGGTAAAGATATTCAAAAAGAGGAGTTCACGGTAGTTGGTATTGGGGATATGTCTGGTGATGTTTTTGGTAATGGTATGCTGCTATCCAAAAAAATTAGGCTGCTTGCTGCATTTAATCATATACATATATTTGTCGATCCTAATCCAGATGCTGATACAAGTTATATTGAAAGGTTGAGATTGTTTAAACTACCAAGATCCACATGGAAAGATTATAACCCAAAATTGATTTCTGAGGGTGGTGGAGTATTTGATAGATCAGCAAAAAGTATAAAACTTACCCCACAGATGAAAGAGATGTTTAAAACGACCAAAGATGAAGTTTCAGGGCAAGAGCTTATACAGATGATATTGAAAATGGATGCAGAACTGCTCTGGAATGGTGGTATAGGAACATATGTTAAAGATTCCAGTGAGACAAATGATGAAGTTGGTGATCATGCAAATGATGCTGTAAGGGTTAATGCTGAGGATTTAAAGGTTAAAGTAGTAGGAGAGGGTGGAAATTTAGGCTTTACACAAAAAGCAAGGATTAAATTTGCTTCTCTTGGTGGTAAAATAAACACAGATGCACTAGATAATTCAGGTGGGGTAGATATTTCTGACCATGAAGTCAATTTGAAAATTATACTTGATCAATTCTTGAAGAAAAAGCTGGTTAAAGATTCAAAAGAAAGGGATAAGTTAATATTAGATTTGACAAAGGCTGTAGAAAAATTAGTTTTACACGATAACTATATGCAATCTCAAACTGTAAGCTGTGATTTAATCCGCTCAAAAGAGAATCCAATTATCTTTCAAGAAACTGCAAGGTTTCTAAAAGATATAGGACTATTGGATTTTAAATTAGAAAATATAAACTTTATTAAAGAAAATAGGGATATAACAAGGCCTGAACTTGCTGTTCTGCTTTCTTATATTAAGATATTTTTGTATAACGAGGTTGAAAAAAATATAGATTTTAATGACCCTGTGGTTAGGAAGTTATACTTAAGTTATTACCCAGAATACATGGTTAAAAGGTTTGGGGATAATCTTTTTGAACATAGGTTGGCAAAGGAGATAACAGCTACAGTTATTGTAAATAAAGTTATAAATCAAACTGGTATTACATTTTTTATTGAGCTTTATAAAAATACAAATCAACCATTTGAAAAGCTAATAGATAAGTATTTGCAAATTGATGAGCTGTTAAATACTGATAATTTCAGAAGTGCTATTTATGCGTTGGATAATAAAGCTAAATCTGATGCTCAGTATAGAGCTCTTATAGAAATAGAAAAGACACTTAAACTTGGTGTAGAGTGGTTAGTAAAAGATGGGAATGATAAACTACTTCAAGAGAACAAAGATCTCTTTTTAGAAATTGTAAAAAGAATTCCTGCTAAAGTAAGCGGTGTTGTTAAAGAGCAAATGAAAAGGTTTGAAGAGGAGCTTATAACTGATGGTTTTCCAAAAAGACTTGCAAAGGCGATTGCAGAGTTAAAATATTCTAAGCCAGCTTTTGATATTTTTGATATAGTAGTATCACAAAACATTAATATTGATGTGGCAATATCTAACTATTTTAAGATTGGTGATGCATTCAGATTTATAGATATGAAAGAAGCAATCAAAAAAATCCCTATCAGCAGTGAATGGGATAGAATTAACAGAGAAAATTTACTTAAAAAGTTAAAATACCTTCAAAAACAAATATTAGCTAAGGGCTGTATGGATGTAGGTTATATAAAGAAAATTAAGAACAAAGAGGAAAGATTTTTTGAAAATTATAATAACTTTTTAAATGATGTGGATCTTGGAAAGGTTGCTACACTTGTACCATTTAATGTTATATTGGAGATGTTTTTAAATATTTTATAATATTGAATATATATTTTCCTCATGAAAGGGTTTAATCTCTGACCTTTTCATGAGGAAATTTTTTTTATAAGAGTTTTATAGTATTAAAACAAAGTCTCAAACTCTTTAATATTACTTGATAATAAAGCCAAAATGAGTTAAATTTATTTATTAATAGTCTTAAAATTATGTTTTACATAATTTGATAGGAGTGAGTGTAAAAATAATAATTAAATAATCTTATGGGGGTGACTTATGGGTATATATAAGCTTTTTTGGGATGGGAAGTGGCAGGAAACAGAAAAAATTATCGATGTAATTAACCCTTATGATAATAAGCCTTTTGCAAAGATTTATGAAGCTTCTATTGACGATGTAAATAAAGCAATCGATACAGCTTATAATGCAAAAGAGAAAATAGCGTCTTTAACTGCAAAAGAGAGGGGGGATATCTTAGATAAGATTGCAGATTTAATAGCCGATAGATTTGATGAGTTTGCTAAAACGATTTCTTTAGAGTCTGGTAAAGCTATAAAATTTGCAAGAGGAGAAGTTGCAAGAGCAATCGAAACTTTTAAATTTAGCGCGGATGAAGCAAGAAGATTAAGTGGTGAAGTTGTGCCACTTGATGCGGCTGCTAGTGGTAAAAATAGGTTTGGCTACTATAAGAGGTATCCAGTGGGTGTTGTTGGAGCGATAACCCCATTTAATTTCCCTTTGAATCTTGTTGCACACAAAGTTGGTCCAGCTATAGCAGCTGGTTGTCCAATAGTTTTAAAGCCTGCTACTGCTACACCTATTACTTCTGTTAAACTTGTTGAAGTAATTTTAGAGGCTGGTTTTCCTGCAGAAGGGATAAATTTAGTGGTAGGTTCTGGCTCTACAGTTGGAAATGCCATAGTTACCTCTGAAAAGGTTGCAAAAATTACATTTACAGGTTCACCAGAAGTTGGCTTACAGATTAAAGCTAAATCAGGAATTAAAAGAGTTACATTAGAGCTTGGGAATAATGGCCCGGTTATCATAAATAAAGATGCTGATATTGCAAAAGCTTTACCAACTTGTGTAGTAGGAGCTTTTGCTAATTCAGGGCAGGTATGTATCAGTGTTCAAAGAATTTATATTCATGAAGATAGATATGATGAATTTAAAGAGCTTTATGTAAAAAGTGTTGCTGAGATGGGGGTTGGTGATCCATTAAATGATAATGTAGTAGTTGGACCGATGATAGATTTAAAAGAGGCTGAAAGGGTTGAGCAATGGGTTAATGAAGCAGTGAGTCAAGGTGCAAAAATTTTAATTGGTGGTAAAAGGGAAGGGAGTATTTATTATCCAACAGTTCTTGAAAACTGCACTAGTGATATGAAAGTGGTAAAAGATGAAGTTTTTGCACCTGTTGTATCACTATTTAAATTCAAAGATTTAGATGATGCTATAAAACAGGTAAACGATACAAAGTATGGCTTACAAGTGGGAGTATTTACCGAGAATATTAAGACCGCTTTTTATCTAATTGATAGACTAGAGTTTGGTGGTGTCATGGTTAATGATGTCCCAACCTTTAGAGTGGATAATATGCCTTATGGCGGTGTAAAGTTTTCTGGACTTGGTAGAGAAGGGGTTAAATACGCTGTTGATGAAATGACAGAAATAAGGATGGTTATGTTTAATTTAAATTAAGAGGTGTGTTATGGCAGAAATTTTTAAGTCCTCGATAGATGCTATTAAAGATGTTATAAAAGATGGGATGGTTATTGCTGCTGGTGGTTTTGGACTTTGCGGAATCCCTGAAAATCTTATAAATGCAATTAAAGAGCTAAAGGTAAAAGATTTAACATTTGTCAGTAATAATGCAGGTGTAGATGATTTTGGATTAGGTATATTACTACAGACGCGTCAAATAAAAAAAATGATATCCTCTTATGTGGGTGAAAATAAAATTTTTGAACAGCAATATTTAAATGGTGAGCTTGAATTAGAACTAGTACCACAAGGTACTTTAGCTGAAAAATTGAGAGCTGGGGGAGCCGGAATCCCAGCTTTTTTTACAAGGACAGGGTATGGTACTATATTAACAGAGGGGAAAGAAGTCAAAGTATTTGATGGTAAGGAGTATGTTTTAGAAGAAAGTATCAGACCTGATCTTGCAATTGTAAAGGGTTGGAAGGCTGATAAAAAAGGGAATGTTATCTTTAGATATACAGCAAACAATTTTAATGAAGTTTGTGCAAAGGCAGCAAAATTTACAATAGTTGAAGTTGAAGAGATTGTTGAAGATTTAGATCCAAATTTTATCCATTTACCAAGTATCTATGTGGATCGTATCGTTTTAGGTGAAAGATACGAAAAAAGGATTGAACAACTAACAACTTTGGAAAATATGAGCGAAACTAAAATGAATGAGAAAAGGGAGTGGATGGCAAAAAGGGTTGCAAAGGAGTTTAAAAAAGGGATGTATGTAAATCTTGGAATAGGGATGCCAACTCTTGTAGCTAACTTTATAACTGATGATATGGATATTACACTGCATTCGGAAAATGGTTTATTAGGTATTGGCCCATTTCCTAAAACTGAAAAAGATGCTGATCCTGATTTGATAAATGCTGGTAAGCAAACTATTACATATAAGAAAGGTGCAGCTTTTTTTGACTCTTCAGAATCTTTTGCAATGGTTAGAGGTGGCCATATTGATTTGTCCGTTTTAGGTGGTATGCAAGTAAGTGAGAAAGGGGATCTGGCAAATTGGATGATACCTGGCAAAATGGTAAAAGGGCCTGGTGGTGCTATGGATTTGGTTAGTGGTGTTAAAAAGGTTATTGTAATGATGGAGCATGTTGCAAAGGATGGCTCTCCTAAAATATTAAAAGAATGTACGCTCCCAATAACTGGTAAAGAAGTTGTTGATATGATTATTACAGATAAAGGGGTTTTTGAAATAAAAGATGATGGTTTATATTTACTTGAAATTTCACCTTTTTCATATTTGGATGATATTAAGAAAAGTACAGGCTGTGAAGTCAAGGTTAAGTGAAATCTACTTGATTATTTGGAATTTATAAATATAATTATAATGATTTTAAATTAAAGGGATTGAGATGAGAGAAATAATGTTTAAAAGGGGGCTTAGGCTACCTATTGGTAAGGTCAGCGAATTTAAAGGGGAAAAGTTATCTCGCGAAATTGGTTTTGTAGGTGATGATTTTACAGGTTTAAAGGTAAAGTTTTTAGTCAATGAAGGGGATAAGGTTTCTACTGGCACACCACTTTTTATTAATAGAAAAGATGAAGATGTGGTATTTGTTTCTCCTGTAAATGGTGTTGTGAAAAATATTGTAAGGGGAGAAAAGAGAAAATTTTTATACTTGAGTATAGAAGTTGAAAACCATGCATCAGGAGAAGCTATCGATTTTGAAGATAAAAATTTGAATTATAAAGATATTTTATTAAAATACGGATTTTGGCCATATTTTAGAAAGAGACCTTTTGATAAAATCCCTTCTTCAAAATCAAAACCTGTAGCAATTTTTATCACAGCTATTGATACTAGAGGTTTTGCACCAGATCCTAATCTTATCATTGAGAAGGAAAAAGATAATTTTATAAAAGGGGTAGATGTCTTAAAGGAAGCTTTTGGTGTAAAGACATTTTTATGTGTTGATAAAGATTTTAATAAAAGTATGTTATCTGAAGATGAATTATTAGAGATAGCTGTTTTTCATGGTCCGCACCCTGCTGGGCTTGCTGGTACACATATCGATCATTTACGAAAACCAACAATGGAAGAAGAAGTATGGTATATAGATTATCAAGCTGTAATTGATATCGGCTATTTTTTTTATACAGGTAAAATTAATCCCTATAAATATGTTTCTATTGCTGGTTATGACTTTAAAGAAAATGGTATCTTTAAAATATTAAAAGGGAGCAGGCTTGATAATATATTGGATATAAGCAACGATTATAGATATATTTCTGGATGTTATCTGTATGGAAGAAAGATTGATGAAAATACTCCTTTTGTTGGTTTTTACGTTAATCAGGTCTCAATTATAAAAGAGGGGGGAGAAAAAAGGCTATTTGGGTGGATTTCTCCTTCTGGTAAATATTTTACTGTTTTAGGCGTTGCCCTTTCAAAATTTATTAGACCTAAAAAGTATATTTTTGATACATCGATGCACGGTAGCCTGAGACCTATTATCCCTATTGCTTCTTACAATAAAGTTACAGCTATTGATACAGAACCTTTAGCATTATTAAGAGCTGTTTTGACAAAGGATATTGATAGAGCCATAGATCTTGGTATTTTATCTTTAGGTGAAGAGGATTTTTCTTTATATACCTATGTTTGCCCAAGTAAAATAGATTTTATAAAACACTCAAGAGAACTACTTGATACAGTAGAGAAGGAATGGTGATGAAAAGGTTGCAAAAGTTTTTTGAGAAGATAGGTGAGCACTTTAAAGAAGGTGGTAAATATAGCAGATGGTACCCTCTTTATGAAGCTACAGAATCTTTCTTTTTCTCACCAGATACAAAAGCCACTGGTAAATGTCATATAAGGGATGTAGCTGATTTTAAAAGGGTTATGATTTTTGTTGTGATAGCACTTTTACCTGTGACAATATTTGCTATTTATAATACAGGATTACAAACGAACCTTTTAATTAATAAATATAATATAATTCCAGATGGTTTTCGCTGGGATATTTTAAAATGGTTTCATGTAAGTTTTGATAGTAGTAGTATTGTTAGTAATTTCGCTGTGGGGCTTGCATACTTTTTACCCCTTTATGCAGTTACTATGGTTGTGGGTAGTTTTTGGGAAGTATTGTTTGCTGTTGTTAGAAAACATGAAATAAGTGAAGGTTTTCTTGTAACAAGCTTATTATATCCTTTAATTCTCCCACCAAATATCCCTTTGTGGGAAGCTTCAGTGGCTCTTTCATTGGGGTTAGTGCTTGGTAAAGAGCTTTTTGGTGGCACTGGGATGAATGTTGTAAACCCAGCACTGATATCAAGGGCTATTTTGTTTTTTTCATACCCTGCAAGTATGACGGGTGATAGAGTTTGGACTGGTATTGATGCTGTAAGTGTTGCTACGCCTTTAACACTTGCATCATCAAATAATATAATTAGTGAACATTACAGATGGATAGATGCATTTATAGGATTTATCCCTGGCTCAATGGGTGAAACATCTACGCTCCTATGTATCGTGGGTGCTTTAATTTTGGTTGTTAGTAATGTGGCATCATGGCGTATAATGGCTTCTGCTGTAATAGGGCTTATTTTTACTTCTACACTATTTAACCTAATCGGTAGTCAAACAAATTA
This sequence comes from Deferribacter thermophilus, assembly GCF_049472675.1. Taxonomy (NCBI): domain Bacteria; kingdom Pseudomonadati; phylum Deferribacterota; class Deferribacteres; order Deferribacterales; family Deferribacteraceae; genus Deferribacter; species Deferribacter thermophilus. Next base: position 35,456 of record NZ_JAPNXM010000010.1, read on the forward strand.
TATGTTTAATCTACCTTTTTATTGGCACTTGGTTTTGGGTGGATTTGCTTTTGGAGTAGCTTTCATGGCGACAGATCCTGTGAGTGCTGCTTATACAGATAGAGGGAGATGGATTTACGGTTTTCTTATAGGTTCTTTAACAGTGCTTGTGAGGGTTGTAAATCCTGCTTATCCAGAGGGGACTATGCTTGCTATTATTTTTGCAAATATTGTAGCGCCAACAATAGATTATTTTGTGATAAAATCTGTTATTAAAAGGAGAAATAAAGTTGCAGCCTGATAGCAAAAGAAAAACGCTTTTTGTTGCTTTTGTCATATCTTTTGTTTGCTCCATACTTGTTTCTGCAGCTGCTGTATTATTGAAACCTGTTCAAGAAAAAAATCAGATTAAAGATGTTTTAAAGAATGTTATTCAGGTTGCAGGGATAAATGAAAGAAATGATATGAATGAAATTTTGGGTAAAAAGTTAGTGCCAAAATTATTGGATATGGAAACATATAATTTGGAGGACATCAAAGATATTGGTGGTTATTATAAAAATTTTAAAAAGATGCTTAATGATGATACAAAATCTATAAAGTTAAAGCCTGAAGAAGACTTGGCAGGTATAGGGAGAATACCAAAGAAGGTTTTAATTTATTTTGTGAAAGATAATAATAGTGTTAATAAAATTATAGTTCCAATCTATGGAAAAGGGCTTTGGTCAACATTATACGGATTTCTCTGTATTAATGCAAAAGATAAATCTATTTGTGGTATAACTTTTTATGAGCACAAGGAAACTCCTGGGCTTGGTGGAGAAGTGGATAACCCTAATTGGAAAAGAAAATGGGTTGGTAAGATGATTTATGATAAGGGTGGCAGCTTAAAATTGACAGTAATTAATGGTGAAGTAAATCCTGATTCTGTTGAAAAGGCTTATCAAATTGATGGTTTAAGCGGTGCTTCAATTACAACTGCTGGCGTAAATAACATGGTTAAATTTTGGCTAGGTGACAGAGGTTTTAAAAAATTTTTGATGAAAAATACATTTTAGAGGATGTTATATGAAAAAGTATAAAGAAGTCCTCTTAAAACCTATATTTAGAGATAATCCGATTGCTGTTCAGGTGTTGGGGATTTGTTCTGCTTTAGCAGTGACTTCAAAACTTGAGACTGCTATTGTGATGTTTTTTGCAGTTACTTTTGTTGTGGCTTTTTCAAACCTTTTTATTTCACTGATAAGAGATAATATCCCTACAAATATAAGAATTATTGTTGAGACAACTATAATTGCCACTTTAGTTATTATAGCAGACCAGTTTATCAAAGCGTATTTTTTTGAAATCAGTAAACAATTATCTGTGTTTGTGGGGTTAATCATAACAAACTGTATTATTATGGGTAGAGCTGAGGCATTTGCATTGAAAAATGGTCCGATAGAAAGCTTTTTAGATGGAATAGGTAATGGTATTGGTTATGGTGGGATTTTGATAGTGGTTGCAATAATTAGAGAGTTAATTGGTTCTGGCAAACTACTTGGTATTACAATTCTAAAACCTGTATCTGAGGGTGGTTGGTACACTCCAAACGGATTGTTCTTACTAGCACCTAGTGCATTTTTTATTATTGGGCTTTTAATCTGGCATGTTAAAAGGCAGATAGGGGATTATGATGCTTGAGCATTTGCTTAGTCTTTTTGTAAAATCTATATTTATAGAAAATATGGCATTATCTTTTTTCCTTGGTATGTGTACATTTATAGCTGTTTCTAAAAAGATGGAAACAGCTGTTGGGCTTGGGATGGCTGTCGTCGTTGTGCAGTTTATTACTGTGCCAGCTAACAATGTCATTTATCAATATATTCTAAGAGAAGGAGCTTTGAGCTGGCTTGGTTTGAAAAATGTGGATTTATCGTTTATTGGGCTTGTTTCATATATTGGTGTGATTGCTGCGATGGTTCAAATTTTGGAAATGGTTGTGGATAAGTTTTTTCCAAAACTTTACAACTCACTTGGAATTTATCTTCCGTTAATTACAGTAAACTGTGCAATACTGGGTGGCTCTCTCTTTATGGTTCAAAGAGAGTATACACATATTGAATCGATAGTGTTTGGGCTTGGATCAGGTATGGGTTGGGCTTTGGCAATTATCTTACTTGCAGGTATAAGAGATAAATTAAAATATAGCAATCCACCTAAAGGGCTTGAAGGGGTTGGTTTAACCTTTATTGTAGCTGGTTTGATGGCGATTGCTTTTATGATTTTTTCAGGAATAAAATTATAAAGTATTGAGGTGGGATGTTGATAGAAATAGTTTTAGGGGTATTATCTTTCACATTTATTATTTTGATTCTTGTAGTTGTTATTTTATATGCAAGAAGTAAGCTTGTTCAAACAGGCGAAGTAAAAATTTATATAAATGATGAAAAAGAACCATTAGTTACACAAAAAGGTGGTAAGCTTTTATTTGCATTGGCTGAAAATGGGATTTATTTATCTTCTGCTTGTGGTGGCCAGGGAACATGTGGTTTGTGTAAAGTGAAGGTGTTGGAAGGTGGCGGTGATATCCTCCCTACTGAGCTTTCACATATCTCAAAAAGAGAAGAAAAGGAAGGTGTAAGACTTAGTTGTCAGGTGACAGTTAAAAATGACCTAAAAATTGAGGTATCTCCTGATGTTTTTGGTGCAAAACAGCTTGAGTGTGAAGTGATTTCAAACAAAAATTTGGCTACTTTTATTAAAGAGCTGGTTTTAAAGATCCCTGAAGGTGTTGATTTTGATTTCAAAGCAGGTGGTTTTATTCAAGTGTGGGTACCACCTTATACTGCTTATTTCAAAGATTTTGATATAGACGAAGAATATAGAGAAGATTGGGAAAAAGCTGGCTTATTTGAACTTGTATCCAAAGTAGATGAGCCTGTTGTAAGAGCTTATTCTATGGCAAACTACCCCTTAGAAAAGGGGATAATAATGCTCAATGTGAGAATTGCAACTCCACCTCAAAATAGAAAAGATATTCCACCTGGTAAAGGGTCTTCATATATTTTTAGTTTAAAACCTGGAGATAAAGTAACCGTTTCGGGCCCTTATGGTGAGTTTTTTGTAAAAGATACAGATAATGAAATGGTTTTTATCGGTGGTGGTGCTGGTATGGCACCAATGCGTTCTCATATTTTTGATCAATTAAAAAGGGTAAAAACAAAAAGAAAAATGACATTTTGGTATGGTGCAAGAAGCAAGAGAGAGCTTTTTTATGTGGAAGATTTTGATAGGCTTGCAAAAGAGCATGATAACTTTGAATGGTTTATAGCATTATCAGATCCTCTGCCAGGGGATAACTGGGATGGTTTTACTGGGTATATACATCAGGTTGTTTATGAAAATTATTTGAAAAATCATCCTGCTCCTGAAGATTGTGAATATTATTTGTGCGGTCCACCTGTTATGATTGATGCTGTATTAAAGATGCTTGATTCTCTAGGGGTTGAGAGAGAAAATATCCTTTTTGATGATTTTGGAGGATAATGTGTTAGATTATATAATTTTTGTAGTAATAGTAACTTTTGTATTTTTTATTTTCATAATGTTTATGAAGAATAAGAATAAAGGTGGTTGCTGTTCTCATACTGGTGATAGTTGTTCTTGTAATAAAGAATAATTTATAATATTAATTTCATTATTTCTTTAAAGGGGGGCTTATGAATATCCTTGTTACTGGTGGAGCTGGTTATATTGGTAGTCATGTAGTAAAGGAGATTCTTGAGAAAAGATCTGATAATGTTGTTATCCTTGATAATTTTTCGACAGGTAGTAGAAGAAATACTGATACTTTGAAAAAAATTGATGTGAATGGTAGATTAAAAATAATTGAGGCTGATTTATCCAATTTTAGTTTAGTAGAGGGGATTTTTAAATCATATTATTTTGATGCAATAATACATTTTGCAGCAAGCATTATTGTACCAGAAAGTGTGGAAAACCCTCTCAAATATTATATGAATAATACTGTAAATACGACAAATTTGATTAGACTGGCAAATAATTATGGGGTCAAAAGATTTATATTTTCTTCCACAGCTGCAGTTTATGGAGAGCCTGAAGAGGTACCAGTAAAAGAGACGACGATTTTAAGTCCGATAAACCCTTACGGTATGAGTAAATTAATGAGCGAGAGAGTGCTTATCGATACTGCAAAGGCAAATAACGATTTTAAATATGTGATTTTAAGGTACTTTAATGTGGCTGGTGCAGATATGAACAATGCAAAAACAATAGAGGATATAAATCCTCGAATTGGTCAGGCATTTCCTGAAGCGACACATTTGATAAAAGTGGCAGCTGAAACAGCTACAGGGAAAAGGGATAAAATCTATATTTTTGGTGATGATTACGATACAAAAGATGGTACATGTATCAGAGATTATATTCATGTCGATGATCTTGCAATGGCTCACTTGCAGGCACTTGATTATTTAAATGAGAATGAGAGTGATATTTTTAATTGTGGATATGGTCATGGTTATACGGTAAAAGAGGTTATAAATACAATGAAGAAGGTCAGTGGAGTTGATTTTAAAGTGGGAATAACTGGTAGAAGAGCTGGTGATCCATCAAAATTGATCGCTGATAATAGCAAAATTTTAAATAAACTTGGGTGGCAGCCAAAATTTGATAATTTAGAGTTGATTTGTAAAAGTGCTTTTGAGTGGGAAAAGAGATTAGATTTAGCTTGATTATTATATTTGTTGACAAGGGGTACTAAAATACATATATGTTTTTTGTTTCGCCCAAGTGGTGGAATTGGTAGACACGCAGGATTCAGGATCCTGTGGCCGTAAAAGGCCGTGGGGGTTCGAGTCCCCCCTTGGGCACCATTATTTTCAAATATAAAGCTATTTATATCCTTTGTTTAAACATCATTAGTTAACAGAATTTCAAGTGGTCTAATAAGTTAGTTTAGGAAATGTATAAAATTTTTTATATTTATAAAAATTTATTGCGAGCAAAATGATAAAATGATAAAATATTAGTAAATTAACCGTTATTTGGTAAACGATAATCGAGTAACGATTTTGTTGGGGGGCTAAATAAAGTAGGGGGATGTTATGAAGAAATTCTTATTTTTAATGATTTTCATCTTTATTTCTTCTGTTTTATTTGCAAAAATAAATATAAATACTGCCACAAAAGAGGAGTTGATGAGTTTAAAAGGTTTAGGGAAGAAAAAGGCTGAAGCTATAATTGAGAGGAGGGAGAAAAAACCATTTAATAGTATCGAGGAACTATTAGAGATAAAAGGGGTAGGTAAAAGGTTTTTAGAAAAGAACAAAGACAATATTTGCGTAGGCTCTGATTGCTAATTTAATAAATAGAGCCCCCCATTTTTTTATAACAATGGATAAACTATGATAAATGAAAAATAGATTTAATTAAAAAAAGTTGAGGATGTTGTGCAATAGGCTAACATGTTGATAGTTATTACATCATAAGATTGCTTCGCTACGCTCGCAATGACAGCAATTTTGGGTCATTGCGACTCCGCCATTTAGTAGCAATTTTAAGCTTAAAGCTTTTTATGTGTAAAATATTTGCATATAGTTTTAAATATTTGAAGCTTAATGGCGGGGGAAGCAATGTGGGACTTTTGCAGATATTTTTAATAGTAGCAAATATCATGTTGAGATAGAATAAGATTAAAAAATGAGTATATGAAGAATTTTGTATTAGGTGGTGGTAGTGTATTGACATAGTGTTTTTGTCATAAATGTAGGGTTTATTTGGATTTTTTATATAATAATGGCTTACAATATAATTAAAAAGAAATTAAAATATCAGTAATAAACAAATTTATGTTATAATTGTTTTGAAGGTAATCATTGACAGGTAAGTAGTTGGTTTATATACTAAATTGTATAATAGATGCTAAAGGTACGTTTAATATGAAATTTTCAACAATATTATTAGATCAAACTTTAAAAAAAAAGAGATATGAACAGGAAGAGTTGCGCAAACAAACTCTAAAAAAATTAGATAAAATACTTCATGAAATGTCAAAAATTATACCTTTTAGGGGTGCTTACATTTTTGGTTCTATAACAAAGCCTTATCAATTTACCAGAGAATCCGATGTGGATATAGCTTTTTTGGGGTTGGATGATTGTGACTTTTTTAGAGCAATGTCTATTTTATCAATAAAATTAAAGAGAGATGTGGATATTGTACAGCTAGAACATCATAGGATAAAAGATAAAATTATTAGGGATGGAATAAAGTGGAAAAAGAGTTATTTATAATTTTAAAGTCTGAAATAAATGCACAACTTGGTGAAATCGAAAAAATTTATAAGAAATTGCAAGAGAGAGAAAGTTCAAATGATAGATTTTCATTAGAAGCAGTTGCGTATCAATTACATAATTTATACTGTGCTTATGAAGATTTGTTTAAAATAGTGGCTAGAACCTTTGAAAATAATATTACAGATCCATCACAATTTCATATAGAGTTATTAAAAAGGATGGCTATCTCAATTGAAGGAGTAAGGCCTAACATGATTTCTGAGAAAACTTTCAAGTTACTCAATAACTTAAGGGGTTTTAGGCATTTTTTTAGACATGCATATTCTTATGAACTTGATGACAGGAAAATAAAAATTGTATTAGAAGATGCTTATAAAGTAAAAGATTTATTTAAAAATGACTTAGAAAAATTTTTATCAATGCTTAATGATACCTCAAATGAAAAACTATGTGAATAAACCTTGAATAGTTAAAACGTTGAATCGTTGAAATGTTAGAACGTTGAAACGTTGGAAAGTTAAAACGTTAAAACGTAGAACGTATAACGTTGAACCTATAACCTATAACCCTACTAGGAAGCCGTTGATCGAAAACCGGATACTGAATATCGGAAAACGTTAAAACTAAATACATGTTTTGTAGAAAATATTGACTTGTGTTCCGAAAAAGTATAGTATTTTTCGGAGAATATTCCTGAAAAAGTATAGGGGAAGTTGGTGAAAAAAAGGGAAATTTTTGAAACATTAGAAAAACAGATAACAAATAACAAAGCTACCATTCTCATTGGACCAAGGCAAGTTGGAAAAACAACATTAATGAAACAATTATATGAAAAGTATAAAATTAATTATCCATCTTTATTTTTGGATCTTGATATTTTTTCAAACTATGAAAAAGTAAGCACTTATGAAAATTGTATTAATACATTGAAATTAAATGGTTATAAGGAAAATAGTGGAACAAAGTTTTTGTTATTCCTTGATGAATTCCAAAGATACAGTAATATTGGTAAAATAATAAAAAATATTGTAGATAATCATCCTGATATAAAGATTTATGCTTCTGGTTCTTCTAGCCTTGAAATTAGAAATAATATACAGGAAAGTTTAGCTGGGAGAAAGAGAGTTTTTTATATTTATCCTTTGAGTTTTAAAGAATATCTACATTTTATTGGCAGAGATGATTTGATTATAAAAATTGAAAATTTGTCTGAAATAAAATCAGATTCACTTACAGAGTTAATTCCTGAGCTTTATAATGAGCTAAATAATTTTCTGATATATGGTGGATATCCAGAAGTTGTTCTTACTAAATGTAGTGAAAAAAGAGATGTTTTATCATCTATTTTTGATTTATATGTAAAAAAAGATTTGGTGGATTTCTTAAATTTTGATAAAGTGAAAAATGTAAAAATGATGATAGATTTTCTTGCAGTTAATAATGGCCAGCAAGTAAGCTATAATCGATTATCTCAAATATGTGGGTTGGATGATAAAACTGTCAAAAATTATTTAGAGATTTTGAAAGAAACCTTTTTAATAAAAATAAATACTCCTTGGTATACTAATAAAAATAAAGAATTAGTCAAAATGCCAAAAGTCTATTTTTTAGATAACGGAGTTAGAAATTTTTTTATAAATAATTTTAATCCTCCTGAAATTAGGGAGGATTCATCCTATTTGTTTGAAGGATATGTTATTTCTGAGCTACTGAAATTAGGTTATTCTGATAGTCAAATTAAATTTTGGAGAACAAAGAATAAACATGAGGTGGATATTATTATAGAAGTTGAAGGAAAAGTGATCCCTGTTGAAGTAAAGTATAAAAAAAATTTAAAAAAATCGGATTTTTTATCACTTAAGAATTTTTTGGAAAATTATCCCTATTATAGTCCTGCCTATTTAGTAAATCTTAGGAATAATAAGGTAGAAATGAGCGGTATTAGATTCATATCACCATTTGAGTTAAGAACGTTGAAAAGTTAAAACGTTAGAACGTTAAAACGTAGAACGTAGAACGTAGAACCTAGAACCTTGAACTGGAACCGTTAATCGAAAACCGGATAACGAATATACGAAAACGTTAAAACGTTAAAATGTTAAAATGTTAAAATGTTAAAATGTTTGTAAGTTTAACATTGACTTTTGACAGATTATGCCTATTATAATATTAAAAAAGGGAGTTAGTTCACTGAAATTATGTTAATTAGGAGAACAATTCAAAAAGAAATAGAGAAAAGACTATTTAAAGGGAAAGCGATTATAATTTATGGTGCAAGACAAGTAGGTAAGACTACGCTTGTAAAACAAATTGCTGATAAATACAAGAATAATAGTATTTATTTAAATTGTGATGAGCCTGATATTAGAGATAAGCTTTTTAATAAAACATCAACAGAACTAAAACAACTTATAGGCAATAAAAAATTGGTTATTATTGATGAAGCGCAAAGAGTAAAAGATATTGGTATAACACTAAAACTTATAGTAGATAATTTTAAACAAATTCAAGTTATTGCTACTGGTTCATCGTCTTTTGACCTATCAAATGACATTTCTGAACCGCTTACTGGTAGAAAATATGAGTTTTTTTTACCTCCTTTTTCAATAGAAGAGTTACGAGAAATTTACTCTGATATAGAGTTAAATAGAATACTGGAAAACATGATAATTTATGGGTTGTATCCTGAGATTATTTTAAATAGTGAAGATAGAGAAATAAATTTGAAATCTCTAACAGATTCTTATTTGTTTAAAGATGTATTGATGTATCAAAATATTAAAAATCCAGATATCTTACGAAGGTTATTGCAAGCTTTAGCGTTGCAAATTGGTAATGAAGTATCATACACAGAGCTATCAAAACTTTTAGGTATTGATAAAAAAACGGTTGAATCATATATAAATATCCTTGAGCAAGCATTTATTATTTTTAGGTTAAATCCATTTAGCAGTAACTTAAGAAAAGAGCTCAAAAAATTAAGAAAAATTTACTTTTATGATACAGGGATAAGGAATGCTTTAATTAATAATTTTAACCCGTCTTATTTGAGACAAGATTGGGGAGCGTTGTGGGAAAATTTTGTGATTGTTGAAAGAATTAAATATTTGAAGAACCATCTTGTAAATAAAAGTTATTTTTTCTGGCGTAATATTTATAAACAAGAAGTTGATTATTTAGAGATTGGGAGTGATAAAATTTGTGCTTTTGAAATAAAGTGGAAGAAGAGTAGATCGAAATTACCAAATATGTTTAATGACTTATATCCTAATAATGAGTTGATTTTGGTAAATAAGGATAATTTTTTAGATGTGATATACGATAAATTAGATCGTTAAAACGTTGAAAAGTTAGAAAGTTGGAACGTTAAAACGTTAAAACGTTGGCACGTTGAAACGTGTAAACGTTAAAACGTAGAACGTAGAACGTAGAACGTAGAACGTAGAACTTAACACTTAACACTCTTATCAATCTAAGTTAATTTCCACTTGACTTTTTTAATGATATATTTTAAAAACTCAAGCTGTTGTTTGATGATTGGGTTGTATTGGGGAGGAATTTGTTATATTATATACACAAGTAAGCTAAACAGTATAATTGTATGTTGATGATAGTATTGTTGTACTCAAATCTGGTACTTTTTTTAAGCCACTCTGAGAGGTGGCATTGGCGGTAGCCTGCCCTGGTTTGGGGGTTGGTTAGTTAATAGTTAGTTTTGATTAATTACAGGTTAGTTGTGGTTAATTGATGGTTGATTGGAATGAGTTAATTGTTTGGCAAGAAAGCCATAATTTTGTTTTAGATATTTATAAATTAACATCAAAATTTCCTAAAGAAGAAATTTATGGATTAGTTATCCAAATACGCAGAGCTGCAAGCTAACAATTAATTAACGATGAACTAACCTCATGACTGATTTCCCATTTTTATGTTGAACCAGGACTTCTCCATTGTTTTATGGGCTTGCAACGGTGGTATATAAAGATATATTAAAAAGAGGTGACTTTGGAATTCAGAATGCAAGGCCATCCATTGAGGCTGTTTATAGGATTAGAAACTTCAAGTACATTAGATTTACAGATTGAGAGTATCCGTTGGAAGAGGAGAAGTTAAATAAATGAGTATTTACTGGAATATCAAGAAAAACAGTGATATTGATGAGACCACCATGATAGAACATACACTGAAATACGGTGATCTTGATGATATAATAGAGTTGTTTAAAAGAATTAATAATGACAAAATAAAGGAAATCTGGTTAAAAACAATGGCTCCTGACAGGAGATTTTTAAAACTTAACCTTATGATAGCAAGAATCTTTTTTGATATGAATGTTGAAAAGGATTATTTTGAAAGCTTAGATAATGCAAGGTTTAAAGTTAGAGTGTCTGTTAAATAGTACGAAGGATATTTTGTTAGAACTCATAAAAAACGATTATATGAGAAATTTTGTTTTGGTGGATGGCAGTGCGTTAGCATTATATTTTTGTCACAGGTTCAGTGAGGATTTGGATTTTTTTACTTATCAAGATAACAACTTCCAAATAGAAAAAGTGTTCAAGATTATCAATAAAATATAAGCATTAAGTACTAAGCACTAAGAGCTAAGTATTAAGCTCTTAACACTTAACACTTAACACTTAACACTTAACGCTTAATGCCTAACGCTTAAAACTATTTTCGGAGGTTTTATGAAAGGTATAATTTTGGCAGGTGGTTCAGGCACCAGACTTTATCCGATCACTAAAGCAATATCCAAACAGATTCTTCCGGTTTATGATAAACCTATGATCTATTACCCCTTATCCGTTTTGATGCTTGCAGGTATCAGGGAGGTGCTTATTATCTCTACACCAAGAGATATAAATGTATTCAAAGAGCTTTTGGGGGATGGTCAATGGCTGGGAATGAGGTTTGAGTATGCCATTCAGGAAAAACCCAGAGGTCTTGCGGATGCGTTCATTGTGGGGGAAGATTTTATAGGTAATGATAGGGTGGCAATGGTATTAGGTGATAATATCTTTTATGGCCAGCATTTTACGGAGATATTACAAAAAGTTGTATCGAGTAGCTCTTCAGCTACTATTTTTGGATACTGGGTAAAAGATCCAAAGTCTTATGGTGTTGTGGAGTTTGATGCTTCCGGCAAAGCTCTTTCTATTGAAGAAAAGCCACAAAATCCTAAATCCCACTATGCCGTTCCAGGACTATATTTTTATGACAGCAGAGTTGTGGATATAGCAAAAAATATAAAACCTTCAGATAGAGGGGAGCTTGAAATAACTGCTGTAAACAATGAGTATTTAAAAATGGGTGCACTAAACGTGGAGATTTTAGGTAGAGGTATGGCATGGTTTGATACTGGTACCTATGATGGACTGCTTGATGCAGCCAATTTTGTGGAGGCCATTCAAAAAAGACAGGGGTTATACGTTGCCTGTATTGAAGAGATAGCTTATAGGAATGGATGGATAAATAAATCTCAATTGCTAGAACTTGCAAATGGCATTAAAACAGATTACGGAGCATACCTTCGTTTTATAGCTGAGGGGGAATAAGATGCCTTTTACGGTAATTGACTCTCCAATTGATGGGCTTTTAGTGATTAAGCCCCAGATTTTTAGGGATGATAGGGGCTTTTTTATGGAAACTTACAAAGAAAGTGATTTTAAGTCGTTGGGCATTTTAGATCGATTTGTTCAGGATAATCATTCAAAATCGAAAAAAGGAACTATAAGAGGGCTACATTTTCAAAAACATCCTTATGCTCAGGGGAAACTTGTGCGTGTTACTCGTGGAGTTGCCTGGGATGTAGCCGTAGACCTACGGAAAGGATCACCAACTTTTGGGAAATGGTATGCATTGGAGTTGTCTGGAGAAAATAATCTCATGTTATGGATTCCGGCAGGTTTTGCCCACGGTTTTCTTGCACTTGAGGATGACACTGAGCTTTTATACAAATGCACGGCAGAATATCATGCCCCATCAGATGGTGGAATACGATGGAATGATCCAATTATTGGTATAAAATGGCCTGATCTTGGCATTTCATACATTATATCCCAAAAAGATATGCAGTTACCGTATTTAAAAGAGATTCAGGAGGATATGTTTTGATATGGATTATCGGTGCCAGAGGGATGCTTGGCACAGAGATTTTGGAGATGCTTAAATCGATTTCGGTACCTTTTATAGCTACAGATAAAGAGATTTCTATTACTGACTATGATTCTCTCTTTCAATTTGCAAGAAATAGATCAATTAAATCCATTGTAAACTGTGCCGCCTACACAGCAGTGGACAAAGCAGAAGATGAAGTAGAATTATGTACTGCTATAAATGTAGATGGTGTTGAAAATATTGCTAAGGTGGGAAAGCAGATAGGTGCCACTGTCATTCATATTTCCACAGACTATGTTTTTTCGGGAGAACCGATAATAGAAAATGGTAAGCCCCGACCATATCTGGAAGATGATCCTACTTATCCTACTTCCATTTACGGTAAGACGAAGCTTGAAGGGGAAAAGCGGCTTTTATCAATATTTCCTGAAAGCATTATCATTCGCACTTCATGGCTTTATGGGGAGCATGGTAATAATTTTGTATATACAATGCTTAAGTTGATGAATGAAAGAAAAGAAATCTCTGTAGTTTCTGACCAATTTGGAAGTCCTACCTGGACATACGATCTTGCAAAGGCTATTTTACAAATGATAAATTTGTCGAAAGATAAGCCGCCTATAGGTATTTACCACTATTCGAATGAAGGGGAGATATCATGGTATGATTTTGCCGTTGAGATTTACAGGCTTGGTAGGGAGTATGAGATTTTAAAAGAGGAATGTAATATAAAGCCAATTAAAACAGAAGATTACCCCACAAAGGCAAAGCGTCCTAAGTATTCAGTTTTATCAAAGGAGAAAATCAAGAGCTTAGGTGTGGAGGTGCCCTTTTGGAAAGATAGCTTGAGAAATTTTATCAGTAGTATATCACAAAGATACAGGAGCTAAAGTTATGAGAAATTTCAATACAATTTTAGTGACTGGTGGTGCAGGTTTTATAGGATCTAATATGATTAGATACCTTTTGTCAGAAGATTCTGGTTTTAAAGGCGTTGTAATAAACGTAGATTTACTAACCTATGCAGGTAATCTGGAAAGTTTGATAGATGTAGAGGAAAGATTCGGTGGTGGTTCAAATCCCAGACACATTTTTGTAAAGGCTGATATTAGAGATCGAGCTGCTATAGAAGATGTTTTTAAAAAGTACAATGTGGATGCAGTGATTCATTTTGCAGCAGAGAGCCATGTGGATAGATCTATTCTTGGGCCAGAAGCTTTTATAACTACAAATGTTCTTGGTACTTATACACTTCTCGATGTGGCAAGAAATTACTGGCAAGAAGTTTATGGTAATTTATCTGATGCACCAGTGTTGTTTCATCATATTTCAACAGATGAAGTATATGGCAGTCTTGGCGAGACTGGATATTTTACTGAAAACACCCCCTACGATCCGAGATCCCCATATTCAGCCAGCAAAGCAGGTAGCGACCATCTGGTAATGGCATACCATCATACCTATGGGTTACCTGTTACTTTGACAAACTGTTCAAATAATTATGGGCCATATCAATTTCCAGAAAAATTTATTCCACTTATGATATTAAATATGCTTGAGGATAAGCCTTTACCTGTATATGGGGATGGGAAAAATATCAGAGACTGGCTATACGTGGAGGATCACAATATAGCTGTGTGGCAGGTAATTAAATATGGTAAAGTGGGTGAAAAGTATAATATCGGTGGGGAAAATGAGTGGGAGAATATAAGACTGCTTGAATACCTGATTCAGATAGTATCAGAGGAAACAGGTAAATCGCAGGAAAAGTTAAAAGATCTCATTACATTTGTAAAAGATCGACCCGGCCATGATAGAAGATATGCCATAGATTGCACAAAAATAAAACAGGAACTTGGCTGGAAGCAATCAGTCTCATTTGAAGAAGGCCTCCGCAGGACAGTAAGATGGTATCTGGACAATAGGAAGTGGGTGGAAAATATTAGGTCTGGGGAGTATTTGAAGTGGATTGAGAAGAATTATGTGGAACGTTAAGTTTTTAAATTAGAATTTTTAAGTTAGGAATTTATAAACGTATAAAATTATTTATAATATGAGAAAAATGTAAAAAAGGAAAAAAAGCTTTTGGGACTAATTTTTGTGATAACAACTGAGAAAAAATGATAAAGTTTTATTAGGTTTGTACCTTGGTAAAATAAAACTTTAAAACGTAGAACCTAGAACTTAGAATTTGAATCAGTTAATGTCCATTTGATTTTTTTAACTCAAAAAGTTATAAACAAAAGCTGTTGTTTGATGATTGGGTTGTATTGGGGAGGAATTTGTTATATTATATACACAAGTAAGCTAAACAGTATAATTGTATGTTGATGATAGTATTGTTGTACTCAAATCTGGTACTTTTTTTAAGCCACTCTGAGAGGTGGCATTGGCGGTAGCCTGCCCTGGTTTGGGGGTTGGTTAGTTAATAGTTAGTTTTGATTAATTACAGGTTAGTTGTGGTTAATTGATGGTTGATTGGAATGAGTTAATTGTTTGGCAAGAAAGCCATAATTTTGTTTTAGATATTTATAAATTAACATCAAAATTTCCTAAAGAAGAAATTTATGGATTAGTTATCCAAATACGCAGAGCTGCAAGCTAACAATTAATTAACGATGAACTAACCTCATGACTGATTTCCCATTTTTATGTTGAACCAGGACTTCTCCATTGTTTTATGGGCTTGCAACGGTGGTATATAAAGATATATTAAAAAGAGGTGACTTTGGAATTCAGAATGCAAGGCCATCCATTGAGGCTGTTTATAGGATTAGAAACTTCAAGTACATTAGATTTACAGATTGAGAGTATCCGTTGGAAGAGGAGAAGTTAAATAAATGAGTATTTACTGGAATATCAAGAAAAACAGTGATATTGATGAGACCACCATGATAGAACATACACTGAAATACGGTGATCTTGATGATATAATAGAGTTGTTTAAAAGAATTAATAATGACAAAATAAAGGAAATCTGGTTAAAAACAATGGCTCCTGACAGGAGATTTTTAAAACTTAACCTTATGATAGCAAGAATCTTTTTTGATATGAATGTTGAAAAGGATTATTTTGAAAGCTTAGATAATGCAAGGTTTAAAGTTAGAGTGTCTGTTAAATAGTACGAAGGATATTTTGTTAGAACTCATAAAAAACGATTATATGAGAAATTTTGTTTTGGTGGATGGCAGTGCGTTAGCATTATATTTTTGTCACAGGTTCAGTGAGGATTTGGATTTTTTTACTTATCAAGATAACAACTTCCAAATAGAAAAAGTGTTCAAGATTATCAATAATTTTAACAACAAAGAAATAGTAAATATTAGCAACGATCAGATTGATGTAATGATTAATGGTGTAAAAGTTACTTTTTTTAATGCGAAGTGGCACTTTTTAAAACCAAAAGAGATAAGGAACTTCAATGTAGCCACACTGGAGCAGATCGCAATAATGAAGATAAATACACTTTTTTTAAGGGCGAAATATAGAGACTATTATGATTTGTATTTCTTAGAACACCATTTTAGTTTGAAGCAAATCTTTGAACTATCAAAAGACATTCTGAATGGTATAAACTTAAAGCTTTTTATAACGGCTTTAACTTTTATTGATGATATAGAAGATGAAAAATTGGACTATTTAAAACCGGTAAAAGAACTTTCATTGAAAGAAATCAGGGATTTTTTTGAAGAAAAAATTAAGAAAGAATTTCTTTAAATGAAAGGTTCTTAGTGATAAAAATTTGAGCTTTTGAAATAAAGTGGAAGAAAAGTGGATCGAAATTACCGAATATGTTTAATGACTTTTATCCTAATAATGAGTTTATTTTTGTAAATAAAGGATAATTTTTTCGATGTGATATATGATAAATTAGATCGTTAAAACGTTGAAAAGTTAGAAAGTTGGAACGTTAAAACGTTACAACGTTATAACGTTACAGCGTTATAACGTTAGAACGTGGAACGTTGAACATAGAACATAGAACTTACCTTTGGAGGCATACATGAATAAAAAAGTTGCACTTATTACAGGTATTACAGGTCAAGATGGGTCATACTTGGCTGAATATTTACTTTCAAAAGGGTATGAAGTCCACGGCATAAAGAGAAGGAGTTCTCTTTTTAATACAGAAAGGATAGACCATTTATACCAAGACCCTCATGAAGAAAAAACCAACTTTTACCTCCATTATGGTGATCTTACAGACAGTTTAAACATTACAGCAATCATCCAGAAGGTTAAGCCTGATGAGATTTACAATTTAGCAGCTCAGTCCCATGTGTACGTTAGTTTTGAGCAACCTGAGTATACTGCTCAGGTAGATGCCCTGGGTACCTTGAGGGTGCTTGAAGCTGTTAGACTGCTTGGTTTTACAGAAAAAGTGAAAATATATCAGGCTTCTACTTCAGAGCTTTTTGGAAAGGTGCAGGAGATGCCTCAGACAGAAAAGACTCCTTTTTATCCCCGTAGCCCTTATGGGGTCGCCAAGATGTATGCTTACTGGATAACAGTAAATTATAGAGAATCTTACAATATGTTTGCCTGTAATGGCATCTTGTTTAATCACGAATCACCTGTTAGGGGCGAGACCTTTGTTACCAGAAAAATAACCCGTGGCCTATCCAGAATATTTCTTGGCCTTGATAAAAAGATTTACCTTGGAAATCTTAATGCCAAAAGGGACTGGGGGCATGCGGAAGATTTTGTAAAGGGGATGTATTTGATACTACAGCAGCCTGAGCCGGATGACTTTGTGTTGGCAACAGGTAAGACTACTGAGGTAAGGGAATTTGTAAGGAAATGTTGTGAAAAATTGGGCTGTAAGATAGAGTTTACAGGTAAAGGAGTCGATGAAAAAGGAATTTTGGCAAATGTTGAATTAGAAATGTTGAATGATGAGTTGAAAAAAATAGGAGCTACTGAAGAAATAATTCAAAATTTAACATTAAACATTAAAAATTTAATCGGCAAGCCAATTGTTGAAGTTGACCCAAGATATTTCAGGCCTGCGGAGGTTGACATACTCCTTGGCGATGCTACTAAAGCCAAAGAAAAGTTAGGTTGGGAGCCAAAGAAAACCCTCGACGATTTAATTAATGATATGCTCAAATATGACCTTGAAAAGAGCTACAGAGAGCTAGTGTTGAAGCAGCATGGATTTGATATTCAGGGGAGTTGTGGGGTTTGAAGAGCAATTAGCGAGTAGCGGATAGCGGGTAGTGAGTAGCAAGTAGTGGGTAGAGAGAAGATAGATGAAGTGTGAAAATCTTGATGTATGGAAAAGAAGTTGTAAATTAAGTGTTGAAATTTACAAATATTTTGCAAATTTTAAAGATTACGGATTTAAAGATCAAATTACAAGAAGTTCATTATCTATTCCTAGTAATATTGCTGAAGGAGTGGAAAAAGAATCAAATAAAGAAACGATTAGATTTATTGAGATTGCAAGGGGCTCATTAGCAGAATTGATTACACAAATTTATATAGGAATGGAAATTGGATATATAGATAAAGATGAAGGATTTTTATGGATTAAAGAATGCAATGAATTATTAAAAATGTTAAATGGCTTAAAAAAATCTTATGAAAGGAAAAATAATGAAACAAAACAATAAACCTAATTCCTCACTACCCA
Organism: Deferribacter thermophilus; assembly: GCF_049472675.1. Taxonomy (NCBI): domain Bacteria; kingdom Pseudomonadati; phylum Deferribacterota; class Deferribacteres; order Deferribacterales; family Deferribacteraceae; genus Deferribacter; species Deferribacter thermophilus. The sequence continues at coordinate 53,489 of NZ_JAPNXM010000010.1, forward strand.
CTACCCGATACTTGCTATCATCTAATCGCTACTCGCTTAACAAAGATAGCAAAATCGTAGTCTTTGGTTCTTCTGGCCTTGTAGGTTCGGCAATCGTAAGAAAGCTAATTGAAAAAGGATATAAAAATATAATAGGAACATATAATCATAGACTACCCACTACCCGCTACCCGCTACTCTCTACTAGCTACTCGCTACCTACTATCCGCTATTATAAGATTGATTTATTAAACAATGTCGCGGTACGAGAATTCTTTGAAGAACATAAGCCTGAGTTCGTATTTCTCGCTGCTGCCAAAGTCGGTGGAATAATTGCAAACAATACTTACAGGGCAGATTTTATTTATGAAAACCTTCAGATACAAAATAATGTAATTTATAACGCCTATAAATATGGTGTTAAAAAACTACTGTTCTTGGGGAGCACTTGTATTTATCCTAAAAATTGTCCACAACCTATAAAAGAGGAATATCTATTAACTGGTCCTTTGGAATATACCAATGAGCCTTATGCCATTGCCAAGATTGCAGGTATAAAAATGTGTGAGAGCTTTAACCTTCAATATGGTACAAATTTTATCTCAGTTATGCCAACAAATCTATATGGTCCAAATGATAATTTTGATTTAGAAAAATCACATGTTTTACCGGCATTAATAAGAAAAATGCATCTGGGAAAATGTCTGGAAGAAGATAACTGGGAAGCTATAAGAAAAGACTTAAATAAAAATCCTATTGAAGGTATTGATGGAAGCGCAACAAAGGAAGAAATATTAGCTATTTTAGAGAAATATGGAATAAAAATACAGCAAGTAGCAAGTAGCAAGCAGAAATTAGCAAGTAGTAAGGAGCAAGTAGAAAGTAGTATTCCCACTACTCACTACCCGCTACATTCTGTTTCTATAGAAATCTGGGGTAGCGGTAAACCAATGCGCGAATTCCTCCATGTTGACGACATGGCAGATGCTTGTGTATTTTTGATGGAAGAAATAGATTTTAAAGATATAGTTGAACAAAATAATTCAAAATTCAACATTCAACATTCAAAATTTTCAAATGAGTTTTCATACGAAGTTAGAAACACTCATTTGAATATTGGCACCGGCAAAGATATCTCAATCAAAGAACTTGCCTATTTAATCAAAGATATTGTAGGTTTTAAAGGAGAATTTTATTTCAATACAGATAAACCAGATGGAACTATGAGGAAGGTAACAGATGTAAATAAGTTAAATAGCTTAGGCTGGCGACATACTATTGAACTAAAAGATGGGATAAGAAGGGTGTATGAGTGGTATTTATCAAATGGCTAATTCAAAATTAAACAATAAAAATTCTTTATTAAATAGATTGCCCACTGTATGCGACATCCTAACTTGCTATATAAGTTTAATTAATTAGCAACTAAGAAAGGTTTAAAAATGTTCATTGAAACTAAAAAACGTTCGCTATTAAAAGCAATTTCATGGAGAGTTTTTGCTTCCTTAACAACGACTTTAATTGTGTTTGTATTTTTTGGAAGATTAGACTTAGCAATTGCCGCTGGTGTGACAGAGACCGTAATAAAAATAGGTATTTACTTTGTTCATGAGAGAATATGGGAAAAAATTAAATTTGGTAAGAAGAGAGTTGATCCTTTTGTATTATGGTTTACTGGCCTCCCTTTATCTGGAAAATCTACTATCGCAGATAAGGTCTACGAAAAACTAGTAAAATATGATCATTTATTACTTCAGAGATTGGACAGTAAAGATATTAGGGAAATGATACCAGAAGTCGGATTTAGCAAAGAAGAAAGAATTCGTCACCTTAAAAGGGTTGCATTTTTAGTAAAAACTTTACAGTCAAACTCTATATCTGTGATTGCGTCCTTTGTATCACCTTATATTGACATAAGAGAGTATGTAAGAAATAATACAAAAAACTTTATAGAGATTTACGTTAAAGCAAATATTGAAGAATGCAAAAAAAGGGACTACAAGGGTGTGTATAAAAAAGCTGAAAAAGGTGAAATTAAAAATTTAACAGGTATCCATGAAAAATATGAAGAGCCTGAAAGCCCCGAAATCATACTAGATACAACTAAATATTCACCAGATGAGCTTGCTGATATGGTTTATGATTATGTGATAAAGAAGTTGATAAAATAGCATTAAGTGCTAAGTACTAAGTTCTAAGTATTAAAAAGAAAGGATTTCGAACTTAGCACTTAATACTTAGCTCTTAAAACTTAACATTTAACACTTAACACTAATAAATGAGGTTAATATGATTAAAGAAAGACTCACCCATCTAAAGCTACTTGAATACGAAAGTATACATATAATAAGAGAAGCAATAGCAGAAGCTGAAAATCCTGTGATGCTATATTCTATTGGTAAGGATTCTTCGGTAATGCTACATTTAGCTATGAAGGCTTTTTATCCTGCCAGGCCACCATTTCCTTTAATGCATGTTGATACTACATGGAAGTTTAGGGATATGATCGAGTTTAGAGATAGAAGAGCAAAAGAGTTAGGATTAGATCTGATAGTGTATGTAAATGAAGAAGGGATCAAAAGAGGGGTTAATCCTTTTACTCATGGTAGTAAAGTTCATACTGATATTATGAAAACAGAGGCATTAAAACAGGCTTTAAATAAATATAAATTTGACGTTATATTTGGTGGTGCGAGAAGAGACGAGGAAAAATCAAGGGCGAAGGAAAGAATATTCTCTTTCAGGGATAAAAATCATAGATGGGATCCTAAGAATCAACGTCCTGAGCTGTGGAATGTGTATAATCTGAAGAAAAATAAGGGTGAGAGTATCAGAGTATTTCCATTATCAAATTGGACTGAGCTTGACATATGGCTTTATATTTATCTTGAGAATATTCCAGTTGTACCGCTTTATTTTGCAAAGGAAAGACCTGTGGTGGAATATGAAGGGGCGTTGATTTTAGTTGATGATGACAGGATGCCAGAAGAATTGAGAAAAAAAGCAGAAATGAAATGGGTACGATTTAGAACATTAGGCTGTTATCCTCTAACCGGTGCGATTGAATCAAAAGCCACCTCATTACCAGAAATAATTCAAGAGATGTTGGTGGCAAAATATTCAGAGAGACAGGGTAGACTTATTGATTTTGACCAAGTGGGTAGTATGGAAAGGAAGAAGATAGAGGGATATTTTTAAAAGATTTTAAATTATAAATTTTGAATTATGAATTGTAAATGATAAAGTATAAATTATGATATGATTTTAGATGATAGATTTTGGATTGAAAAGTGAAAGAAGAAAATTTAATTAAAAATAAAACATATAGTTTTGCATTGAAAATTATTGATCTTTATAAATTTCTAAAATATGAAAAGAAGGAATATGTATTATCAAAACAGATTTTAAAAAGTGGTACATCAATTGGAGCAAATGTAGAAGAAGCTCAGGCTGCACAATCCAGAAAAGATTTCTTGAGTAAACTTAGTATTGCAAGTAAAGAAGCAAGGGAGACATATTATTGGTTAAGAATCTTAACGGATTCTGGATATTTAGATAACTATTCAGATAAAGATATTTTGATAACAGAAATAAATTCAATTATTAGTGTATTAACAAAAATAATTAAAACTTTAACGGAGAGTAAATGTGAGTAATTCAAAATCCAAAATCCAAAATTCAAAATCGTTAATCGAAAGTGATATACTCGAATATTTAAAAAGGCATGAAAACAAGGAGCTTTTGCGTTTTATCACTTGCGGTAGTGTGGATGATGGTAAGAGTACTTTAATAGGGAGACTTTTGTATGAGTCAAAAATGGTTTTTGAAGATCATCTTATGGCTTTGAGAGCTGAAGCAAAATATAAACGGACAGAAGATGAGATTGATTTTTCGCTGCTTGTTGATGGTCTTCAGGCTGAAAGGGAGCAGGGGATAACTATCGATGTGGCTTATAGATATTTTTCTACGGATAAAAGGAAGTTTATAATAGCAGATACCCCTGGTCATGAGCAGTATACAAGAAATATGGCCACCGGTGCTTCAAATGCAGATATAGCAGTTATTTTGATAGATGCAAGAAATGGTGTGCTTACGCAGACGAGAAGACATTCTTTCATTGTTTCTCTATTAGGTATAAGAAATATAGTCGTAACAATAAATAAGATGGATCTTGTAGATTATTCTGAAGAAGTTTATAATAATATAAAGCAAGATTATCTTAGTATGTTTGACAAATTAATTTATTCACTTCCATATAAAAACTATAAACCAAATATATATTTTATCCCTATCAGTGCATTGAAAGGTGATAATGTAGTAACCCGTTCAAAAAAAATGGATTGGTATGAGGGACAAACACTTCTTGAGTATCTTGATAATATCTCAGTGAATAGTGAAAAAGTGAATGGTGAGCAGAAAAATGTCTCTTCACTATTCACTACTCACATGTCACCATTTAGAATGCCTGTTCAATTTGTTAACCGTCCAAATTTGGACTTTAGAGGTTATTGTGGCACAATTGTAAGTGGAAAAATAAGTATTGGTGATGAAATAATAGTCTACCCATCACGCGTAAAAACAAAAGTTAAAAATATAATTTTACCAGATTATAAAGAAGCTCAAAGTTCAAGGTTCAACGTTCAAGGTTTAGAAAAAGATAATTATAAAGAGAACATAGAACATAGAACATTGAACATAGAACAAGTAAACTTTGCTTACTCCCCGATGGCTGTTACTTTACAAACAGAAAATGAAGTGGATATAAGCAGGGGTGATTTACTAATAAAATCTGGAGGGAAAGAGCCTAATTTTACTGACTCTTTCGAGGCTTTTATTGTATGGATGGATGAAAGTAAACTAACTAATAGGGAATATACGCTTAAGATTTATACAAAGGAAACAAATGCTGTAATTAGCAAAATTTTGTTTAAAAAAGATATAAATACATGGGAAAAGATTGGAGTAAATACTTTAACTTTAAACGATATCGCAAGAGTACAGATAGATTTGTCCGAAAAAATTGCTTTTGACATGTATGAAGAAAATAAAACGACAGGCTCTTTTATTTTAGTAGATAAAGTTACACACTTTACATCGGCTGCAGGAATAATAGTTGGAGAGTCTACAAAGAAAAAAAATAGTCGCATTTACAGTGAAGCCGAGAAGGCTCTTAATAAATTTATTAGAGAACATTTCCCAGAGTGGGGATGTAAACCGATAGAAGAGATTGAATAACAGGTTAAATATGGATAAAAATATTGTTATACACCCTCACAAGGTTTCAAGATTAGACAGAGAGAAAATAAAAAAGCAAATGGGTTGTGTACTCTGGTTTACAGGCCTGTCAGGTAGCGGCAAAAGTACAATTGCCAATGAAGTGGAGTATAAGTTAAATCAATTAAGTTTTCACACTTATTTATTAGATGGTGATAATATTAGGCATGATTTAAATAAGGATCTTGGATTTTCTGAAGAGGATAGAAGTGAAAATATAAGAAGAATAGCAGAAGTATCAAAATTGTTTGTCGATGCTGGGATAATAGTCCTTACAGCTTTTATTTCACCATTTATAAAGGATAGAGAGCAGGCAAAAGATATAGTTGGTAAAGAACGGTTTATTGAGATTTTTGTTGATACCCCCTTTGAAGAGTGTGCAAAAAGAGATCCAAAAGGGTTGTATAAAAAGGCACTTAATGGTGAAATAAAAAATTTTACTGGACTTGATTCTCCATATGAGGCTCCAGTATCACCAGATATACACATAAAAACATTAGATGAAAATATAAATGAGTCTGTAGAAAAAGTTATTAATTATCTAAAGGAGAAAGGGTTTTTAAATGTATAAAAAAGAGTTGAACATTGGGGATTATAGTTTTAATATTAATGATATTTTAAAAATTGCTTTAGAAGCCGGCAAAGAAGTAATGAAAATCTATGAAAAAGATTTTAGTATAAATTATAAAGATGACAAATCACCTTTGACAGAAGCAGACAAGGTTTCACATGAAATCATTTGTGATGGTTTAGAGAAGGTGAGTAGTTTAGCAGTAGAGTCGTATAGTCACGAAACTTTGCAATTCAACAACTCCACTACTCCACAACTTCACTACTCCGCCACAATACCGATTTTGAGCGAAGAGGGGAAAGATATCCCTTTTGAAGTTAGAAAAGATTGGGAATATTTCTGGATGGTAGATCCCCTTGATGGTACAAAAGAGTTTATCAAGAAAAATGGTGAGTTTACAATAAATATTGCATTAATTCACAATAATGAGCCAATTTTTGGCGTAGTATACGCACCAGCAATTGATACAATGTATTTTACCGATGACCAAAATGCATACAAACTGGAAAAAGATAAAATTTACAAACTCCCCACCCTGCACCTAAAACCCAAAACCCAACACCCAATTTTTACCATCGTCGCCAGTAAATCCCACCTAAACGACGAAACAAAAGATTTTATAGATAAATTGTCATCCACAATCCAAAATCCACAATCCAAAATTAATTTTATTAGTAAGGGTAGTAGCCTAAAACTTTGCATGGTTGCAGAAGGCAAGGCTGATATCTACCCAAGATTAGCTCCTACTATGGAGTGGGATACTGCAGCAGCAGATGCAGTTGTTAGAAAATCTGGAAGAATGACATACGAATATAACAACTCAAAGTTCAACGACTTATGTTCTATAATTGTTAATAATCCAAAATCCAACACCCAACACCCAACACCTAATACCCAGCATCTGGTATTAACACCTTTAAAATATAACAAAAAAGACCTATTAAACCCCTGGTTTGTCGTGTGTTGATTACTACAATAAAAATTTAAATTAAGTAAAAATATGAATCTTACTGAAAAAATAAAAAATAATTTAAAAGATAAGCATTTCGGCGAAGTGTTAAAGGGGAGCATTTTTACATTTTTAGCCCGCGGATTTGCTGCGGTTTTTGCCCTTGGTTTGCAGGTTATTATTGCAAGATTTTATGGTGCAGATGTTTTAGGTGTAACAGAACTTATAAATTCATTTTTAATGATTGTGGTTATATTTGTCCTTATGGGTACTCAAGTTTCTATATTAAGATTTATACCAGAATATACAAAAAAATACTCTTCTTTTGTAGCGTATAAAGTATATAGAAAAGTACTGTATTTTATCTTATTTTTATCTATTTTTATTACAGTTATTATTTTCCTTAATTCTCATTTTATATCTGTAAAGATATTTAAAAAACCACAATATTTAACATTTTTTGTTCTTGCATCATTTTTTATCCCGTTTAGAGCTTTGTATGAGTATTATATGGCTGTGGCAAGAGGGTTGAAGCTGATAAAAGGTTTTGCCTTTCTACAACTTACTCCTTCATTATCAAATTTAATTATTTTAAGTATACTCACAATATTTTTTTACCACAAATATAATCCAGTTTATTCTTTACTTATCGCATTTACCGTTACTGCTTTGGCAGGATTGTTTATTTCTGAGTTTAAATTCAGAATTCAAAATTCAAAATCTAAAATTAATAACCCAACACTCAACACCCAAAATCCAAAATCCAAAATTCAAAATCCAAAATTTTACAATTATAATAAGCCTGATATTAAACTAAAATATCTCCTTACCATTTCTTTTCCCATGTTCTTAACTACATCAATGAGCTATATAAATAATCAAGCAGGTGTGTTACTACTTGGTATGTTTCGTAGTGAATCAGAGATTGGTTATTATGCTATAGCAGTAAAACTTGCAACATTAACAAGTTTTGTTTTAACAGCAATTAATTCTATGATAGCTCCAAAGTTTTCTGAGCTTTATCATAGTGGAGAAATGGATGAATTATTCCAAGTTGTGAGGAAATCAACAAAACTCATATTTTGGAGTACTGCTCCAATTTTGATTGGGTTAGTTGTTTTTGGTAAGTTTATTTTATTGAATTTTTTTGGAAAAGAATTTATAAATTCTTATACGCCGCTATTAGTATTAGTTGTGGGACAATTTGTAAATGCAATTTGTGGCTCAGTTGGGTATTTTTTGAATATGACTGGAAATGAGAGGTTTGTAAGTATTGTGATTATGATGTCTTGTATTATAAATGTTGCATTGGGGTATGTATTGATACCAAAATATGGTATAAATGGTGCAGCTATTGCTTCTGGAATTAGTATGATTTTCTGGAATATGGCGATGGTAATTTTTATTAAAAGAAGATTTAATTTTCTATTTATATATAGACCGGTTTTTTAAATTGAAATGAAAAATTATATAAGCTTTTTACTGATTTTTTCTTTTATGTCTACGCTTAAAATTTTTATCCCTAAATTTGCAGAGTTTTGGGGAAAAGGGGATATAAAAGGACTTGCAAAAGTAGCACAGCAGTCAACAAAGTTAATATTTTGGACTTCCTTTCCGATATTATTATTTTTTTTAATTTTTCCAAAGCCAATTCTTGGGATATTTGGAGAGGAGTTTAAAGTAGGGGCAATAGCATTGATGATATTAACAATTGGACAGTTTGTAAATGCAGCTGCTGGGAGTGTTGGGTATATTTTGCAAATGACAGGACATCAAAAATTTCATCAAAATGTAGTGTTAATAGGAGCTATTTCGAATATGATATTAAACTAGTTTTGATTCCCATTTAAAGATTAATAGAAATATTTAGAATGATTTAATCTAAAGTTATATTAAATAAATATTATATAGGGTATTTAGAATGAAAAATATAATTTTCCTTTTTTCTTTACCTAGAAGTGGTTCAACATTGTTACAAAGGATATTAATGTCACACAATGAAATAGCATCTGTTGCAGAACCATGGCTTATGCTTCCTTTTATCTATACCTTTAAAAAAGAAGGAATTTTAACAGAATATTCTCATAAAGTTTCTTATGTTGCTTTTGAAGATTTTATAAATAATTTACCAAACAAAGAAGATGACTATTATAAAGCTCTTAGACATTTTGCTGAAAATCTTTATGAAAATCAATGCAAAAATAATGAAAAATATTTTTTAGATAAAACACCAAGATATTACTTTATAATACCTCAAATAGCAAAAGTATTTCCAGACGCTAAATTTATATTTTTATTTAGGAATCCTGTTCATGTGATGAGTTCTATTATTCAAACATGGTGCAGTGGTAAACTTAATCAGATGTATAATTTTGAAAGGGATTTATATTATGGTCCACAGGCTTTAAGCGAGGGATATAAACTTCTTAAAGATAAATCTTATGCGATTCAATATGAAAAATTTGTAATAGATCCCAAAAAATATATAGAGGAAATATGTGAATATCTTGAGATAGAATTTGATGAAAATATGTTGAGTAATTTTGTTGCACAAGATACAAAAGGTCGTTTAGGTGATCCAACAGGTATAAAGGAATATAAAAGAATAGATACAAAATCGCTTGATAAATGGAAATATACTTTTAATACAAAATTTAGAAAAAAATATATCAAGAAGTACATTCAGAGCTTAGATGAAAGTGTTTTTAATATACAAGGATATAACAAGCAGGAGATATTAAGAGAGATAGAAGAGCTTGACGTTAAAAATAGTATCTCTCTTCAAGATAGAATAGGTTTAATATATAGTGAGTTAGTTAGGATTTTAAAGCCAAATATATGGTTTGGAAGAATTACTAAAACTTGGGCAAAAAACAGATTTTTATCGTGATAGGGTTAATTTTACAAGAAAACTTATCAAATGCTATTATGGAAAGTTTAGCTTGCGCTACTCCAGTAGTTGCTTTTGATGTAGGTGGTAATTGCGATATGATAGAGCATAAACAAAATGGCTATTTAGCCAAACCATTTGATACAGATGATTTGGCATATGGGATTGATTGGGTTTTAAATTATCAAAATTATGATGAGCTTTGTAAAAATGCACGAGAAAAGGTTTTAAGAGAGTTTGATAGCAAAGTGGTTGCGAAGAAATATATTGAGCTATATGAGAAAGTGATTAGTGATTAGTGAATCGTAATTTGTGAATCGTAATTCGTGAATTGTTAGGTGTAAATCGTAGATTGTGATACTGGATCGAATATGAAAACACATATGGATTTAGATGTTTGGAAGCTTTCTATAGAGTTAGTAAAAGATATTTATGAAATAACTAAACTTTTCCCTAAAGAAGAATTATTTGGATTAACATCTCAAATTAAAAGAGCTTCAATTTCAATTACGAGCAATATAGCTGAAGGAGCTAGTAGGCAAACAATTAAAGAATTTATCCAATTTTTATATATTAGCTTAGGCTCAACAAGTGAAGTTGAAACTCAATTAATTATTGCAAAAGAACTAAATTTTATTAATGAGAATGAGTTAGATTATTTATTAAATAAAATTGAAAAAATTAAAAAAATGCTAAATGGATTAATAAAACATTTAAAGGATAGAAATGCAAAATAAAACCAATCACCAATTACCGACTACCAATCACCAGTCACCAGTCACTAATCACCAATCACCAATCACTATTCACCCTAATCACTCAACCACAAGATTTCGTTATAAACTAATAGATGATGAATATTTAGATGAAAAAGGGAAAATAAAAGGAGAGTATAAATTTAAAATCAACCATCCAGCAATGAAAATCAAACATTCAAAATTTATTGGCAACCCAGAGGATAAGTTTCAAACTATGCTTTTTCTTCCAGAAGGTGAAGGGAGAAAAGCTGAAGGTGGATTAAGGACAAGAGGTTATTTTAAGTTTAGTTATGTGTGGTGTGGTGATAGTGATGGTGACTGTGTGGGTGACAGTGGAAATGGGAGCAAGGGAAGATGGTGGATTGCAGACCTTGACGGCAATCCTATTATGCCAGCACCAGAAGAAATACAGAAGCAAATAAGTCAGTATATTAATAGTTTATCATCAAACACTCAATCCTCAGGAGCAGTTGATACAAATTCGACATCTCAAACTAATTTGCGAGTGAACTGTGATGGTGATGGAAATATTTCCACATTCAAAGATCACAATTCACCATTCACTAATCACTATTCACTATTGAATAAGCTTCCGCTTATTACTGTAATAACCGTCGTCCTTAATGGCGAAAAATACCTTGAAGAAACCATCCAGAGCGTAATTAATCAAACTTATCCCAATGTAGAATATATAATCATTGACGGAGGATCAACAGACGGAACGCTGGATATAATAAAAAAATATGAAGATTACATTGATTATTGGGTGAGTGAGAAAGATAATGGAATTTACGATGCGATGAATAAGGGGATTACTCTTGCCATGGGTAATATTATAGGAATTATTAATTCTGATGATTGGTATAGTTTTAATGCCTTAAATTTAATTTATCATGCTTACATGAGTATTTCACAAAAAATAGGCATCTTGCATGGTGATATGAATCTAATAAAAGATGAAAATAAATTTTTTATATTAAGGCCATATAGAAATTTAAAAAAAATAAAAAAAGGTATGATAATAAATCACCCTACTGTGTTTGTAAGTAGAAAAATCTACTTGGAGAACGGTTTTTTTGATATAAATTATAAAATCGTTGCAGATTGGGAACTTATGTTAAGATTTTATCTACATGGTATTAAGTTTTATAAAATAAATACAGTTTTAGCTAATTTTAGAATAGGTGGTTTAAGTTATAATTACAATAAGAAACATATTTATGAAAAGCATATTGTAAGAAAGAAATATAATTTGTTTAAAATAGTTGATACATTATATATTTATGATTTGATAAAATATTATATATTTGGAAATTTTATTTCTAGGTTATCTCTCTTTAAAAAATATCTTTTGAGTAAATTCCAATGATTTTTTACTTTTTATATTATATCTCAATTGCATTTCTATTATTTTTAGATTATATTACACGTAATAAGAAGTTATTTTTATATTTTTGTATTTTTTGGATTATATTAATTTCAGGTACAAGATATTTGACGGGTTATGACTTTTATAATTATCAAAGCTATTTTTATAATTATAAAGATTTATCAATAGAATTTTTATTTAAATTAAGTTTGTTTATTTTAAATTACTTTACTTCAAATTCTCAATTTATGTTTTTTATTTATTCTTTCTTTACGATAATTATAATATTTTATGCTATAAAAAAGTATACCAAATATTTAAAAACAAGCTTTTTAATTTATCTTTTAATTCCAGGGTTATATTTGAATACTTTTTCTATAATTAGACAAGGTATAGCGGAATCAATCTTATTACTTGCGTTTTATTATTATATATATAGGCAAAATTACTTAAAATTTATTTTATTTTCTTTGATTAGTATATTATTTCATTATTCTGCAATTGTACCTTTTATTTTTTTGATTTTATTTTCAAAATTTCTAAAAAAATCATATTCAATCTCTTTTTATTTTTTAATTTTATTTGGAACTATTTTCATCAGTCAATTAAGTCTTGGAAACAAAATAATTGAAGTGCTTCCATTGATGGGTCGATATGTATATTATAAAGAATGGGTTCAAGAAGTTAATATCATCAAAATCTTTGTGTATAACATATTTTTTTGTTTTTTTATAATATTTAAGAAAAATTTTATTAAAAATTTTCAAGATAATATAATGTTAAACTTACTTTTTTTCGGAATTATTCTGTTAAATATATTTTCAAATTACACTCCGATAACAAGATTAATCTATTATTTTGTTATATTTCAAATATTTTTGGTGCCAAAATTAATATATTCATTTAAATATAATAGCTTAAAAATTGTTTTTTTAATGTTATTTATTTTCTACTATTTTATAATGCTATTTAATAGTTTATTTGTAGATTCCACCACAGAAGGAAATTCAAACTTAATTCCTTACAAAAATTATTTTTTTTATGAGGGTTTAAAATGAAATTTTCAGTTATAATACCAATGTATAATTCAAAAAAAACAATTGAAAATTCAATTCAATCAGTAATTAATCAAACATACAATGAGATTCTTGAAATTATTGTTATAAATGATGGTTCGACTGATGGGTCTGAAAAATTAGTAGAAAAAATAATTTTGAATAATAAAACAAATAGATTAATTAAACTATTAAATAAAACTAATGGAGGGGTATCTAGTGCAAGGAATATGGGAATTAGAGAATCAAATGGTGAATATATAGCCTTTCTTGATAGTGACGATCAATGGCATCCGCAAAAATTAGAAATTATTTTAGAACTTTTAGAAAAATATCCTATAAAATTTTTAGGTCATGCTTATACTATTAAAGAAAATTTTGATGATAAATTTAAAATAAAACCCCCAGTTAAAATATCATTTTATAAACTGTTACTTAAAAACTTTTCTGTAACATCTAGTATTGTAATTGAAAGAAAATATATCGAATTTTTTGATGAAAGAATTACACATAATGAAGATCATGAGTTATGGCTAAGGATTGCTTTAAAAACAGATTTCTATTATCTTGATATACCTTTAGTAAAGATAGGTAGGCCTCTTTTGAGTTTTGGTGGTTTAAGTGGTAATAAATGGTCTATGCGAAAAGGGGAACTTAAAACTTACAAAAAAATTGTGAGTATCAATAAGAAGTTGCTTATTTTTTTTCCATTTTTAGTATGTTTTTCATTGAGTAAACATTTAAGACGTATGATATCAGATTTTATAAAGAAATTATTTTAAAAAACACTTAATGTTGAGAAATATAAAATGATAAACTTATCAATAGTGTTGTATTGCAATTCAGCTGATCAAATAAAAAAAGTTATAATTAAGCTTAAAACAGTTAAATTGAATAAAATCTACCTCATAGACAACTCTCCAACAGATGAATTAAGAGAATTATCAAAACTTGATAAAAGAATTACATATATTTTCAACAACACCAATCTCGGTTTTGGAAAAGGACACAATATTGCACTTAGAAAATCAGTAAATGAAAATATTTCCTATCATCTTGTTTTAAATCCAGATGTATATTTTGAAGAAGGCATATTAGAGGAGCTATATAACTTTATGGAAAAAAATCCAGATGTTGGTTTAGTAATGCCTAAGGTTTTGTATCCTGATGGTAGCTTACAATATTTATGTAAATTACTTCCTACTCCTTTTGACTTATTTGGTAGAAGATTTTTAAATTTTGGTCCATTTAAAAAATTTATAGAAAAAAGAAACGAAATTTATGAATTGAGGTTTACTGGATATGATAATATAATGGAAGTTCCATACCTTTCTGGTTGTTTCATGTTTATAAGGACTAAAGTTCTGGTAAAAATAGGATTGTTTGATGAAAGGTTTTTTATGTATTTAGAAGATACAGATTTATCGCGCAGAATACACAAAGTATCTAAAACAATTTATTATCCTTATGTTCATATATATCATGAATATGGAAAAGGATCATATAAAAATCTAAAACTTTTACGTTATCATATAGATAGTTCGATAAAATATTTTAATAAATGGGGTTGGTTAAAAGATGATGAAAGGGATAAAATAAATAAAATAGCTTTAAGTAAACTGGAACATTTTAATAATGACTATTAAAATTTAAATTCATATAAATTTATGCCCTAAAGATATAAAAATCTGGAATCAAACTAACGTAAATGCTATATAAAGGTGCTAAATGATTAAATTTTTATTTGCAAGCTTCTTTATTTCATTAATTGGTTGTTTCATAGTAATATTGTTTTTTGGAAAAGTTTTTAGAGTTGGTGAGGATCATTTTGATGGGCCGCAGAAGTTTCATGATAGGCCGACGCCAAGAGTTGGTGGAGTGGGGGTTTTTGTGGCTTTTGCTGTGGCGGTTTTGTATTTGATGGTATTCAAAAAGAATAGTATATATTTATATTTTTTTATATCTTCATTACCTATTTTTTTGTTTGGATTATTAGAGGATATCACAAGAAAAGTAGCGCCAAAAATTAGATTATTGGCAGCTATTTTATCGGGATTATTGGTATATTTTTTATTAGATGTTTATTTGACGAGAATCGGGATACCTTATGTTGACAATATTTTTCATATTAAAGTTATTGCTGTTATTTTTACAATTATAGGTGTAGCAGGTGTTGCTAATGCTATCAATATAATTGATGGGTATAATGGGCTTGCATCAGTTGTATCAATGATAATTTTTTTGGCTATAGCTTATGTGGGGTTTAAAGTAAATGATCAGTTTATTTATACTGTATCATTTATAATGATAGGTGGTATTGCTGGCTTTTTTATTTGGAATTACCCTTTTGGTAAAATATTTTTGGGTGATGGTGGAGCCTATTTCATAGGGTTTACTATTGCTGTTTTATCTGTAATGCTTGTTAAAAATCATCCTCAAGTGTCACCATGGTTTCCACTCTTGACGGTAATTTACCCGGTATTCGAGGTATTATTTTCATTTTATAGGAAAAAGCATCTCAAAGGTAGATCACCTTTTCAACCTGACGGTTTACATTTTCACATGTTAATTTATAAAAGAGTTGTTCCTTTTGTTTTTGATATTCATCGCAGTGAAAAACTTATGCGCAATTCTGCCACATCCCCTTTTCTCTGGCTTATTTGTTCGTTTGGAACTATCCCCGCCGTAATGTTCTGGCAAAATACCACAATTTTGGTCATATTTACTGTCCTTTTCTGCTGGTTTTATGTCTGGCTGTATAGGAGTATTGTAAGGTTTAAGTTTGGGAGGATGATAAAAACGTTGAAGCGTTAAAGTGCCGGGAATCGTGAACCGAGAACCGTAACCCGAATCACAGATCACGAATATAGCTTGTTGGCAAACTTAATAAAAAGTGAAATCACTTATCACTTATCACTTATCACTTATCACAAGCCTATTCTTCTTTGAAACTTCTCACAAACTCCATAAAGAATACCATGAAAATCGACAAGAAAAACCCTGTGACTAAAGCTACGACAATGATAAGCTTTTTTTTCGGTTTTATAGGTTCTTCATAAGTTAATACTTTACCTAAGGTGCTTGTTCTTGTTATATTTAGTGGAGAAATTTGTGAGTTCAGTTGGACTATATTAAGCTTTGTCCTTAATAATTTGTCTTGGTATTCTTTGATATTATTTGCTATTGTTTGATAAATTAATGGGTCTTTAGTCGATTTAAGCTGAATCTCAAGAGCTGTTAATTGTTTTTTTGTTTCTGTCAATTGAGTTTCCAATATGTCTATTTGAGATTTAATATTCTCGGTATAGGAAGTAAGTTTTTTATCTTCCTCTTTTTTTACAGAATCGAGTATTTTGTTGAGGTAGTCTAATGCTGCCTCATTTGAAAAATCTCTTATTTTAAGTCCAAGTAAGTCATTTGTTTTCTTGATTATCTCAACATCTACTTGAGGGTATTTGTCATTTTCATCTTCAGAATTATCAAAATTGCCCTTTATGTACAGTTGCAAAGCATTTGGTTCTATGAGATATATTTTACTATTACTATTACTATTACTAATATATCCAACTTGTATATTAGACTTTATTTCATAAATTGGTTTTTTAAAATAAGCATAAATAGCCGCCAAAGAAGTTATTGCTAATGTAAATATTAGTATGAAATATTTGTGTTTTAAAATAGTTCTTATAAGTTCTTTAAGGTCAATTTCATCTTCTTCGTATGTATGTATTGGTACATATTGCACAGGTATGATTTGTTGTTTATTTTTTTCTTCCATGGCCACTCCTAAATCATATTTAAAAAAGCAACAAAATTTTAACAATTATACTGAAAAATTGCAATGGTTATTTTAAAACGTTAAAACTTGTAAACGTTAAAATGCCGTGAACCTAGAAACGTGTGAACGCTAAAACGTATAAACGTGCAAACGTGAAACGTAGAACCTAGAACCCTAAACGGGAACCGTTAATCGAAAATAGTATATCGGATTTCGAATAACGTACAACGGATTATTTATTTGCAAATTTGGGGATGTAGGGTATAATTGATAAAGTGAGTTGTAAAGTAGTGTAGTGGTGAGTGAGGTGATATTTATATGAAGAAGTTACCGATAGGGATACAGAGTTTTAAGGAAATCAGAACAGAAAATTATTATTATGTAGATAAAACGCATTTTGTTAAGAAGTTGGCTGAATCGGGTAAGTATTTTTTCCTGAGTCGTCCACGTAGGTTTGGTAAATCCCTTTTTCTTGATACACTAAAAGAAGCTTTTAGTGGTAACAGAAGGCTGTTTAAAGGTCTTTATCTTTATGACAACTGGGATTGGAATAGGAAGTACCCTATAATAAAGATAAGTTTTGGAAGTGGGGTTGTTGATAGTTCTGATAAATTGATTAAATTAATAAATTATTATTTAGATAAGATTTCAAGAGACTATGATACTGTATTAAATGAAAATTTAATTAGCTTGAAGTTTAAAGAGTTGATAGAGAAACTTGCAGCAAAGTACAATGAAAAAGTGGTTGTATTGGTTGATGAGTATGATAAACCGATATTGGATAGGATAGATGATATTGATGTAGCAAGGGAGAATAGGGAGGTATTGAAAGATTTTTATTCAGTATTAAAAGATGCTGATCCTTATTTAAAGCTCGTATTTTTGACTGGGGTATCAAGATTTTCAAAAGTGTCAATATTCAGTGGGTTGAACCAATTAAATGATATTACTTTGGATAAAAGGTTTTCAACAATTTGTGGTTACACTCAGTTAGACTTAGAGAATGTATTTGCTGATAGGCTCAAAGATTTTAATAAAGATGAGGTTAGAGAGTGGTATAATGGTTATAGCTGGCTTGGAGAAAGTGTTTATAATCCATTTGATATTTTACTTTTGTTTGATAAAAAGAGCTTTAGGCCTTATTGGTTTGAGACGGGAACACCAACATTTTTAATAAAGATGTTTCAAAGACATAGATATTATTTACCACAACTTGAAGGGTTGGAGGTTGGAGAGCAACTGTTGTCAAATCTTGATATAGATTATATTTATCCAGAAAATTTGCTGTTTCAAGCTGGTTATTTGACAATCAAGGAGTTTTTACGAATAGGCAATGAAAATGTATATGTATTAAACTATCCAAACTTAGAAGTAAAAAAGAGTTTTAATGATGCATTTTTGACTTATTTGACCCCTAGCCCAGCTATGAAAGATAGGGCAGAGATAGGTTTAATTAGGGCATTACAGGCAAATGATGTGAGTAAAATAAAAGATATATTGTATAGTTTTTTTGCATCAATTCCTCATGATTGGTATAGAAAGAATGAATTAGAAGAGTATGAGGGCTTTTATGCTTCAGTGATTTATGCACTTTTTAATGGAGCAGGATTATATGTGATAGCTGAGGATACAACCAATTTGGGCAGGATAGATTTGACTGTGATATGGGAAGGTAGGGTATATGTAATAGAGTTTAAGGTTGTAGATGATGGTGCAGAAAATAAGGGGTTAAATCAGATAAAAGAGAAGAGGTATTTTGAGAAATATCAGAGTAAATATTGTGAGATTTATTTGATAGCTATAGAATTTAGCAGGGAAGACCGAAATATTGTTTCTTTTGAGTGGGAAAAGTTAGAATGTTAGAACGTTAAAACGTTAAAATGTAGAAACGTTAGAACGTAAGAATGTTAGAAAGTAAACCGTGATTTGTAAAACGTGAATTGTGAAGCATGATTCGGGAATCGGTAGACAGAAATCGAAGAACGGGAATAGGTAAACGTTAACAGTTGAATAGCTCAAAGTTTTAATTGCTAAGTATTGAGTATTGAGAGAGTACTGAGTTTTTGGTCGAAAACATTTTGTTAGTACTTATTGTAACAGTAAATTGGTTGTCTATTGACTCTCTTCAAAATAAAGCTTATTTTATTTAGTAAAGCAATGAGAGGGAGACTTGTTATGAGTATAGAAGTAATTGGAAAAATAAGCAGTAAAGGACAAATTACGATTCCAAAAAAAATTAGAGATTTACTTGGCACTGATATTATAAAGTTTAAAGTAGAAGACGATATAATTAAAATTGAACCTATTGAAGATGTAGCTGGCTTACTTTCTAAATATGCCAAGAAAGGGGTATCTTTTGAGGAGGAAAGACAGACAGCATGGGAAAAGATAGGTGAAAAGTATAAATGAAAAAAGTTATATTTCTTGATACCAATGTTATTTTAAGATATTTATTGAAAGATAAACCTGAACAATTTAATGAAATTAAAGAAACTTTTTCATTGTTGAAAACAGGAAAAATTAAAGGTTACATTTTATCAGAAGTTTTACTGGAGACCTATTACGTATTAGTTAGCTTTTACAATGTTCCCAAAGAAGAAGCGTTAATTAGTTTAAAGAAACTATTGTTGTATAAAGGATTTATTGGAAAAGAAAAGGAAATATTATTAAATGCAATTGATTATGTTTTAAATTACCCTAAAGTAAGTTTACTTGATTGGGTATTATGCTTGAAATCCAAACAAAAAAATGGAGCTATTTTGACATTTGATAAAATATTAGCGAAAAATTGTGATAGTAATTTGTGAAACTAGAAAAGTGCAGAAATGGAACGTTAAAGCGTTAAAACGTTTTGTATTGCGAGTGGAGCTAAATATATCGTAAAACAGGCTTGATTATTATGTAAATTGAGTTAATTATTAAAATATAAGTTTTAATTATAAAAAAGGTAGAAAAATTTATGGAAGAAATTGTAAAAAAATTACAGAAAATACGTAGTTTTTTAGAAAAAGAGTATTTCATAAAGAATATTGCATTATTTGGGTCTTATGTCAGAGGCGAACAAGATGAAAGTAGTGACCTTGATATCCTAGTAGAATTTTATAAAACACCTACTTTGATACAATTTTTGAGATTAAAATTTTTTTTATCTGATTATTTAGGTGTCAGAGTAGATCTTGTTATGAAGCAGTCTTTAAAACCAGTTATTGGTGAAAGAATACTCAAAGAAGCTATATTAATATGAAAAAAGAAAGACTTTATCTTGATTATTAAATTGATATTAAAGATGCCATAGAAAAAATAGAAATCTTTACTTCAGATACTAATATTGATTGTTTGGAAAAAGATGAGAAAACTTTGTTTGCTGTTATTAGATGTTTTGAAATTATTGGAGAGGCTGCTAAAAAGGTTGGTGAAGAAATAAGATACAAATATCCTAATGTTCCTTGGAGAGAGATTGCGGGTATGAGGGATATATTAATTCATGAATATTTTGGAATAGAAGTTGAAGTTATAAAAGAAACACTTAAAAAGGATTTAATTTTTCTTAAAAAGAATATAATTGAAATATTAGAAAAAGAAAAGAAAGAGTAAACTATTTAATAATAATTTTGAAACGTTAACACGTTAAAATGTAGAAACGTTAGAACGTTGGAATGTTAGAAAGTAAACCGTGATTCGGGAATTGGGAGACGGAAATCGAAGAACTGGAATAGGGAAACGTTGGAACGTTAAAACGTTAGAACGTTGAAACGTTAAAACTTATTATTTTATAAATTGTGAGGTTGTTATGGATAAGAAAGGTAAATTTATAATAGTTTTTTTGTTGATGATAGGTGTTTTTGTTTATTCGGCTTATGTTAGGTTTGAGCAGTATAACAAATGGAAAGAGCAAAGGAGTATTTATTTTGTTGAAAACTATCCTGCTATGACAACTCTTGATGCTTATTACTGGCTTAGATATGCCAAAGAGTATGATAACGGATTATATTATAAAACTGATAATGATACATTGAGATATTATCCAGATGAAACTGAAAAACCAAGACCAGTACCATTTCTAAGTTTTTTGATAGCTAAGTTATCGAGCTTTACAAATAACAACTATTATTATGCGGGACTTTTCTTGATTCCTATTTTGGCCTCACTTTTTATAATCCCTTTTTCACTTTATTTTTATTATGCTGGTTTCCCTTTTGGTGGAATTTTAGGTAGTTTTATTGGGACTTTTAGTTATATGTATTTTGTTAGAAGTTCAATGGGTAGAGTTGATACTGATTTATTAAATATATTTTTCCCAGTTTTAGCATCTTTATTTATATTTTTTTCAGCAAAAAATGAAGATACTAAAAAGGTTTATTTATTTTCTGCATTAAGTGGGCTTTCTATGCTATTTTTCTATTGGTGGTATTTTCACCCTGGCTTTACTTTAATATATTTTGGTGTTTTATTAGTTGTTTTATTTTTGGAGAAGAAACCTATAAAAGTAATTTTAAAAAGTGCAGGCTTGTTTGTCCTTTTTAGCAATCCATTATACTTATTTTATGGAATTTTTAATTTATTTGGTTTTATAATTAACTATTTTACTGTATCAAAGGAGAATGTGATTGGTTTTCCAAATATTTTACAAACGATTACTGAAGCTCAGCATAAGCCGATAAAAGAGGTTTTAGAGTATATAATAAATTCTCCATATTTATCAATATTAGGATTAATCATATTTGTTATTTTTGCTGCTTTAAAGTGGCGTAAATTTTTGGCTATAGTTCCACTATTTTTACTGGGTTTGCTTGCTTTTAAAAGCTCAAATAGGTTTGTGATGTTTTTAGCTCCTTTTGCTGGTGCTGGCATTGGGATGATAATAGATTATGCGGTGGAGTATGCTGAGAAAAATTTTAAAAAGATAAAGCCATTAAATATAAATTTGATTGCTGTTGCAATTGTTGTGCTACTATGTGTGGGACTTGGCAAGCTTACAGCTAAGGAATATGTGCCAAAGCCTTCAATAAATCCAGGGATTATAAAATCTTTTATTGATATGAATAAGAAGCTTGAAAAAGGTGCAATATGGTCTTGGTGGGATTATGGTTATGCCATTGAGGATATTGTAGGATTCCCAGTTTATCATGATGGTGGTTCACAAGGCTCACCAAAAACTTATTTTATTGCAAAAAGCTTAATTACGGACAATCAGAATAAGCTTTATAAATATATTTCATATTTTGATAATAACGGCATGAATGAGATAAAAGAGATGATTGATGATAACAAATCTGCTCCAGATATTGTCAAATATGTAGATAGCTATGAGGGGCTACCAAAAGGTAACAATTATGTATTATTTACTATGGATATGATTTCAAAATTTCCTGCATACAATTTTATTGGATCTTATAATTTTAACACTAAAACATCACAAGAAGTTGTTGTTGCTCCTTTAAGCTGTCAAAAGGTTGTAAAAGGTGTATTTGAATGCGATGGAAATAGTATTGACACTAAAAATGGCTTAATCAATGGGAAAATTCCTGTGAAAATGTTTGATATCGCTAAGAATGGAAAATTGGTATCAACTAAAAAGTATCCTTTTAATACAGGATATAATGTGGAGCTTTTGTTAAAAGGTAATACAGTTATATACATTATTTTATCTGATGATAATTTTTATAAATCAAACTTTAATCAAATGTATTTGTTGGGAAAATATGATAAAAAATTATTTGAAGAAGTTTACAATAATTTCCCTTTTGCGAGGGTGTTTAAAGTTAAAAAATAAACTTGAAGTAGACATTTTATATTTGTATGCTAAAATTTGGTGGTTGAGGCTGTTGCACAATAAATTATGTTTTTACTAACAAGGTAGTTTTGAGATTGCTTCGGCAACTTTCATTGCCTCGCAATGTTCTATGTTAAATGTCAAGTTTTTTTTAAATATTAGTTAATATTTTACCAGAATAATTTTCATCATAAGCTACTCCTCTCAATAATATCGCATATAT
>NZ_JAPNXM010000011.1:0-67290 GCF_049472675.1 Deferribacter thermophilus
GAAGTTAAGCCCTCCAGCGCCGAGAATACTGCGGGAAGGTAACCCGTGGGAAGGTAGGTCGCCGCCAGAGCTTTTTTTTTATTTAAATACAGTTGCTTTATTTCTTCCTGTCTTCTTTGATTGATAAAGTGCTTCATCTGCTCTCTTATATAATGTTTCTTCTGTATCTTTACTTTTAATTTTTGTGACTCCAATACTTATTGTTACTTTACCTACTTTTTCAAATGTGTAATTCTCAGTAATAACTCTTATTTTTTCAGCAACTTGTGTTGCATCATTGATTTTTGTATTTGTTAATATAATAGCGAATTCTTCTCCACCTATTCTGAAAAGATGATCTGTTGCCCTTATTGAACTTTTTATGATAGAAGATAATTTTTTTAAAACTAAATCACCAGTATCGTGTCCATATGTATCATTAATTTTTTTAAAGAAATCGATATCAAAAAGTAGTAAACAACTATTAATATTGTATCTTTTAACTTTTTCTATTTCATTTTTAATTACAGTTTTAAAATATCTCCTATTGTATGTTTGAGTTAATTCGTCATATATTGCCTTTTTCATTAAATCACTGATTTCTTTTTCTTGTTCAGTAATGTCGTCTATAATACAGATTAATCCATCAATTTTTCCAAATTCATCAAAGTAAAGAGATTTATCTATTTTATATATTTTAGTTTTAAAATTTTCATTTCGTATAGTGATAGTTGATGAATCTTTTAATGAAGCAGATAAACCAATTTTTTTTACATTTTCTAAATCTTTATAAATTTCTATGAATATTTTATTTAAAACACCATTTTTTATCATATAAAAATATTTGTCAATTAATTCATCTTTTTTTACATTGAATGTTTTTTCGAAACTGCTGTTTAAAGCTTTTATCTTTTGATTAATAGAAATTATAATAATGGGTTTAGGAATAAGGTTTAATAGAAAGTTTTCTTTGTTAATGAATGAATTAATCAAAGTTGTATTTTTTTTTCTTAACGAGAGTATAATTAAAAATTCTAAAAAAATAAACATAATCAATAGAATTACTACCAATAACATAAAACAATTTTACTTAATTAGACTTAAAAATCAAATATTAGTTGACTATTTTAAATATTTTTATAAATTATGACTGATGAGTCAGTCAGAAGGTAACACATTAGACAAAATTATTGAAGCTGCTATTAAGATATTTGCTCAAAAGGGGTTCTGGAAAACTAAAGTTTCTGATATTGTTCGTGAGGCTGGTGTGGCACAAGGCACATTTTATCTATATTTCAAAAGTAAAGAAGACTGTTTTTATGACCTTTTAAGTTATTTGCATGAAAATATGATAAAAAAATTATTAGAGTGCTGTAATGAAGAAGATAAAAGGAAATGTTTGTCAACATATTGTAAAGTTTTCATAGAATATATTTATGAGTATAAAATGTTATCAAAGGTATTTTTGTTTGAAGCTTTAAGTAGCGGTGAAAGGTTTAAGGATCTATATTTTTCTTTTAGAAGTAGACTTAAAAATATTATTGCTGATTCGATGGGCTTACATTTTGATGATCCTAAAGTTATTTTATTAACTGGATTTTTAAAAGAGCTTATAGTTTACTATATAATTTATAAAGATTACAGCCTTGATAAAATATATCGCTTGCTTGATGAAGGTTTAAAAATAATATTAGGGGAAGAGATATGAATGTTATCTACCTGATAATATTAATATTAATTGTTTCTATCAATAGCTTTGCGATATCAATAGAAAATGCAGTTATTAAGGCATTGGAAAATAATTATGCACTCAAATATAAATCAAAATTAGTTGAGAGTAAGAAATTTGAATATGAGGCTTCAAAGGCTAATAGGTATCCATCTTTTATTTTTGATGGGAAATATACTTTGTTAGATGATAAAAAAACAGAGCCTTTTAATACCCCTTTTGGTGCACAAGATATTACAATTTTAGAAAAAGAATATTTTGAAATATTTACTGGTTTTAGGCTGAATTTATATACTGGTGGACTTGTAACTTCTTCAATTGAAGCTAAATCACATGAGCAAAAAATTGAAAAATTTAAATTTTTAGAAGAAAAAAATGAATTGATTTTTAAAACCAAAAAGGCTTACCTTGATATTTTGAAGTTATATTCTCATAAAAATGTACTAGAAGAGTATTTAAAAAGCCTAAATAAACACTTGAGTGATATAAAGATAATGTATGAACAGGGAATTGTTCCATATATTGATATTTTACAGACAGAAGTGAAAGTAGAAGAAGTTAAACAAAAAACAATAGATATTGAAAATAAGATTGATGTAGCAAAGTTTAATTTGGCAACATTGATGGGTGTTGATGATATCTCTTTTAATGTTGAAGATATTAATAACAATTTGATATTTAATTTGAATTTAGAAAATCTACTACGAATAGCAGAGGAAAATAGAGCTATTTTAAAGTCTTTTGATGAAAATATATTTTTAATTGATTCTCTCAAAGGTGTAACTAAGTCAGGTTTCTTGCCAAAAATATATATACAAGGCGGTTATCAATATTCAAATAGTGTAGATGAAGTTGAACCAAAGGGTAATTTTCTTATTCAAGTTGGAATTAATTATACTCTTGAATGGAGTAAACCTTTTTATGAGACAAAGGCTAAGAATTCTATGAAATATGCTTTAATAAAATATAAAAATGATACAAAGTTAAAAATATTTTTAGAGGTTCAAAATGCATATAAATCATTTGAAACAGCTAAGAAAAATTTAGAGCTAGCAAAGACACAAGAAAAAAAGGCTAAAGAATACTTTAGAATTATTGATCTAAAATATAAGGAAGGGCTGGCAAGTAACACTGATTTGCTTGATGCAAATGCTATGTTAGTTGAAGCTCAGATGAATATTAAGAATGCTCATTATGATATGTTAGAAAAATATTTTGCTCTTGAAAAAGCTATAGGTAAAGAATTGAGGTGATAAAATGGGGAAAAAGAAAAAGATTGTTTTAATTTTATTAATTGTTGGTTTAATTGTTTTTGCTTATTTTGCATATAATTACTTAACATTCATAAGAGATTACGCAACATCAGATGCTGTTTTCATAAGAAGTGATAAGATAACTAATGTAAGTTTTAAAAGAGTGGCAGGTAAAATTATAAAAATGTATAAAAAAGAAGGGGATTTTGTAAAAAAAGGTGAGGTAATTGCTGAAATAGATCCTATAGATTATCAATTAAAATATGATCAAGTTGCCAAAAAGATCGAGTCTTTAAAAAGTAAACGAGAACAGTTAAATATACAAATGTTAAAAGTTAAAGGTGAGCTTGATTTAAAGAAAAATATTGCTGAGAAAAAAATAAATTATTTAGACGATGAGATAAAATCCCTAAAATATTCTATCGCTGAATTAAATCAAAATATTAAACAGTTAAAAAGGGATTATAATAGATTTAAAAGTCTCTATGAAGCAAAGGCGGTATCAAAAAGGAAATTTGAAGATATTGAAACAAATCTTTTAGCACTTCAGAAAAAGAAGAAATCTTTGTTAAGCAAATTGGAAGGGCTTAAGAAACAAAAAAGTGTAGCTGAAGATGAGTTGAAAATAGTATATGTGGAATATAAAAATATTGATGAGCTTAAAAAAAGTATAGAGTCGTTGGATAGTGAAATTGCTGCAACAAAGAACCAACTTCAAGATTTAAAAAACTTAATCGATTATTGTAAATTAAGAGCCCCTTTTGACGGTAAAATTGGTAAAAAGTTTGTGGAAGTTGGCAGTGTTATTAAAAGCGGTTTTCCTATATATTCGATAGTGGATACGAGAAGTTTGTATGTGGAGGTTCTTTTAGAAGAGACAAAATTAAAAGGGGTAAAAGCAGGTTGTGAAGCAGAATTTTCGGTTGATTCTTATCCAGACATAAAATTTAAAGGCGAAGTAGAAGAGGTATATCCTGCTTCTGCAGCTACATACGCACTTGTACCTAGAGATATATCAGCTGGGGAATTTACTAAGGTTGCTCAGAGAATACCTGTAAGAGTAGCTATAAAAGAGGGTGATCTTTCTATTTTAAAAGTAGGTATGGGAGGAGAAATTAAAATAAAAAGAGTAAATTAATAATGATGGTAGAAAAAGATCCTTTGTATAAAAAAATAGATAATACAACCCGTATCCTCATTACATTTGTTGTAATGACTGGAACTTTTATGGCTATACTTGATACCACCATTGTTGATGTTGTAGTGCCCAAGATGATGGCTCCCTTAAAAACTGATTTGTATGGAGTACAATGGGTTATTACATCATACATGGCAGCTGCCGCTACTGGTTTATTATTAATTGAATCGTTAGTTAAGGTTTTTGGATTAAAAAATCTATTTTTAATTGGTGTGAGTTTATTTACTGTTTCTAGTGCAACATGTGGTTCTGCGACTGATTTACCACAGATGATAATATCAAGGTCTTTTCAAGGGTTAGGTGAGGCATTTATTGTTGCAACGGCTCAAACAATAATGTTTTCTATTTTTCCTCCAGAGAAAAAAGGGATTGCAATGGGGATTTTTGGAACTGGGGTAAGTTTTGCTCCAGCTCTTGGGCCTACAGCAGGTGGATATTTGACAGAACATTTCAACTGGAGATATGTATTTTATGTGAATCTGCCTGTAGGTTTGATGGTTGTAGTATTAGGTATATTAATTTTACCTAAGATTTTAGAGAAAAAAGAGAAACTTAAATTTAATTTTTTTAGTTATGCTTTTTTTGCAATATTTACAATACCTTTACTTATAATGCTGTCAAAAGGTCAGCAAGAAGGGTGGTTTCAATCCTCTTATATAGTTAAGTTGTTATTTTTGTCAATTTTAGGTTTGTTTTTATTTACAATATCAGAAATTGTAGGAAAGATTAAATTGATAGATTATGATATATTTAAAATAAAAGAGTACAGAGTTGCAGTTCTTATTTATGCTTTGACTCTTGGTTTGTCAATTTACCAATTGTTTTACCTTTTACCACTGTATTATGAAAATTTGAAGGGTTATACTACTTTGCAGACAGGTTTACATATGCTTGGTTTTGCCATTTTTATTGGACTTACCTCTTTTATCGCTGGAGTTTTATCTGATAAATATGGTGAGAAAAATATTTTGGTTGTTAATGCATTTTTATATATTACTACTTCTATTTTCTTAATGCCAAAATTAAATTATTATACTCCATCTATTAAAACAATATTGCTAACAATACCCCTTGGTTTTTCTCTTGGAACATTTTTTGCTCCAATATCTACTTTGGCTATGAGAAAGCTTGGTCCAAAAACTCAAATGGGGGTTAGCTTTTTACATTACATTCGTTTTATGGGCGGTTCTTTTGGAACTGCTATAGCGACCAACACATTACAATCAAAAATAAACTTTCATTATGATGAGATATCTGCAATACAAAATTATAGCTATGTAAATAATTATCTCAACACTGCAAAGCTATTCTTATCTCAGACTATGAATGAGCAGTTGGCCGCTATTAAATCCTATGCACTTTTGGGGAAAGTTCAATATCTAATGAGTGCTTCACACGCTTTTCAAGATACTTTCAGACATGCTGGATATTTTGGTATTGTTGGTCTTTCATTTTTGATATTTTTATTTGTTAATAATAAGAAAGAAGATAATAATAGTTAATCATTTGGTAATAACGTTTAGAACAATCCCAGAAAATACTAAGATAATCGCTATAAAATGATAAAAGAAGAATTGTTCTCCAAGTAGTAGAATTGACATTATGGTTCCAAAAACGGGCATGAGATGTATGAAGTTTCCACCTTTGTTAGCTCCAACTTCTTTAATACCTCTATTCCAGCAAATAAAAGCTAGTACAGAAGCAAAAATACCAACATATAATATAACAAAAATATTTTTTATATTTACTTCAAAAGATTTGTTTGAAAATAGATAAATAGGGAATAAAAATAGAAGACCGATAAATATAATAGTTTCTAAAAAAACTAATGGGTGTAGATCGTTATCTAAATTTTTTAATAAGACGGAATATAAAGCCCAACTTAGAGCTGCTATTAAGACTAAGATATCACCTGGATTAATTTTGAGAGTAATAAGGGAGTTTAAATCCCCTTTTGTAATGATTATTATGACTCCAATTAGTGAGATTATAGCTCCTAAAATTTGTAGTTTCTTTGCTATTAGTTTATGAATGAAGAAAGAGATTATAAAGATTAAAATTGGGACAAATGAGTTGATAAGTAAAGCATTTATTGCAGTGGTATAATGCATTGCTTTGTATATTAGAGTGTTAAATAATGTGACACCTAAGAAACCAAATGCCGCTAAAAGTTTAATATTTTTTTGGATTAGATGTTTTTGTTGATAAATTTTATTCGCAGTAAATGGTAATAAAATAATAAAAGCAACCACCCATCGCCAGAAAACCAAAGCAACAGGTGGTATAGATGCTGATATCCATTTGCCAATTACAAAGTTTCCAGCCCAAAATAATGCACTTAAACTTAGTAATATATAGGCCATCTACCGTGCTGATTCTACATACTCAACAATTTTTTCTGCCAAAGTTTTAACAGTGTGCTCAAACTTATCTGTATCTTTTTCAAGAAGTGTCATTCTAAAACCTGGCAATGGTGTAAAAAATGAAGTAAGTGGTACAACACAGATACCGGTAGAAGCCAAAAGATAATAAACAAACCTTTTATCATTTTCTATAGGTTCACTTGTTATCTTTTCAACATATTCTTTAACAGCATTGTTTTCAATAGGTAGAGTTTGTTTATTGTTGAGAACAGCTTCTATAAAAACTACGGACATATAAAATGCTCCGTTTGTCCTGTTGACAACAATATATGGGACATCTTTCAATATGTTATATGCGATATTGGATAGTTTTTCATAATGTCTGAGTCTTTCGTTTAAATAACTTTTATATTCAGGATGGCCTAATATCCTAGGGATTGCTTTTTGAGGAAAAGTAGTAGAGCAGACCTCTGCCATTTTTTGTTGTAAGATTGCATTTATATATCTTTCGAAAGCAATATCGTTTTTAATATTGTATACTTCAATCCATCCACATCTAGCACCTGGCCAAGGGACTTCTTTTGAAATACCCTTCATACTCATACCTGGGACATCACCTATTACTTCAGCAAGGGACACAGTCTCTTTACCGTTGTAAACCATATTATTATAAATCTCATCGAAAACTAAAAATAAATTATACTGTTTTGCTATATTAACAATCTTTTCTAATGTTTCTTTATCGTATACATAACCTGTGGGGTTGTCAGGATTAATCACAAGTATTCCAACAATTGATTTATGACTTTTTACTTTCCTTTCAAGCTCGTTTATATCAGGTGCCCAGTTATTGTAAGGATTCATTCTATATGTATTTGGTGGGAAAGATGCATGTAATACTTCTGCCAAAAGATGGGTAGAGTAGGTAGGTTCTGGCATTATAATCCTTGCATCAACCCTAATAGCGCTATAACTTCTTGCGATAGCATCACCTAAGCCATTAAAAAAAATGATGTCCTCTTTTGTAATTTGAGCTCCACCCTTTTTATTATTTAATTCTGCTAAAAATTCTCTTGTTTCATCTACACCTTTTGTTGGGCTGTAACCAAATGTTGAATCATCATCTATTATTTCTTTAAGAATCTCTTTTATCCATTCAGGTAGTTTTTCACCTTTTAGGATAGGATCCCCAATATTTTCCCAATATATTTCCATTCCATTTTCTTTTAATTTATTGGCAATATTTACGATATTTCTTATTTCATAAGTTAAACCGTTACCACTTTTTGCGATATCAAATCTCATAGTAAACCCCTTTGGTGTTTGTTTAAATTTTACTTTATTTATTCATTTTTAAAAATTTTACAAGAGTAAATTTTTTCTTTATATTCATAATATGCCATTGTTCTACCTCTTTTCTCCATTAAGATGTTAAATCTTAGTAATTTTTCGTTGAGTTTCTTTTTTAATTTTTTTCTTTCTTCTTCATCAAAGCAGTATTCTAATAAGTCTTCAATATTTTTTATTTCTTTTTGTAAATGAAGTTCTTCTGGAAGTATATTTGCGTTTTTTAAAATTTTGTATGCTGCTCTTAATTCTTCTGGAATCATGCTTAAATCCTCTATTTCTATCTTTTGACCTTTACATGAGAGATTATCAAGTTCACCTTTTTCAATGGCTTCTTTAATCTTTTGCTCTGCTAAAAATGTAATAGCGTCCATTAATTGCTCCTGATGATTTCTTTTATTATAAAACTTTTGTTCTCATATTGAAGATTAATAATATTTTTTTCATCGTGTAAAGTATAAGAAGATTTTATTAAGTCAAAGAGTTTTTTTATTAACAAATATATCAGTTTTTTATTTTCTGGTTTTAAGTAATTTTTTGCTACAAGCATGAAATTTTGGTAAATGTAAAAATAGTTTAAAATAAACAATAATAGGTTAAAAATAAACCATAAGTACATTATCGAAACTATAATTGTAGAGATAGAGCCGTATAAAAGATTGTAAATTGATTTATTAACGATTAAAAAGTATAATTTGCTAGTAATGATAATGGATAAAAGAGAAAATAAAGATGCTAAAATTAATAAATAAAATTTTATATTTTTTCTCAATATAAAGTATAAAAGTAAAATAATTATAACCCAGCTGATAATATAATAAAATATTTTAAATTGGAAAAATACATCGACCTTTAGATTAAGAAAATTGCTTAAATATTTTAGTAAAAAGGTTGAGAGTAATTTTATTGCAGTAAACAAAACTATGATTAAAACAAGTATAACTGATGAAAATAAAGGGAGTGCAAATTTGGTTTTTGATCTATGTTTGTTTATATTAAAGATGTAATGTATTGAATTGTATAAACCTTTTATGAAAGTATTTGAAAAAATTATGACCATTATAAAGCTTATACTACCATAACTTATAGCTATATTTTTAAAATTCGAAACGGAAATGCCTAAAAGTTTTATTAAATTTCCACTTATAAAATTATTTAATTCATTAATAAATGTTTGATAAAGTGTTGAGTTGATAAATAGTGCGTTTAAAATTATTAGTGTTATTAATATAGTTGGGAATATAGAAAGTATGAAATATAGAGCTAAAGATGAAGCATGAATTGATAATCGTTTTTGTTTAAAGCGTTGAAAAGCAAAAACCAATGTAAAGAGAGATTTCAATGTAAACTCCTTGAAAACTAAAACATTTTTTTACTAAATCGTTATTGATTTTTAGCATATTTCATTATAAAAATAAAGTGGGATATAGTTTATGATTAGAAAGTTTTTTAAAAAATTTAGATATAATAAAACAAATTCTAAAAATGACCCACTTGCCGTATATATAAAGAATCTTATTTCCAGTGTTAACAATGAAAAAATTTTTAATATGAAAATTGATGAGGCTAAATATTGTGTTATTGACACAGAAACAACTGGCTTAGATCTTAAGACTGCAAAATTAATTAATATTGCAGCTGTGAAAGTGGTTGGTTTTAAAATAGTTGACTTTTATGATGTTTTTATAAATCCAGGTATTTCCATTCCAGAAGATTCAATCAAATGGCACGGAATTACAGATGACATTGTAAAAGATAAACCGACTGCTGCTGAAATTTTACCAGATTTTTTAAAATTCATTAAAGACTCTGTGATTGTGGGGCATCATGTAAATTTTGATCTGGAAATGCTTAATAAAGAGCTTAGAGAAAATTTTAACTCTGAAATTAAAAATATATGGATTGATACAATGTTTGTTTATTCAAAAAATATTTTGTGTAGAGATGATCATGTAAGTCTCGATTTTTTGCTTGAAAAATACAATGTTAAATGTATTGGAAGACATACTGCTTTAGGTGATGCTTTAGCAACTGCTGAGGTTTTTAATAAGCTTGTTGTTAAGCTCAAAGATAAATTTAGAACAGTTAGTGACTTGTACAGATCACAATTTATAGATCCCATTACATAGTATTAATTTTCTATTAATAGTTTCTTTATGTCGTTTTCATCAAAGGGCGGTACATAAATAGTTTTATAATTATTATAAATAACGAACCCTTCTGGTGTATTTTTTGGTTTTTTAACATATTTCCTCTTTGTATAATCGATGGGTACTTTAAGTTCGTTTTTATATTTTGAGTAGTGCGCAACAATTCTTGCAGCAGTGATAATATCCTCATCGGTTATTTCTCCAGTTGCTCTCATGATCAAATGAGCAGATGGTATCTCATGTGCATGAAACCAGTAATCATCTGGGTTTGCAAGTTTGAATAAAATAAACTGATTAGATTTACTGTTTTTTCCCACATAAAAGATAGTGTTACCTTTTTTTAGAATCAGATATTTTGGAGCACTTTCATGCTTAATATTTTTCTTGGTTTTATTAAATAATGAGGAGTATATTTCTTCAATGAAATTTTCATCGTCAGATTCTATGTTAAATATCATTTCATTATAAAAGTTATTCAAATCTATTAAATTATTTATTCTTTCTTCTATTATTGGTATTGATCGTTTTAATTTTTCGGCTTTATTATAAAGCTTATTAATTTTGTCAATAATATTGATATTCTCATCTATAATATAATCTATTTCTTCTATACCATTTTCTGTGTACTTTTTTAATTTAACTTCCCCTTTTTTATCTTTCAAAATGTTTAGATTATTTTTTAATAAATCAGCTTCCTCTTTGTATTTGCTAAAATTATATGCAAGCTTTAAATCCTCTTTTAGCTTTTTTATCAGATTTTCATTTTTTTTAATCTGTTTTTCATAATATTTTGTGATTTTTAATTTTTTTGGATATATAGAATCATTGTTCGATTTTTCTAATAAAAAGTCATATAATTTTTCAATTGGTATCAATTTATGGTAATCTGGAATTTCAAAAGGGATTAATCTTCCGTTTTTATCAATGTAAAAGTATTTACTTTTTAGACTTTCCAAAATTAGTTGTTTTGTTTTATAACAATCGTTATTGTTTATTTTTAATAGATTATAAGCGTGTTTTTCTGTAATGCTATAAAATCCTTCAAAATTTTCAAATTTACAATTTTCACTAGTTGTAAGGTTAAATTTTTTGTTGCTTTTGAAAGGGGTATATAATTTACCATTAGATAATTCTCTGTCAGTATCTATATTGTTGTTATTCCAACAAAAAATTATACGACCATTTTCGTTTGTGATTATTACATTACTCATTTTTCCAACTAATTCAAAGATTATTTTGTATTTTATCAATTTACCACTTGGTTTTCTTTTTAATAGTGTTAAGTAAAATGCTCTATCAAAGCCTTTTTGCTTTATTTCTTTGATGCTAGAATTTGAAAGATATTCTATTCTATTTGTTAGTTTAAATTTTTTATCGGTTAATTGTAATGGTATTGGATTGTTTAAATCGATTATTAGTTGCTTTAACTTAGTAGAAGAATAAATATTGAGAATAAACTGGTCTTTGCTGTATTCGCAGCTGTTAATGCGAGACTTTAGAAGTATTTCATTGTAGTTATATAATAGTTTATAGAGAGTTAGACCATCCATTTATTTGTTATTTAAAAATCGCTCAAAGGCTTTTTTATCGTTTGCTTTTAAATAAGCCTCTTCAGGTGAAACAATTTTTTGCATTACTAAATCCATAATAGCTTGATCCATAAGCTGCATACCTTCCCCTTTGCCAGTCTGAATTACAGAGGGGATTTGAAATGTTTTACCTTCTCTAATAAGATTAGCAACAGCACTATTTACAAATAAAATTTCCAGTGCAGCAACTCTACCTGACTTATCAATTCTTTTTAAGAGCTGCTGAGCTACAACACCCTTTAGTGATTCTGATAGCATAGTTCTTATTTGTGCTTGTTGGCCAGATGGAAAAGCATCAATAATTCTGTCAACAGTTTTTGCTGCTGAGTTTGTATGAAGTGTTCCAAACACAAGGTGCCCAGTCTCTGCAGCAGTGATAGCTAATTCTATAGTCTCTAAATCCCTCATTTCTCCAACAAGTATTACATCGGGATCTTCTCTTAATGCTGCTCTTAGGGCAGAAGCAAATGATTCAGTATGATTACCAACTTCTCGTTGGTTAATGAGGCAACCTTTATTTTCATGAACGAATTCTATAGGGTCTTCAATTGTGAGTATATGGTCATGCCTGTTTCTGTTTATATAGTCTATTATTGCGGCTAAAGTGGTTGATTTCCCACTACCTGTAGGCCCAGTAACTAATACTAAACCTCTTGATAATTGAGCAAACTTTAAAATTTGTGGTGGTAATCCCAAATCTTCTACAGATAATATTTTAGCAGGTATTTGTCTGAAAACTGCACCAATCCCCCGTTTTTGAAAAAAGTAGTTAGCTCTAAATCGGGCAAGCCCTTTTATCTCATAAGCAAAATCCAAATCTTTTTTTTCTAAAAACTCTTTTTTAGCTTTTTCGTCTATAATTTCAAAAAGTAATGTTCTAAGTAATTCATCAGTAAGTGTTTGATATTTTATTTCGACTAACTCTCCATGTACCCTCATTAATGGTTTGCAACCTGCACTTAGATGTAGGTCACTTCCACCTTGTTCAATCATAAATTTGAAAAAAGCATCAATTTTTGCCATTCTTCTCATCCATTAACTTTATTAATTCTTTTTTATTTATAAAGGTTGAAAGATGAAAAGAATTATAACCTAAATTATTACATTTTTCACATCCGTTTCCATTACACTGGCACTTTTCTGGGATAAAACCATCGAAGTAAAATTCATTTTCAAAATTTATAAAATCAGGTGTTGTAATTAATGATATATTTGTAATGTTGGGAACTTCATTTAAACAGTAATGTGTATATCCAGGTATTATTGTATCAGATTTTAATAAATTATTCTTTTTGTCAAAAATGTTAGACTTATAAATAATAGATAAATCTTTCAAAACTAAACCGAACTTTGAAACGACTAAAATCTGATTGGTTTCATAGCTGTCGCTTACATTTTCTGTAGAAATTGGGTAAACTGATAAAAGTTGTTTGTTATTATTTTCTAAATAGTTATAAATTGTTGAATAACCTAATTCGAAGAAGGAGTTATTAACTTCGTCTACTAAATCACCTTGGAAAGAAAATTCGTCATATTTTTTTTGTATACCGCAGCCATAAATAAAAATTGATATTTTATTATTGTTTTTAAGAAAGTCTATTCTATAGAAGAATGTGTCGTTTAACTTTGTAATAAGGGTTTTTAGATGTAGTAAAATCTCAGATTTTGAGTCAAAAATTTTATTTAAAATTTCTTTAATTTTTTTACCATTTGCTACAGAAATAGATATCTCTTTATTTGTGTATCTCTTTAACTCAGAAATAAGCTCTTCTCTAAATGGATCATCTGTAACTATTTTTATTTCAGTTTCAGTTTCATATAAAGGTATAAAATTGTTTTTTATTAAAAGCTCTGAAGGGAAGGTTTTTATATATTGTACATCAAGCTCTTTTTCATTTAATATTACAAAAGGAAGGCTTAACTGCTTGCTCAGAACATATTCTATGTCATCATCAGTAATTTTCCCTAATTCTACTAAAGCCTCACCTAACCTAATCTTTTTCTTTTTTTGATATTCTAAACCCTCTTGAAGGTCTTTTTCTGTGATTAATTTATATTCTAGTAATAATTCACCAATATTTTTTCTATTCATCAAAATCACCAAGCTCTTCAGATATTTTGTCTAATTCGATATTATAAAAAAGGTTTATATCAGATAAAAATGATTCTATAGTTTCATTATAATTTTGTTCGATTAATTGAATATGTTTTTTTAGTTTATTTTTGCTTACATTATAAAAGCTTGCAATTGTGTTTAATGTGAAATCAGAGTCTGATATACTTATAGTGGTAAAATATTCACATATTGCTGCTAACATAGTACTATTATTAATAGGGTAGTGATTATCTTGTAAAATTTTTATAAGATCTAACCCTTTTTCAATTTCAAAATTAAAATAGCCTCTTATGCACATATTTTCTGTTAGTAAAGTGCCTGCTTTTACAAATGTTAAGTCATGAATATTTCTTAAAAAAGGGATAAGTAATGTTTTTTTTATCTCTTTTATGTTTAGTTCAATATCAGAAAACTCCTCATAAGCATCAATTAAAACAAAACTTTCTGGATATCTATTTAAGCCGTTTAAGATAATTTTTTTAGCTATATCAAATTGTTTATTTAAAATATATCCATAAGCATAATCAACAAAAAGCTGTTCATCTACAGAGTTTGTTGATAGCAGTTTTTCGAAAATAATTTTTGAATGAGTGATATCACCTATAAATGAATAACAAGAAATCAAAAGTTTTAAAATTTCTGTGCGATTAGGGGATATTTTAAGATGTTTTTTCATTAAATTTATTGCTTCAAAAAATCTATTTTCAATAATTAGTATATTTCCAAGATTTACTAATGAATTTATGTTATTGATATTGTATTTTAATGAAATGTTGTAGTATCTTTTTGAGAGGGGATAATTCCCAGTTTGATAATTGATAATTCCCAATAGCTCATATATTTTTGATTTTTCATTAATAGGTAATGATTCATCCTTAAGATAAGCTTTTAGTAACTTTTCAGCATGTGGATAATTTTCACTGTTTAAAAGTTTGTTTATCTTATTACTGTAAAAATATTTAACCTTTGTATTCATAAAAACCCTTATTTAATTTTATGTTATTATATTTATTTATC
This sequence comes from Deferribacter thermophilus, assembly GCF_049472675.1. NCBI lineage: Bacteria > Pseudomonadati > Deferribacterota > Deferribacteres > Deferribacterales > Deferribacteraceae > Deferribacter > Deferribacter thermophilus. Next base: position 14,742 of record NZ_JAPNXM010000011.1, read on the forward strand.
GTTTGTTGTCTATATTTTTATTTGTTAAATATAAAAGTTGTTTAATAAGTGATATGTTTAACATGATTTAATGGTTTTAAAATAAATGATTGCTCATTATAAATATATTATATTTGAGTTAACTTATTGATAGTGTAATAAATCTTGATTATCATAAAATTATACATCAAATTTTTCTTGACACTTATTTTTTTTTATTTATATTTAAAAATGATATTTTAAGGACCCTCCTCCCCCCTCCTTAAAATATATGTTTTGCCAGCCTTTTGGCTGGCTTTTTTATTTGATATTTTTATAAAATAAATTTATAATATGTGTTATGTATAAGACTAATTTTTTTGTTTATAGAGTTTGTGTAAATACGATAGCGATTGGTTTCGCAGCTATTATATTTAAACATATTGTAGTAAGTTCCTTTTTGTCTCTTTTTTTGGGCGCATTGTTATTAACTTTTCTTAATTTGGTATTGAAACCTATAATTTTAATATTAACTTTACCTATACAAATTTTATCTTTTGGTTTATTTTATATTATTACAAATGCATTTATGTTAAAACTTACATCTGCTATTACTGATGGATTTTACATTGATGGTTTTTGGGCTGCTGTAGGTGGGAGTATTGTGGTAGGAGTTGTTAATTTTATTTTTGATATTTTTGCTACAAATACAGATATAAGGTTTTTCGAATGGAAATAACAGAAATTAAAGAGGATTTGGAAAAGTTTGAAAATCTTATAAAAATGTATAATTTTGAGTTTCAAAATTATTTTTTAGGCCATATGAAATTTCCCCCAGTGGTAAGAGAAAGAGAAATAAATAAAATTATTAAAAAGTATAATATTAATCAGATAACAAATGCCACTTTAAGATTTAGATTTAACAATTTAGTTGCAAGGTTTTTGGTGTATCGAGAAAAATGGAATAAAAAATTAATGGAGCAAGAGGGGGTTAAAAAACCGCCTACAAAAATATACAACAAAACGACATATATACATGACAGAGAGTATGATATTGAAAAAGAAATTGAAAAAGAGCTTGCAAAACTGCCAGATTCTTATAATAAAGAAAAAATTAAATCTGCTATCAAGCAGAAAATTAATAGTTTAAAAAGCAAAAGGATTGAAAATATTGAAGTTAAAATAAAAGATGTTAATGGGAAGCCAAAACTGTTAATAAGGCAAAAGAAATGAAAAAGAAATTATATAGAATAACTTTTTTGAATGATAGAAAAGAGATAATGACTATTCATGCCAGTAATGTTAATACTTCATCTTTTTTAGGGTTAATTGAAGTATCAGATATCGTATTTCTTGATACATCAGAAATACTTTTTACCCCTAATGATGATAAGGTAAAAAATGAATTTAAAGATGTAGAAAGGACTTTTATCCCCATTAACTACATTGTTAGAATAGATGAAATTATTCTTGAAAAAGAAACTCCTGTAATTAGACTTTATAAAAATGATTCATGAAAATTATAGAAAGATATATTCTCAAAGAATTAGTTCCTGTTTACACTTTAGGTAATATTTTCTTTATATTCCTATTATTGTTAGATAAAATTGTTGATTTATCAGAATTGGTGCTATCTAAAAGCGTGCCATTTTTTTTTATTATTGAGCTGATAGTTGCTTATTTACCATCATTTTTGATTATAACTTTACCAACATCTGCACTGCTATCATCTCTTATTGTATATGGTAGGCTGTCAGACGATTCAGAATTGATAGCAATGAAATCACTTTCTGCGAAAAAGTTTAGCTTATATTTCCCTGCTTTATCATTAGGAATTATATCTTTTGTTTTCGCTATTGTAATTAGTTTGTATTTAATGCCAAAAGGGAATGATTTTGCTATCAAAAAATTATTAGATATTTCAAAATTTGTTTCAATAAATGATTTTAAAGAAAATGAACTGTATACTGAGATACCTGGATTTGTTCTATTTACAGAAAATAAGCTAGATAAAAATAGGTTTAAAAATCTTATCATTATTAATAAAAAAGAAAATATTATTATTAATGCTAAAGATGGTGAAATACTCAACTCTGCTGAAGGTAGTCTGATCTTTGATTTGCACAATGGGGTTTTGGTTAGAGTTGGGAAGGAGACCCCTTCTAAAGTGGAGTTTAAAAACTTTGCTGTAAATATTCCTGTTTCTTCATTTAAAAATATTAAAGTAAGAGATGAAAGGGTAATGGATATAAAAAGTTTGGTAAAAAATTTAATAAAAGATAAAATATATCAATTTGAATTATCTAAGAGATTCTCAATACCTTTTGCTTCTATAATAATGGCTTTATTTGGTGCAGTACTTGGTTCTTTTTTTCACAGAGGGGGAAAAGCTTTCGGACTGACTTTGTCAATTGTTATTGTCTTAATTTATAATACAATATTAATTTTTTCACAAAATATGCTAAATGTGATTAACCCTTATGTTTCTGCCTGGGTAGCAAATATAATTTTTTCATTTATGTTGATATATTTTTACAGAAGGGTATAGTATGAAGAAATTTCATAAATATGTTTTAAAAAATTATCTATATTATTTATTGATAATTCTAATTTTTTCGCTTATTATTTATACGATATTTCAGCTAGTTCAGCATACAAAATACATTTCAAGGTATAATACACCATTTTTGAATATATTAATTTTTGATTTGATGAAGATACCTTATTCAATTTATCAGGTGTTTCCTGTGGCGGCATCAGCAGCTTTAGTAGCTACAATGTTAAAATTGATTAAAAATAATGAGTTAATTGCATATTTGAGCTTAGGTGGTAGGTTAAAAAATCTTGCTATATTATTTTTATCAATCAACCTCTTTTTTACAATTGTGCTAATATATTATTCTGATGCAATAAACCCAAAGATACAGAAAATAAGAGCACGATATAAAGAAGAAAAAATTTTTTTTGAAAAGTATATAGAAAAGGCTTCTTTTACAGATTTTTACTTTAAAGATGGTGATAAAATAATAGGTATAGATTTGATTGATTATGACAAAAAGGAGTTGTTTGGAATAAATATTTTTCAATTAAATCAAAATAGAGTTATTGGATTAGCAAGTGCTAAAATAGGAAAATATATTGGTGATAATAAATGGTTATTATTTGATTATAAATATTTTGATTTATTAGATATTCCTACAATTAAAGAAAATTTGAATAAATATATTTTTAGGAACGATACGCTGACTAAATTTATAAAAGTTAAACCGGACAATCCAAAGGAGCTTAGTTTTAAAAATCTTAGAAAAGTTATAAAAATTTATGAATCTAAAAGGCTTTCAACAGATAGTTTTAAGTTAATCTATTATAATAAACTTGCAAATCCTCTGATTATTTTGGTTTTAACAATACTTTTGTTACCTGTTACTATTGTAATTTCTAGAAGTTATCAATACCTAAAGATTGCGGTAAAATCATTGACGGTCGTAATAGTTTTTTGGATTTTTTACTCTATTTTATATTCAATTGGAAAAAATGGGGTGATAGATCCTTTTGTTGCAAATTTTGGTGCGCATTTTATAGGTATACTGGTAGGGTTTTATATGATTTTCTTGAAAGAAAGATGGTTGTAGTTTAGTAATGTTAAACAATAGATGGTTAGAAACTAAAAAATATTTGATTTTTTCTTAAAATAACATAATAATTGTTTTATTAAAATATCGGAGGTATTAATGCCAAAGGTAATTATTGATATTGAAAGGTGTAAAGGGTGTGGACTTTGTATCAGTGTATGTCCTAAAGAAGTTCTTAGATATTCAGGGAAATTTAACATTTATGGATATGATTATGCTGAGTGTATTGATGAATCTAAGTGTATATTATGTAGAAGTTGCGCTCTAATTTGCCCTGATGTTTGTTTTACTTTATTAAAAGAAGAAAAGGTTAAGGAGTAATAAACATGAGTGAAAAAGTATTGATGAAGGGGAATGAAGCTATTGCTGAAGCTGCTGTGAGAGCTGGTCTTGTGGGGTATTTTGGATACCCAATTACTCCTCAAAATGAAGTTACGGCATATATGTCTTGGCGAATGCCAGAGTTAGGTAGAGTGTTTGTTCAAGCTGAAAGTGAGTTAGCTGCTATAAATATGGTATATGGTGCTGGTGCTACTGGGGTTCGTGTTATGACAACATCATCAAGTCCTGGTATAGCTTTAATGCAAGAAGGGATATCTTATATGTGCGGTGCAGAAATACCCGCTGTAATAGTTAATATTGCAAGAGGTGGCCCAGGTCTTGGAAATATAGGCCCTAGCCAAGGAGATTATAATCAAGCTACCCGCGGCGGTGGTAATGGAGATTATAAATTATTAGTTTATGCCCCTCATACTGTGCAAGAAGCTATTGATTTAGTATATAAATCTTTTGATAAAGCAGAAAAATATAGGAACCCTGTTCTTATACTTGGTGATGGTGCTTTGGGGCAGATGGCAGAGGCTGTAATTTTGCCAGAGATGAAAGAGATTGAAGATAAAGATAAAGGTTGGGAACTTAATGGGGCAAAAGGGAGAGCTCCAAGATCAATAAAATCATTAAGATTAGCTGAAGGCAAATTAAAAGAGCATAATTGGCATTTAAAAAGAAAATATGAAGAAATGGAAGCAAACGAAGTTGAATATGAATATATTGAAGATGAGTATGAGGTGTTGATTGTTGCATTTGGAACTGCTGCCAGAGTAGCTAAATCAGCTGTAAAACAACTTAATAGTGAAGGTGTAAAAGCGGGTTTATTTAGACCAATAACATTATATCCTTACCCATATACTTTCTTAAAAGATGCTGCAAAGAAAGCAAAAAAGGTGTTGGTTGCTGAAATGAATACTGGACAGATGTTGTTTGATGTCAGGTTGTCTGTATGTGATGATTCAAAAATTGAATTTTTAGGAAAACCTGGTGGAGAGGTATTTTCACCAGATGAAATTATAGAAAAAGTAAAAACGATGGTAGGTGTGTAGGATGAAAGTTGTATATGAAAAACCTAAAAGCTTATTATATAATAAAACCATATATTGCCCTGGTTGTAATCATGGGATTATTCACAGATTGGTGGCTGAATCTATTGATGAGTTAGGTGTTAGGGAGAGCACGGTTGGTGTTGCTCCAGTTGGTTGTGCCGTTTTATTATATGACTATTTTAATTTTGATATAGTTGAAGCCCCACATGGAAGAGCCCCAGCTATGGCAACGGCGATGAAAAGGGTTAGACCTAATTTAACTGTTTTTACATATCAAGGGGATGGTGATTTGGCTTCAATTGGTATGGCTGAAATAATGCATGCAGCAAATAGAGGTGATAGTTTAACTGTGGTTTTTGTGAATAATGCAAATTATGGAATGACTGGTGGGCAGATGGCACCAACCACATTGCCAGGTCAAAAAACAACTACTACCCCTATGGGGCGTATTGAAAAACAACATGGTTTCCCTTTTAGGATGGCAGAAATTATTGGGGGGCTTCCTGCGGTTGCTTTTTCTTGTAGAGTTTCTGTGACTAATCCTAAAAATATTATGAAAGCTAAAAAGGCTATAAAAAAAGCTTTTGAAAATCAGCTTAATGATAAAGGGTTTTCTTTTGTTGAGGTATTATCCACATGCCCTACAAACTGGGGCATGAGCCCAGTTGATGCTCTAAAGTGGGTGGATGATGTGATGACAGCTTATTATCCATTGGGGGTTTTTAAAGATATTGATAATGAGGTGCAAAAATGACATTTGATTGTATTATGGCTGGATTTGGTGGACAGGGTATATTGAGTGCTGGGATGATTCTTGCGCAGATGGCTGTTAAAAAGGGGCTGAATGTAACCTGGTGGCCATCTTATGGGGCTGAGCAAAGAGGAGGCACAGCAAACTGTACTGTTGTTATCTCAGATGAGGAAATTGGTTCTCCCATTGTAACAAAACCTAATAATGGGTTTATAATGAATCGTCCATCATTAGATAAATTTCAGCCAAGATTTAATAGTGGAGCAAATGTGATTGTTGATGTATCTTTAGTTGATAAAAAGCTATTGGTTAGAGATGATATTAATTTTTTTGGAATAGAAGCAACGGAGATAGCTAATAGTTTGGGTAATACAAAGGTAGCAAATATGGTTATGATAGGTGCTTTGTTATCAGTTTCCAAGTTATTTGAATTAAATGATGCAGAAGATGCTCTGTATTATGCTATTCCTGAAAAATATCACTCTTTACTACCTATTAATAGAGATGCTCTGAAAACTGGGTATGTGGAGGTTAAAAAAATATAGGGTAGAGTTATGATAAAGAGGTTGAAAGCTAAAGTTTTTGGAAGAGTCCAAGGGGTCGGATATAGGGCTTTTGTATATGATAAAGCCCTGTATCTTAATTTGAAAGGTTATGTTAAAAACTTACCTGATGGTACTGTTGAAGTTGATGTAGAAGGTGAAGAGGACAGTTTATTAAAACTATTAGATTATTTAAAAGTTGGGCCACCACTTTCAAATGTTACAAATGTTGATTATGAATTTGTAGATGAATTAGTAAATTATTCAGAATTTAAGATACGTTATTAATCTTTTTTTATTCATCTTAAGAAAATGTATTGGAGGTTATTGTGTTAGATATTTTATACTCTGAGTATGATTATGCCAAGAAATACATAGATAATTTGATCGAGTTATATAAAGAGGGGAATACAGTCCCATTTATAGCAAGATATAGAAAAGAAAAAACGGGTGGGATGGATGAAAATGTTATTAGAGAGATATTAGAAAGATACGAATATTTGGTAAAATTAGAGGAAAGAAAATCAGAGGTTATAAGGTTAATAGCTGAAAAAAATAAATTAACAGATGAATTAAAGGATAAAATAAATAAAGCAAAGAGCTTGAAAGAGGTAGAAGATTTATATGCTCCTTATAAAAGTAAAAGGAAAACTAAAGCTGATATTGCAAAAGAGATGGGGTTAGAACCTTTATCTATTTTTATTAAGCATGAGAAAGATGAAAACAAAATTATAGAAAAAGCAAAAGAATTTATATGTGAGAATATAGCTGATGAGCATGATGCCATATTAAAGGCAATGGATATTTTGATTGAAGAGATTGGTCATGATATTGAAATAAAGAATCGCTTAAGAGAGTATTTGTGGAATGAATCAAACTTAAGAAGTGTAGTAAAAAATGATTATTTAAATGAAAGAACTAATTATGAAGATTATTATAATTTTTCAGAAAATATTAAAACTATCCCACCACATAGGATTTTTGCAATTTTTAGAGGTGAAAAGGAAGGAGTTTTAAGAGTAAAGTTAGAAGTAAATGAGGATTTGTGTGAAAATATAATAAAAAGTAAATTAATATCTGAAAATATTGAGGTAAATCGTTTCGTAGAAGAGTCTTATAAAAAAAGCTTAAGAAAGGTTTTACTCCCCTCTTTAGAGTTAGAAATTCGAAAGGAATTAAAAGAAAAAGCTGAAGTTCAGGCAATAAAAATTTTTGCTGAAAACCTTAGAAAACTTTTATTGACTCCACCAGTAAAAGGTAAAAAGATTATGGGTATAGATCCTGCTTTTAGGACAGGGTGTAAATATGCATGTATAGATGAAACAGGCAAGTTATTGAGTTATGGAGTAATTTATCCAGTTGAGCCTCAAAATGATTATGAAAACAGCAAAAAAACTGTTTTAGATGAAATTAATAAACATAAAATTGATATAATAGCCATCGGCAATGGAACTGCAAGCAGAGAAACGGAAGAGTTTATATCAAAGGTTATAGAAGAAGAAAATCTAAAAGTAGTATATACTATAATAAATGAAGCAGGTGCAAGTGTATATTCAGCTAGCAAAATTGCAAACAAAGAATTTCCTGATTTAGATCTAACTATCAGAGGAGCAATATCTATTGCAAGAAGGGTTTTAGACCCTTTATCCGAGTTAGTCAAAATCGATCCAAAGTCTATTGGTGTTGGGATGTATCAACATGATGTTAATGAAAAAAAACTTTCTGAGAAACTTTATGATGTGGTTGAAGATGTGGTAAATCAAGTTGGAGTTAATCTAAACACTGCAAGTGTGTCTTTACTTAAGTATGTTTCAGGTATAAATGAGAAAATTGCTGAGTCAATTGTGTCCTATCGTGAAAAAAACGGCAAATTTAAAAAGAGAAGTGAGCTTTTAAATGTTGATGGAATAGGGGATAAAGTTTTTGAACAAGCCGCTGGATTTTTGAAGATTTATGATGGTGAAGAACCCTTAGATTCCTTATTTATTCATCCAGAAAATTATGAAAATGTATATAAACTTTTAAGTGTATTAAATCTTTCTATAGAAAATAAACATCTAATTAGACTTGCTTTAAAGGGGAAAAGCTTGGATTATTTAAGTGAAAAATGTGGAATAGGAAAATTAACATTGGAAGATATCATAGAAGATTTTGAAAAACCAGATAGAGATATTAGGGATAATGTTGATCCTTTGATTTTTAGACAATCGATTATAAATATAGACAATTTGACTGAAGGTGTAAAAGTAAAAGGGAAAGTTACAAATGTAACTGATTTTGGAGCTTTTGTAGATATTGGGCTTAAAAATGATGCCTTAATACATATATCAGAACTTGCAAACAGGTTTATTAAACACCCATTAGAGGTTGTTAATGTTGGCGATAACGTAGTTGCTACTGTAATAAAGGTGGATAAAGAAAGGAATAGGGTTTCTTTATCTCTTAAAAAATAATATTAATAAGGTTTGTAAAATCAGTTGATAAAGTGCTTGACAAAATTAAAAGATGAATATATTAAATAACGCCTGAAACAAGCGGGTGTAGCTCAGCTGGTAGAGCGTGACCTTGCCAAGGTTGAGGTCGCGGGTTCGAGTCCCGTCACCCGCTTTTTTTTATTTTCAAAATAATCCCCTTATTTTTATCTAAATACACCTTTTTGTTCACTAATTTAATAATTACTATTGTCTATTTCATTATTTTAGTGCATATAATTTTTGATTATGGTGTAATTATTAGAAATGATAGAGGAGTTCTACCTAATTAAAAAAGAGTAAAGGTAGGTATTATAACATTCTTATGATGTTGAAAATTTTAGTTGTACGATAACTATAAGTGATAAAAAACAAAAAGGGGGATTATGTATGAAAAATGATTTATTGTTAAGAGTTCTAAATGCTGAAAAGGTAGAAAGGCAACCAATATGGCTGATGAGGCAAGCAGGCAGGTATATGAAGGAATATAGAGATGTTAGAAGTAAAGTTACCTTTTTGGAGCTTTGCAAAACACCAGAGCTTGCTTGTGAAGTAACCCTACAGCCTATTAGGGCATTTGGACTTGATGCCGCTATAGTTTTTTCAGATATTTTAATACCGATTGAACCTATGGGTGTTGAGCTGGATTTTAATCCTGCACCTGTGATAGCTAATCCAATAAGAAGCAAAGCGGATGCGGAAAAGTTAACGGTTGTAGATCCTTATAAAGATTTAAATTTTGTTATTGAAACTGTTAAGTTGTTAGTAAGTAAGCTGGATGTTCCGTTAATCGGTTTTTCTGGTGCCCCATTTACATTGGCTTGTTATATGGTGGAGGGGAAAGGTTCTAAAAACTTTGATGTAATAAAAACATTCATGAGAAATGATGAAGATGGTTATAGAATTTTGATGGAGAAATTATCAGATAGTACTATCAAATACCTACAAGCACAAATTGATAATGGTTGCCCTGTAGTACAGATTTTTGATACATGGGCAGGTGTGTTGTCTCCTTATGATTATGAAAAATATGTTTTCCCTTATGTGGATTACATAATAAATAACTTGAAAAATGCAAAAGTAATATACTTTGCAAAAAATGGAGCCACTTTTTTTAATTCATTGAAAAAATTAAAATGTGATGCTCTTGGGGTCGATTGGAGCGTTACTTTAGAAGATTATGCAAAATTAACAGATGATAAGTTTGTTTTACAAGGGAATATGGATCCAACTTTACTATTTGCATCAAAGTATAAAATAAGGGAAATGGCTAAGACTATAATAAATGAAGGGAAAAATATAAAAGGGCACATTTTTAATTTAGGGCATGGTATTTTACCACAAACTCCTGTAGAAAATGTGGAATTTTTAGTGAAATATGTAAAGGGGGAAGTTGAGTGATGGATTTGCTCTATGTAATGTATATGGGAGGCCCTGATAATATTGATGGTATAGAAGAATTTTTATATAATCTATTCTCTGATAGGGATATTATTGATTTTAAAATCGGGAGCCTGCAAAAGTATTTAGCCAAAATAATTGCAAAAAGTAGGAGTAAAAAGATTGCCCCAGAATATATAAAAATGGGGGGCGGTTCTCCACAGGTTAAGTATTTGCTAAGTTTATTAGAAAAGGTAAAGATTTATTATAAAGGGATAACTAAACGAGAATTAGAAACTGAAATCGGGATGTGTTATTATAAACCTTATATTGAGGAAACTGCCAACAAACTTCAATATGGGGATTATGAAAATATTTATATTATGACTATGTACCCTCAATACTCTTATACTACAAGTGGAGTTTGTTTTAAAAGGTTGTTTCATGTTACAAATATAAAACCGATTAACAAGAGTTATAAGGTAATCCCTTTTTGGCATTTGAGTGAAGAATATAATAAGTGTATAGTTAAAAGAATAAAATCGGCATCTGAAAGGTTAGGTGTTAAGTTAGAAAATTGTCATCTGCTTTATTCTGCTCATTCTTTGCCAGAGTATACATTATCTAAAGGGGATGTTTATGTGGAACAATTAAAAGCACAGATTGACCTAATAAGCAGTATGCTTGGCAGTGTAAAAAGTTATGAGCTTGCATTTCAAAGTAGAACTGGCCCGATAAAGTGGTTGGGGCCAGAAACGAAAACAGTTATAGAGTCTTATGTTGAAAAGAGGGTTGATAATATAATAGTTGTTCCTATATCCTTTGTTTCTGATCATATAGAGACATTGATTGAGCTTGATGAACAATATATTAAATTTGCTAAAAAGAACGGTTTGAATATAGAAAGAATAGAGAGTCTAAACGATTCTGATGACTTTGCAAAAGCTGTAGTTAATATTATTAGGGGGTAGTTTTGGAAAAAGTTATTTCCTTTTTTAGAATGATAAAGATTGAGCATACACTGTTTGCTCTCCCTTTTGCATTTACAGGAGCCATAATAGCTGCAGATGGTATCCCTTCTATTGATAAAATCTTTTGGATAGCTGTTGCAATGCTTGGTGCGAGATCTGGCGCAATGGGTTTTAACCGTGTAGCTGATGCCGAAATAGATGCAAAAAATCCAAGGACAGCAAATCGTGAAATACCTGCCGGGAAAATAAGTAAAAAAGAAGCAATTGTTTATATAATAATATCCTTTTTACTGTATTTTTTAGCTGCTTACAAATTAAACCCTTTATGTTTTAAACTATCCCCAATTCCTGTTATAATTTTTATTTTATACTCATATACAAAAAGATTCACTTTTTTATGTCATCTAATTTTAGGTGTTGCTTTAGGGCTTGCTCCAATGGGCGCATGGGTAGCAATTACAGGAAATATCGATTTTAGGATTGTTTTGCTTGGTGTAGGTGTTATGTTTTGGGTTGCAGGTTTTGATCTGATTTATGCTATTCAGGATATAGATTTTGATAGAGAGCATAACCTTTTTTCAATTCCAAGATTTATAGGGGTAAAGAATAGTATTTATCTTGCAAGAGCTTTTCATTTAATTGCTTTTGTTTTGTTTTTATACGCAAAATTTATTTTTAATCTTGGTGTTTTATATTTAGTCGGTGTTATTTTATGCGGTTTGTTTATGATTTATGAACACTCCATTATAAAGCCAAACGATTTATCAAAGTTAGATATGGCATTTTTTAATCTCAATGCATACATTAGTCTTACGATATTTGTGTTTACATTTTTTGATGTGGTGGTTATATGAGAAAAATATTTATAGGGATGACAGGTGCAAGCGGTAGCCTATATACAGGGTATTTTTTGCATGAGCTTTGTAAATTAGATGATGTTATGTTATTTTTTACCTATACAGACGATTCTGTAAAAAATATTTATTACGAACATAATAATTTAAATAATATTGATGATTTTTTTTCATTTTACAAGATTGATAGGTCAAAGTTGACAGTTTACGATTATAGAGATTTTGCTGCTCCAGTTTCAAGTGGTTCGTTTAAAGTGGATGATTATGTCATTATCCCAGCATCAATGGGGTGTATTGGTAGAATTGCAAATGGTATCAGCTCAAATCTTATAGAAAGGGCTGCGGATGTGGCACTAAAGGAGAAGAGAAGGTTAACAATACTTTTTAGAGAAGCACCAATTAACTCTATCCATCTTGAAAATATGCTGAAATTATCCAATTTGGGTGCAAATATTATCCCTGCAGCTCCAGCTTTTTATCATAAACCAGAAGATATAAAAGATTTAATTTACTTTATTATTGGGAAAATATTTGATATAATGAATATAAAGCATAACCTTTTTAAGAGATGGAAAAGCACCTAAAAAAATAGGGGGCCAAAATGAAAGCAATATGTAAATCCTGCAATACTACTTTTGATTTCAAACCAAAAGGGGAAACAAAATGCCCTTCATGTGGTGCATTATATAAAAACACAAAAGAACCCAAGTCTTTTGAGATAAAATTATTGAATGGTACACTTTTAGACAAACTTTCATTTAATGATGTGAAAGATGGTATATTAAATGCAAAATTTCTATCTGTTGATTTTGTTTCTTATGAAAACACACCTTGGATTAAAATCAAAGATTCTATTTTTTCTAAGTTTTTAAAAGGTGGTAATATTGGGGTAAAATCTGAATCATCTTCTGGATTTTGGAAAGTAATGTTTTTCATCTCTTTGCTTTTGAATATTGGGATGCTTGCTGTATTGTATTATTTTAAATTAAAGATTGTAGGATAAAAGGGGGTAATTATGAGTAAAGATAAAAACCTTGACTGGCTTAAAAATACCTTTGAGAAAGGGAAACTTGAGGCTACAAAATTAGCAAAAATCAGCAAGTTGAAAATTGAAATAGCTTCACTTACCAAGAAGAAGGATGAGCGTTTGAAACTTTTAGGGAAAAAGGTTGTTGCATTGTTAGATGAAGGTGAGCTGGTAGAGGAAGAAATCAGGGCAGAATATGATGCAATCAAAGAGTTAGAAGAGCAAATAGAAGAATTAAATCATAAAATTGAAGAGATTAAAAATTTAAAATATGAGCCTCAAGAAAAAGATGTGTATGACGCAGATTATGAAGTATACGATTATGAAGAAGATAAAGAAGAGAATCTTAAGTCAGATAAAGAGGAAATAAAACAAGATGAAGTAGATAAAGAGGAAAAATTTTTTGATAATGAGATTAATCCTGAAAAAGAGAATGTAGAAGCTGAAAAAAGCAAAGAGGATAAGACCAAAAAAGAAATGGAGGAAAAGTAGTTTTATGAGTAGCGATATTATATCCAAATTAGAAGAATTAGATGATTTGCCTGCATTGCCTCAGACTGCTAAAAAGGTTATTGATATATTAAACAAGCCCGATTTTTCTTTTGCAGAATTAGTTTCGGTTATTTCCAAGGATATGAATATAACTGCATCTATTTTAAAACTTGCAAACTCTGCTCTTTATTCTCCAAAAAGTGAAATTAGAAATTTAACTCAAGCTATTACATTTCTTGGAGCGAATAATATAAAAAATTTGGTGATTGCCCTTTCTACAAAAACATTATTTGAAAACTTTAAGGCGAGTTTGCTTATACAAAAAGTATGGGAGCATTCTGTCGCTGTAGCAATATATTCTAGAATTGTGGCACTTAAAATCAGTAATAAGATAAGTGAAGAAGTATTTTTGATAGGGATGTTACATGACCTTGGTATAATAGTAATGAATCAATATATAAAAAATTATGAAGAGATGATTAGTGAAATTTATGGTTCAGATCTATCTTTACATGAAAAAGAGAAAGAGCTTTTTGATATTACTCATGCTGAGGTTGGAGCAAAGCTTGTAGAGCTATGGAATTTACCAGAGATTTATTCTGATTCGATAAGATATCATCATTCATCAGAGGATTCAAAATATAAGGAATATGCTAAAATAGTTGAATATTCAGACTTAGTCCTAAGTAAAAATAATATGAATATTGTAAATTATACCGACGAAGATAGAATTGAGCAGCTTAGAAATGAGTTTGGAATAGATGTTGAGACAAGCGATGAGATTGATGAGATGTTCAATGAAGTTTATCAATATGAAAAGGAGCTTTTTAAATTATGACAAAAAAAATTGGTTCGTTGTATCTTTTTTTAGTGACATTTTTATTATTGTTTGGTTGTTCTTTAAATTTCAATTTTAAATCAAATAAAACATTGCTGAAAGATTATAAATATTCGCAAAAAAACGATGATTTTATAATTTACTATAATATCTTAAGAGTTGGGGATAAGAAAAAACTCTATTTGGTTTTCAAAAATAGGAAAAATTATGTTATGGTAAATCTTAAAATAAGGATTACCGATTCTCGAAAATTTGATCGTTATTTTTATGTAAGTAGATTAAAAGCATCCAATATTAAAAATTATGAGCTCATAGTCCCTTCAAAAGTTGATTATGTAAAAATAGAGTATGAATATGAAATCGCTGCTGATGATACTTTTTTAAATCCATCAAACACCGGTCAAGATATTAAAAGTTATGAAAAAAAAGGGTTTTTAGAACTTTTAGTAAAATAGGAAAGGGGCATTTTGAATACCCCAATTTTGATTATGCCATAATTTGTAATGACTCTATAATTTCTTTATCTTTTTCAAAAGCTTCTAATATATCAACATACATCCTTCTTTTTAGTTCAGCATAGATACCTCTTGCTTTATTAAATGATTTTGCAAACTCTAATGTTGTGGCTTTTAACTCTTCTAAATTTTCACAAGCTTTGTGTATCCCGTTTAACTGCTCCATCTCTTTTGCTGTAAATCGTTTGCCTGTAAAAACCATCTTCTGAAAGTTTTGATATGGGATAGCCTTTTTTGCATATGCTATCATTGATGGTAAAAAAGGGATCCTTACATCGACTTCTGGAAAACAGAAAAAGCCTCTATCATTTCTCATAAACCTAAAATCACAACAGCATGAAAGTAACGCTCCATTTCCAAAGGCATGCCCTGTAATTTCTGCAATTGTTGGTATAGGATAGAAAATCAATTTTTTGAAAAGGTCATTCATTCTATATAAGAATTTTTTGATTGTATCAAAATCTTTTGATGTATAAGCTTTTTGTAGCCATTCTAAGTTTATCCCTTGTGACCAGTTTTTTTCATCATCAGAGGTGATAATGAGAGCTTTTATCCCTTTATCTGCTTCAATATTGTCAAGGGCTTCAATAAATTGGTTTGCAAAATCTAAATCTTGCTTATTTTCTTTGTTGCACATAATTAAATACGCAACTGTTCCATTTTTTTCTATTTTTACTCTATCCATTAATTACCCCCTTTTTTGCAGTGACTTTTGAAAATAATAAGCTACTTCCTCAAAATCTAAAAATGCAGAGTTGTGTGTAGCAATTTTTTCTAATTCTTCTTTTTTGATTTTTTCAGAAAGGTTGTTTATGAATTTTTTAGCACCACTTACAGCATCAAATGGGTTTTCTGCTATTTCTTTTGCAAGCTCTAATGTTTTTTTATCAAGCTCCTCTTTGTTTTCATAAAGTTCGTTTATTAAATGCATCTCTTTTGCTTCTTTTGCTGTAATATCTTTCCCGGTAAATGCTAAATATTTTGTGTTTGCAGAGCCGATTATAAAAGGCAAACGCTGAAGGCTACCAAGATCAGCAATAATAGCTAATTTTGTTTCTCTAAGTGAGAACTTGGCATCCATTGATGCTGTTCTTAAATCACAAGCAGCAATTAAATCTAATGCACCACCTATACAGTAACCGTTTACTTCTGCGATATAGATTTTTTTACCTTCTTCAATCATATTCATGCCAAGCTGCATTTTTTTGATTAAATTGTAGAGTTTCACTCTTTTTGCTTTAGTTTCAGTTTTTAAAAGATCTGGCATTTTCTGACCAAGATCAAACACGTCAAGCCCAACAGAGAAGTGCTTTGCATCGCTTCTAAATATGGCAACTTTTACAGATTCATCTTTTTCAATTTCTTCTACTAATAATGGTAATTCTTCAAAAAATGCTAAATTCATTGCATTCATTTTTTGAGTGTTGTTAAAAGTCACTATTAAAATATCTCCCTGTTTTTCTGTTTTGAAAAATTCAAAATTCATTTTCTCCCTCACTTGTTGAATTATTGTTAATCTTATTAATAACCATGTTTTATTATAACCAGAGTAAAAAGTCAACTCAATATTTCCTTTTACGCAAAGGTAATGTCAGGTTTTGTTATTAAAATATTGAGTGATAGAAAAAAGTAAGTTAGTCCAAATAGATTCGTTTTTTGTCTTGCATTTAGAAAAATGAGTGTGTATATAAACTCACTCCGAAATTAGAAAACAGGGTATAATGTGAAACTTTTAAAGAGAGTATGGCTTTATTTTAGGCCTTATAAATGGCATATATTCTTTTCTTTTGTTTTTTCATTATTTGTAGCTGCGAGTAATGGTGCTAGTGCATATATAGTAAAACCAGCTTTGGATGGAATATTCATTAATAAGGATAGAGAGAAATTAATTTTTATGCCCTTTGTTATTGTGGGTATTTATTTAATAAAAGGTGTCTTTAGATTTCTGCAGAATTATCTAATGAAAAAAACTGGTCAAAGGGTTGTTCAAGCTATTAGAAATGACCTTTTTGATAAAATTATCATGTTGCCAATTAGATTTTTTAGTGAAAGTTCAACTGGTGTTTTGATGTCAAGGATTACTAATGATGTAAACTTGGTTCAAAACTCGATTCCCTCATTTGTAACTGCTATTAGAGAAACATTTTCTATTTTAGGTCTTGCAGCTGTGGTGCTTTATCAAGACCCATATCTTGGAAGCTTTGCACTTTTTGTTTTGCCTCTAGTAGTTTTACCTTTAATAAAAATAGGGAAAAAAATTAAAAAATACAGCAGGCGTGGCCAAGAAAAGATGGGGGATATTTCTTCAGTCTTGCAGGAATCTTTTAGTGGAATCAGAGTTGTTAAAGCTTTTGCAAATGAAGATAAAGAAAAGGAAAAATTCAAAACTCATAATGAAAAATTGGTTAAAAATGAAATAAAAAAGATTGTTTATAACGAGATAAGTTCCCCTATGATGGAGTTAATTGGTGCTATAGGTTTGGCTTTAGTAATTTATTATGGGGGGCTTAAAGTTATAGAAGGGGTTTCAACACCTGGTACCTTTTTTTCATTTATTGCTGCAATTGCAATGATGTACGATCCATTTAAAAGAATAAATTCTGCTAATAACAATATTCAGAGTGCTATTGCTGCTGCTGAGAGAATTTTTGAGATTATGGATACAGAAAATGAAATTTTGGAAAATGATGGGGAATTAGAATGTGATGCAAAAGGGAAAGATGTGATTTTTGATCATGTTTATTTTCGGTATAAAGATAATGAAGATTATGTTTTAAAAAATATAAATTTATTAGTAAAACCGGGTACTACAGTTGCAATTGTAGGCTCAAGTGGAGCAGGCAAAAGTACTCTGGTAAGTTTAATTCCTAGATTTTATGATGTTATATCTGGATCCATAAAGATTGGTGAAACTGATATCAGGGATTTTAAAGTTCATTCTTTGAGAAAAAATATCGGGATTGTTTCTCAAGAACCTTTTCTTTTTAATGATACGGTATTTAACAATATAGCATACGGTATGGATAATGTGACAGAAGAGGATGTTATAAATGCAGCAAAAGCAGCTTATGCTCATGAATTTATTTTGGAGCTTCCAGAAGGTTATAATACTGTAATTGGGGAAAGAGGTGTTAGACTATCAGGTGGTCAAAGGCAAAGGATAACAATTGCAAGAGCTCTTTTAAAAAATCCACCAATACTGATTTTAGATGAAGCTACAAGTGCATTAGATACCGAATCTGAAAAGATTGTTCAGAAAGCTCTTGAAAATTTGATGAAACATAGGACAAGTTTTGTAATTGCTCATAGACTCTCTACAGTAATAAATTCGGATGTAATTGTGGTTTTGGATAAAGGGGAAATTGAATCAATTGGAAATCATCAAGAGCTTTTAGAAAAATCTAAGGTTTATAAAAAGCTTTATCAGATGCAGTTTCAAAATGGTGAATAGTTTATGAGGGTTCTCCATGTTGACACGGGTAAAGAGTGGAGAGGTGGGCAAAGACAGGCTCTGTTATTGCATAGAGGGTTGATTGAACAAGGTGTAGAAAGTTTTCTTGCAGCAAACAGCCATGGAGCATTAATAAAAAAATGTGAAAATAATATTGTTAGTTATGGTTTTAAAGGTGAAGTAAGTCCAGTAAGTTTATGGAATATTATTAGGATTATAAAAAAGATAAAACCAGATATAGTTCATTCGCATGATGCACATTCTCTTACACCTTTGATATTAGCAAAAATTATGAGATTTAAATTTAAGTTGGTGCACACAAGGAGAGTTGATTTTTCAATCAGAAAAAACAGATTGAGTAAATTTAAGTATGACAATAGATATATTGATAAAATTGTAGCAATATCAGAAGCTGTAAAAAAGGTTTTAGTGAGTGATGGGATAGATGAGAGTAAAATAGAGGTTATTTATAGTGGTGTAGAGTTTAAAAATCCTGATGATTATGAGTGTCCATCAGATTTGAAACCTTTGTTAGATGGATATAAGGTAATTGGATGTGTAGCAAATTTTGCAGATCATAAGGATCATAAGACATTGATAAAAGCCTTTAATAAAGTCTATGAAATTAGAAAGGATGTAAAATTACTGCTTGTGGGGGATGGCCCCCTTTTCTATGAAACTTTAGATTTTGCTAAGAAATATCCATGCTTTAACAATATTGTTTTTACTGGTTTTAGGGAAGATGTGTATTCTTGTTTGAAATGTATCGATATTTTTGCTATGACTTCAAAAGAGGAAGGACTTTGTACTTCTATTATAGATGCTTTAAGCTTTGGACTACCAGTAGTTGCCACAAAAGCTGGAGGGATACCAGAGATTGTGAAAGATGGAATAAACGGATACCTCGCTGAGGTTAAAAATAGTTCAAAAATAGCAGAACTTTTTTTGTACTCTTTAGATAGTAAATTTAATAAAAATAATTTAATTTATTCAGTAAAAGAATTTAGTTTTGAAAAAATGACCTTTAATTATAAAAAAATTTACAAAAGAATTATGGGATAAAATGAAAAAAATTGCATATTTAATGGGAAATTTTGGAATTGGTGGAGCAGAGGTTTCAACGCTAACTCTTTTAAACGGGTTCATTAAATTAGGTTATTTGGTTGACTTAGTCCTTGCTTATGGTAGTAAAGTTGAATGGGATAAACAGTGTGATTTTAATATTATTAAATTGCAACTTGATAAATACAAAAAACATCCTTTAAGATATATTATTTTAAAGAATAAGTTGGATAAATTTTTTGAAATAAGTAAATATGATGCAATATTAACAGCGCAAACATCAAAAAGTTGGGAAAAAATTCTTAATCAATTAGATAAGAAACACAATATTTCCTATATAATTAGAAATTCATTTACAAAAAAAAGAATAGATAGAAATAACAGCTTATTTTTGAAAAATATTAAAAGGAAGTATTTAGCTAATATTTATAAGGATAAGAATATAATATGTGTATCAAAGGGAGTTTATAATGATTTGGTAAAAAATATTGGTATAAAATCAGATAGTATCATAACAATTTATAATCCTTTTGATACTAATTATATTTTAAATAAGTCTAAAGAGCATTTTAATCTTCCTGTTGATGACTACATTATACATGTTGGTAGGTTTGAAATTAGACACAAAAGGCAAGATATTTTGTTAAAGGCATACAAAAAAGCAAATTTAAAAGAGAAATTATTACTTTTAGGTGAAGGTAGTGGCCAGCAATATTTAGAAAAGTTGATTGATGAATTACAATTAAATGGTAAAGTAATTTTGCACCCTATGGTCACTAATCCTTATCCTTTAATTAAAAATGCAAAACTTTTAGTTTTAAGTTCAGATTACGAAGGGTTGCCAAGAGTTTTGATTGAAGCTTT
Source organism: Deferribacter thermophilus (assembly GCF_049472675.1). Taxonomy (NCBI): domain Bacteria; kingdom Pseudomonadati; phylum Deferribacterota; class Deferribacteres; order Deferribacterales; family Deferribacteraceae; genus Deferribacter; species Deferribacter thermophilus. The sequence goes on from NZ_JAPNXM010000011.1 coordinate 34,929, forward strand.
GATATTGAAGACACCTGTAGTTAGCACAAATTGTGAGAGTGGACCAAGTGAAATTTTAACAGGTGAACTTGCTAATTTTTTAGTTCCTACTAGAGATGTTGATGCATTGGCTGAGAAAATGAAGCAAGCATTAAGAAATTATCCTGAAATAAAGGATGAATACATTAAAAAATTTGAGCAATTAAATGTTTGCAGACAATATATAGAATTTTTAGGTTTGAATTGATGAGAAAGATTTCAGCAACTATTATAACTTATAATGAGGAAGACAACATTGAGAGATGTTTAAAATCTCTTGATTTTGCTGATGAAATAATAGTAGTGGATTCGGGTAGTAAAGATAAAACAATTGAGATAGCAAAAAAATACACCGATAAGATTTATTTTAAAGATTTTAATGGTTATGGTGAGCAGAAAAATTATGCTGCAAGTATGGCAAGAAATGATTTAATATTTTCAATTGATGCTGATGAAGAAGTTTCTGATGATTTAAAAAAATATTTGTTAGAAAACTTGGAAGTTGTTTTTTCAAAAGGTTTTTCGGCAATAGCTGTTCCAAGAAGAACATATTACCTTGGTAAATTTATTAAAAATAGTGGGTGGTATCCTGATTATAAAGTTAGAATTTATGATAAAAATAAATGTTACTGGGATAATAAAAAGGTGCATGAAGCTTTGAATTGTGAAGGTAAAGTTTTTTATGTGCCTAAAGGGAAGGATTTATATCACTATTCATATAAAAATATTTCAGATCATATAAATAAAGTTAATAAATATACTTCTTTGTTTGCTAGTGAAAATAAAGATATGGGTTTTATCTCTATAAGTTTTAAACTTTTGATGAAGCCTATGTTAAAATTTTTTAAGATGTATTTTTTAAAATACGGTTTTTTAGAAGGGTATAGGGGTTTTATTATTGCAATTATAGGTAGTTTTTACGAATTTTTGAAATATGCGAAGATATTAGAAAGGAGAATAAATGTTAAAAATATTTTTTAATTTTTTATCATTTTCTCATTTTATTTCTATTAGTATTACACAAATTCTTTTTTCTATCATTTTTTTATTTATAATTTATAAAGTATGGAAGAAAGATTTGAAGTTCTATAGTGAAAGAGTTTTGTATTTATTTTTGATATTTTTTATATTGTATGATATTTCATTGATTGTAAATTTTAATAATTTTCCTAACTTTAACAAATTTATTAAACATATTTTTGGATGGTGGCACTATCTATTTTTTGTTATATCTCTTATATTTATGAAAAATTTCAAGCCAAATTTTAAAAACATATTTAATTTTGTCTTAGCTGGCTCTGCAATTGCTTCATTTTATGGGTTTTATCAATTTTTCTTTTTACATAAAAGAGCTGAAGGATTTTATTCTCATCCGTTAACTTTTGGTAATAATTTAGCTATTGTTTTAATAGTTTTGTATTCATTAATTATAACTAAATATTATATAAATAAAAGAGAATTTTGGTTTTATATCATATTTTTTCTAGTGAATTTTACTGCACTCCTTATCTCATTATCTAGAGGTCCAATATTAGCTTTTTTAATAACTGTAATGGTAATAAATGTTCTAGTTTACAAATATAAAGGATTAATTGTAAATATAATTATTGTAGTTTTGTTTACATCTATCGTTTTGTTCACTCCTGCATTAAAACAAAGAGCTAATGATTTTTTTAATCATTCATGGAAAAATACAACTTCTTCGTTTGGTACGCGTGTTGTCTTATGGAAAACTTCTTTAAAAATTATAAAAGACAATCCTTTCTTTGGTATAGGTTATAATATAAAAAGAGAGTTTAAGAAGAGAATTAAAGTTCCAGTTGCTTCAACGGCTCATTCTCACAATTCTTATTTGACAATTGCTTGTTATTATGGTGTTCCAGCTTTAATTATTCTCTTATTAATATATTTTTATCTAATGAAATCATTTTGGATTAAAAATGATTTTTTTGTAAAAGTGTCAGGAATTGGGACAATTCTTGTTTATATGTTAGAAGGATTAACCGAATACAATTTTGGCGATTCAGAGGTTTTAATGTTTTTTTGGTTATTAATAGGGATATTATATTCATTAAACTCAAATAAAAATTATACTGATGCTGTAAATGAATAATTGATTGGTTTTAAAGGATATTAAATGGATAAAAAAATTATTCTTTTTATAAGGGTTTTTTCAAGGTATGGTGGTGTAGAGAATTTTTGCTATAGATTTTATCAGTTTTTAGTAGAAAAAGGGTATGAAGTTAAAGTGGTATGTGGTGAAAATAAGACTGATATCAAAAATGAAAATATCATTGAATTAGGTTTATGGAGACCAGGGAGATTTTTGAAAACCTTAAGTTATTATTTAAAAGCATCAAAGTTTGCAAAAAATAGTGATAATTCTCTGAATATAGCTCTTACGAAAGTTAACTACTGTCATGTAATTAGAGCTGGGAGTGGATCTCATTTGGATTTTTTAATAAGCTCTTTAAGAGGTTATAGAGGTTATAGTAAACTTAAGAAGATAATAAAAAGACTTTTTTCACCTGTAAATTACCTTACTGTATTTATTGAGAAAAAGATGTACAGAGATAATCCTAGTTTAAAGTTAGTTGTTTTTCAATCAAATATGGCAAAAAAAGAGTTTTTAAATAGGTATAAGTTAACAAATTTGAATTATAAAATCATTCCGAATAGCGTAAATAAAAATATTTTTAAGTTAATGCATGATGGCACTAACACTTTTTATGAAAAATATAGTTTATCAAAAGATAAAATTTATGTTGGTTTTGCTGCTTCAAATTTTGAGTTAAAGGGTTTGATTTATTTAATAGATGCTATTAAATATTTACCTGATAATGTAGAATTATTAATAGCTGGCAATAGAAATCCTAAGAAATACATAGAAAAAGCTAAGCAACTTAAAATAGAAGATAGAGTTCATTTTTTAGGTAAAGTGGAAAATATGAATGATTTTTATAATGTTTTAAATGTGTTTTGCTTACCTACGTTTTATGATACATGTGCAAATGTTGTTTTAGAATCTCTATCTGTTGGTACCCCAGTTATTACCACAACAAATAATGGAGCACAGGACTTTGTTTTAGATGGAAAAAACGGATTTTTGTTATCTGTTGATGAGTTAAGTGGTGCTAAATTGGCTGATTTAATTGTTAAAGCAATAAAAATTAATAAATATGATGTAATAAGATATTCTAAATTATACACAGATGAAGAAATTTTTAATAAATACTTGGAGGAAATAAAAGGGTTAATATGAAGATATTGATAGTTCAATTGTATCAAATTGGAGATGTGGTTTTGACTACTCCAATACCAAGAGAAATTAAAAAAAAGTATCCAGGTGCTGAAATTCATTTTCTAACAACTCCTTTGTCTGCATCAGTTTTAAAATACGATAAGAATATAGATAAAATAATTACTATTAATAGAGATAAAAACTTATTAAATACATTAAGATTAATAAATAAAATAAGAAAAGAAAAATATGATTATATCTTGGATTTTCAAAATAATCCTCGTACAATGTGGTTATCACTTTTTTCAAAAGCTAAGTATAAAGTAACTTATGCTTACTCAAAAAGGAAATTTGCATATAATAAACTTATAGAACCGGTTAAAGGGACTGCTACTGAGATAAAATGTTCTTTGTTAAAGGCATTAAATATTTCTGATTATGATATCAGGCCTGTTTTATATCCAGGTGAACAAGAACTCGCTAAAGTAAAAAACTATTTGGATGAAAACAATATTAAAGACTTTGTTGTAATATCCCCAACGCATAAAGGTGATACAAGGAGATGGCCTTTACAATATTTTATAGAACTTGCTGAATATGTTTATGAAAAAACAGGACTAAAAATAGTTTTTAATTATGCACCTAATGAAACTGATTATATTGAAAAAATTAGAGAGCATGACTTTCATAATAAAGCATTTTTTACACCACTGTTTAAACTACCAGAATTAATAGCATTATTAAGTTTTTCTAAGTTCCATGTGGGAAATGATTCTTCTCCAAATCATATGGCTGTTGCTTTAAAGAAACCTTCATTTGTAGTGCTAGGTGCATCAAGTGAAGGTTGGATTTTCCCTTCAAATGAATACAAGTGGGTAAGAAAAGGATTAGACTGTCAACCATGTAAAAGTAATAAGTGTAAATATGGAGATAAAATACCATGTTTAAAAGAATTAAGTTTTGCAGATATAAAAGATGAATTTGATAAATTTTTAAGTGAGGTAGTTGGTGTTTAAAAGTGTACCTGTATTATGTTATCACAAAGTGTCGTATGTCGGTGGGATTACTCCAGAACAGTTCGTAGAACATTTGGAGTTTTTAGCTCATAACAACTATACATCTATAACTGCAAACGAACTTTATGATTTTATGGTTTATAATAAAAAAATTCCAAAGAAATCTGTTGTAATTACTTTTGATGATTGTAGTTTAGATAACTGGGTCTATGCAATCCCTCTATTAAATAAATATGGTTTTAAAGCAATATTTTTTGCAATAACAGATTTTATAGGTAAAGGTTCTAAACGTTCTCAATATCCTGATAAGGATTTACCAAATATTGAAGATGCTACAACATCTTTTGTTAAAGCTCTTAGAGATTCGGATAATTCACAGTTTATGAATGAGGAGGAGCTTTATTCTACAGTGTATGATTATGGACACGAGGTTTATAGCCATTCTGCAAGACATCAGATGTGTTTTAAGTCATTAAAATTAAAAGGCGTATACCCCAAAAAGTGGCATTGGGGGATTTTTGGTATATACGATGAGGTTAAAGAGGGTTCTAAATATTATGATAGAGGTTCTGCGTATGCTTATGACGGTTATTGGCCGGTCATTCAAAATGGAGAATTAATATATAGAAAAAGAGAAACTGAAGAAAGGTACAAATTTTGCTTAGAAGATTTTACAAGAAGTAAAAAATACCTTGAAAACTTATTGGACAAGCCTTTAGTTTTTTTTTGCTGGCCATGGGGACATTACGATAAACTGTCTATGAAGGCTTTACAAGAAGCTGGATATAAAGGGAGTTTTACTCTTGAACGTTTTCCAAACTCATACGGAACAAATCCTTTTTATATAAACCGAATTGCTGTTGGCAATAAAAAAGATATAAAATGGTTAGAAAACAGGTTAAAAATGTATTCTAATAGAATAACAGCAACTATTTTTTTTAAGAAATTCAAAAAATAAAGAGGTTCTGTATGATTAATGATAATTATTTAATAAAACTTTATAACATATTATTTATATCAACTTCAATTTTAATTGTTTTTTCTCATAAGTGGTTAGGTAATATAAGAATAGTATTATTTGCTTTGTCAATATACATGTTTATAAAATATATACCAGATAAAACAAAAATTTATAAAAATAGAGTTTTTATTTATTTATTATTGTTTCTAATATATGTTTTAGTAATAAATTTATTATTTTTTGATCATATTAAAGGAGTAAATAGAATTTTAAATTGGACAATAATATTTTTTAATTCAATTATTTTTATGATTATTAATAAGAATAATAAAGTTTTAATAAGTTATTATTTTTTAATTTTATCCATTTCAATTGTTTCAGATTTTTTATTGAAAAATGGTTTCTCGGCTCTGTAACTAAAACTGTGTAAATCCTCTAAAAATATGTTAACTAAAGAAACATACAGAAGGAGGATTTATATGTTTATCGACAAAGACGAAATAAGAAGACTGTACAAAGAGGGCAAACTTAATTCTCAAGAAGATTTGCAAACAGTACTATCTACAATTATCAAAGATGTAGTAGAAACAATTTATGAGGGTGAATTAATAGAATTCTTAGGTTATTCCCGCTACGACAAATCATCTAAAGAAACAAACAATTCTCGTAATGGCTACAGTAATAAAAAAGTAAAGTCTAATTATGGCGAGATAGACTTATCAGTTCCATGAGACCGTAATGGAGAATATGACCCTAAAATAGTTAAAAAACGTCAAACAGATATCACAGGTATAGAAGAGCATATAATTTCCATGTATGCCAAAGGTATGACAACAAGAGATATTCAGTCTCACATGGAATCTTTATACGGTCTTGAGTTTTCAGCTGAGGCAATCAGTAAGATTACAGATAAAGTTCTTGAAAGAGCAAAAGAGTGGCAAAATAGACCATTAGACCCTATTTATTCAATTATATTTCTTGATGCATTATTTTATAAGATGAGGCTTGATGGTGTTATAAAAAATGTAGCAGTTTATGCAATAATAGGCATTACTCTTGAAGGTAGGAAAGAATGTCTTGGAATATGGATAATGGAGAACGAATCAGCTAAATTCTGGCTGTCAGTTTTAAATGAGCTTAAAAACAGAGGTGTTGAAGATGTCCTTATATTTAGTATAGATGGCTTGCCTGGTTTAAATGAAGCTATTAAAGCTGTATATCCTGAGTCAGAAATCCAAAGATGTATAGTTCATCAGGTAAGAAACTCTCTAAAATTTGTATCTTATAAAGACAGAAAAGAATTAGCGAAGGATTTAAAGAAAATTTATACCTCTTCAACAGAAGAAAGTGGAAAAATTGAATTAGATAAATTAAATGAACAATGGGGCAAGAAATATCCTAATATAATAAAATCATGGCAGAACAATTGGATAGAACTTTCAACCTTATTTAAATATCCACCAGAAATTAGAACTCTTATTTATACTACTAATCCTATCGAAAGTTTTAATAGTAAATTGAAAAAGGTCAGTAAAAATAGGGGTGTATTTCCTACAGAAGAATCATTGTTTAAATTACTATATTTAGCTATAAATGATATATCTAAAAAATGGGATGGCAGAATAAGGGATTGGTCGAAAATTTACCCACAACTATATATTTACTTTCAGGAAAGGATTGACAGGTTTACAAATGGTTAATATCATAAATAACAAAATTGGGATTTACACAAATAATGTTACAGGGTCTTTTTCTCAAATTAGATATTCTGGTTTTTTAAATTCACATAATCAATATGCTATTTTAATTGTATTCCCTTTAACTTATTTGCTTGAGAAAATGTTTGATAAACGAGATTTATTTAAACTTTTAGCAAATATTGTTTTATCTATATTTCTATTTTATATTTTTTTAAAAACTGGTGCTAGAACAACTTTTTTAAGTGCAGTTTTAGTATACTCTTTTTATTTCATAATTAAAGCTATCAAATATAATTATAGATACTCAATACTGTTTTTATTTATTTTGTTAATTTCTGGATATTTTATTGTTCATAACCAGTCATTTAAAAATAGATTTGTAGTCACTGTTCTAAATTTTAAGACTGATAGTTCATTTGTTACAAGATTTCCTATCTGGCATAGTGCTTTTGAATGTTTCAAGGATAAGCCTTTAATAGGATATGGTTTTAATAATTTTAGAAAATGCTATGAAAATAAGTTACCACAATATTTGAAAAAACATTACAAAGCTCCTCATGTAAATACCACTAATAATGCCCATAATTTCTTTTTGCATTTTTTGGCTGAAACTGGAATTATTGGAACAATACTTATTTCTATGATAATATTTATTGCAATTTATCATGGAATAAAAGTTAATTTGCATTTTCTAAGTATTGCATTATTGATATCTATTAGTGGTTTTATGATGAATATGAATCTTTATATTAGAGAAGTATCTTTTTTGTTTTTTACCTCCATAGGTTTTATCGAAGGATATTATTTGGCTATAAAAAATGAAAAAAGTATTGTTTAGAATTACAAATAACTTAAATATTGGTGGTGTGCAAAGACGGATATTTGATGTATTGAAAGAGCTTAAAAATGATTATGAATGTCATGTTGTTGTTTATAAAGAAGAAGGGATACTTGCTGATAAATTTATAAAAGAAGGTATACATGTTCATTATGTACCTATGGGGTCATTTGATCTTTCTGGTATTAAAACACTTTCAAATCTTTTTAAGAATTATAAAGCTGATATAGTTCATACACATTCTTATGGGGGAACAATTAGAGGGGTGTTAGCTGCAAAATTAGCAGGAGTGAGGAAGATATTTTCTCATATTCATGTAAACATGGGAAACCATTGGTATGGTAAATGGAGGATTAATAAAAAAAAGAAAGAATTTATTGAAAAATTACTTCATAAAGAATATGTAGATAAAATATTTTTTGTTTCAGATGCAATTAAAAAAGAATATTTACATGGAATGAATTTCAAAAATCTCAATGAAAAATCCGTTGTGCTTTATAATGGTTTTAACCTGGAAAAGATAAAAATTAAAAAAAATAACATGATAGGTGGGGTATTTAATATTGGTATAGCTTGTAGATTAAGTAAAGATAAAAATTTATTATTTATTGTTGAAGTTATTGAAAAACTTATTGAGTATGTTCAGAATATAAAATTTCATTTTATTGGAGATGGCAGTTATAAAAAATATTTAGTAAAAGAAATAGCTAAAAGAAGCTTAAATAATTATTTTATTTTTCATGGTATGGTTGAAAATGTTTATGATAAAATTAAAGATTTGGATTTAGTTTTAATGCCTTCTTATAATGAGGGATTACCTGCTTCTATAATAGAACCTTTACTGGCTAATATCCCTGTAATTGCAGTAGATAATGAAATTAATAGAGAAATTCTCAATATTGACAAGGGGGGGTGGGTTTTACAAAATTCATATGAAGTTTTTGTTGAGAAAATACTCCAACTTTATGAAAAATATGATTATTTATATCAGAATATGACTTTTAATAAATATAAAGAAGTTTTTTCTATGGAAAACCATATCAATCAATTAAGGTATTATTATGAATCATAAGTTTAAGATATTATTTATTACTGATTCTAAAAAGAAATCTAGTGGTGGTATTAAACAATTGCTGTATAATGCTGAAGCGCTAAAAGAGTTAGGGTATAAAATATATCTATCTGCAAATAAAGAGTCCTTTGTCGCTAAGAAAAAAGATATTTTTGAAGAAATTCATTTTATAGATTCAAAAAGTAAATTAAAATCTGCGTTATCTTTGAAAAAGTTTGTAAGTGAAAAAGAAATTGATATTGAACATACTTTTCATAATGGTGGTCACAAAATTGCTTTTTTAGCAAAACTTTTTGGTGGTAAGTTTAAGCTTTTTATAAATAGAGGTGTTTTAAAAGTTCCAACCAATATTTTTATCTATAAAAACTTTTTGATAGATGGTTTCATTTGTAACTCTTATGCCTGTAAAAATAGTCTAAAAAGGATTTTTGTTAGTGATAAAAAAATAAATATTATTTTTAATTGTATCAAATCAGTTGCTTCTGATAAAAATTTTAAAAAAGATTATAATAGATTTAAAGTTTTATACATAGGAAATTCAAGTAAAATTAAGGGTTTTGATATTTTTAATGAAATTGTAAAACGAGTTCCTACTAATCTTGATATAGAATTTGTAGCTCTTGGAGTGGAAAAAGATAAGCTGAGCATTAAAGTTGATAAAAGAATTAATCTGCCAGGTACTGTAAAAAATGTTTCTGACTATTTAGAAAAAGCACATCTTTTTTTATTAACATCAAGATCAGAAAGTTTTCCTAACTCTCTATTAGAAGCTATGGCTTTTGGGTTGGGAGTTGTGGCACACAATGTTGGGGCTGTAAACGATTTAATAAAGGATGGGGTAAATGGGTTTAAAATCAATAGGTTAGCTGTGAATGAGTTTGTGGATAAATTAATTTATTTATATAACAACAGGAATTTGATAGAAAAAATGGGGCATAAGAACAGGCTTATTGTAGAAAAGTTGAATTGTAAAAATAAAGCGTTAAAACTACTCAAAGTATATTCTGGGGAATATTATCTTGATACTTTTGATGTAATTTTAGAGAATAATAATGATTGTTGACAAGTTGGTTTTAATAGTATTTTGATTTAGAATAAAAAAATTTTTTGAGAGGTTGGATACTTGAATATTGCATTTATAACTTCTACTCATAGGTGGGGTGGAGTTAAAACTTGGATGTTAAATTTTGCCAAAGAGTTAGAATCTTTAGGACATAGATGTTTTTTGTTCAGCTCTGATAAGAGTTTTCTAAATAAAGGTTCTAATTTTTCATTAAAAGGTTTTTATGTAAAATTTGGGTTTGATTACAACCCATACGTGATTAGTTATTTTTATAAGATGTTCAAAAGTCTAAAAATTGATATTATTATTTGCAATGTTTATAAAGAAATAAGAACCGCTGGGGTTGCTGCAAAATTATTATCTATTCCAGTTGTACACAGGGTGGGGTTATCAGGTGATTTTAAAAATAAATTTGACGTAAGATTGGCTCATAGGTTTATTGTGGATAAAATTATTGTTCCTTGCGAAGGGATGAAAAACGATTTGATAAATAATTTTGAATTTATAGAAGATAACGATGTGGAATTCGTTTATAATGGTAGAAAACTTATTGGAAAAGTTAAGAATATTAGTAAACCGGTTAAGTTTGTTATAAGTTCTAAGGTACAAAAAAGCAAAGGACATCTGGATTTATTAACTGTTTTCAAAAAGTTATTAAAAAATGGTATTACAGATTTTACTTGTGATATATATGGTGAAGGTAATTTGTCTTCATATATCAATGAAGAAATAGTCAAAAATGGACTTGAAAATTGGATAAAAATAAAAGGGTTTTGTTATAATTTAGAAGATGTTTTAAATGCTTATCATTTTGGTTTATTAACTTCTTATTCAGAAGGATTACCAAATGTAGTGTTGGAATATATGGCGTGTGGTTTACCAGTTATTGCTACAGATGTTGGTTGTACGAAAGAAATGATAGAAGATGGTTATAATGGTTTTATATACAACGCTGGGGATGTTGAGACTTTATATAAATTGATATATAAATGTATTAATATGAGTGAAAATATTTATATGAAAATGGCTAAAAATAGTTTAAAAATGATAGAGGAAAAGTTTAATCTTACAAAAAATGCTAACACTCTGGAAACTATATTAACAAACTTAATTGAGAGGTAAATAATGAAAATAGCGGTGATTGGTTTAGGGTATGTGGGGCTACCGTTGGCAGTAGCTTTTGCAAAAGAGTTTGATGTTATAGGTTTTGATATAAAAAGAGAAAGGATAGATGAGCTTAAAAACGGTATAGATTCTACAGGAGAAGTTAGTAGTGAAAAATTGAAAAGTGTATCAATAAAATTTACAAATAACTCGGATGATTTAAAAGAAGCTAATTTTTATATTGTTACTGTTCCAACCCCTATAGATAATCACAAAAATCCTGATTTGGGACCGCTTATTAAAGCAAGTGAAACTGTTGGTAAGTATTTGAAAAAAGGTGATTATATCGTTTATGAATCTACAGTTTATCCTGGAGTTACTGAAGAAATATGTGTGCCAATTTTAGAAAAAAAATCAGGACTTAAATTTATAATTGATTTTAAAGTAGGTTATTCCCCTGAGCGTATAAATCCTGGTGATAAAATTCATACTTTTGAAAATATAATTAAAGTTGTTTCAGGTTGCGATAAAGAGAGTCTTGAAAAAATAGCGGAGGTTTATGGCAAGGTTGTTAAAGCAGGTATTTACAAAGCTGAAAGTATAAAAGTAGCCGAAGCTGCAAAAGTTATAGAAAACACTCAAAGGGATTTAAACATCGCACTGATGAACGAGTTAGCACTAATCTTTGATAAAATGGATATAGATACAAAAAATGTTCTTGAAGCGGCTGGAACAAAATGGAATTTTTTAAAATTTGAGCCTGGTCTTGTTGGTGGTCATTGTATAGGTGTTGACCCATACTATTTAACCTTTAAAGCACAAGAGATTGGTTATCATCCTCAGGTAATTTTAGCTGGAAGAAAAATTAATGATTATATGGGAAAATTTATTGCTGAAAAAACTGTGAAACTTTTAATTAAAAATGATAAGCTTGTCAAAAACGCTAAAATTCTTATCTTGGGTTTTACTTTCAAAGAGAATGTCCCTGATATTAGAAATACAAGAGTAATTGATATTTACAATGAATTAATCGAATATGGTACAAATCCTATTGTTTATGAGCCAGTAGCTTCGAAAGAGGATATTGAGAATGAATATGAAATAAAAATGTTGGATAGTATAAATAAAATTAATAAAGAGTTTGATGCAATAATTATGGCAGTTAAACATGATATATTTTTAAAAGAGCTGAATAACGAGGTTATTGAAAATTTACTGACAGAAAATGGTGTTTTTGTAGATGTAAAAGGTGTTATGAAAGATAAATTGAGCGATGCAAGATTTACTTATTGGAGATTATAAGAGGTGATAAATTATGGAGAGCTTAAAAAATGTGGGAGAGTTTGCTTATAATTTGATTTGTAAATGGCATGAGGATGATGACTATATGCCTAATTTAAATGATGATAAACTTAATTTATTGGTTTTACAACTTACAAGGTACAATTATGATCTTTGGCATGAAGAGGATAAAGCAAGAGACCCAGATGCTACAGATTCCATTATAGCTAATGTGAAAAGAAAAATTGATAAGCTAAATCAAAGTAGAAATGACACCATCGAAAAATTGGATGAAGAGATTTTAAACAATTTGAAAGATGTAAAACTACTTGAAAATGCAAAAATGAATAGCGAGACACCAGGAAGTATTATCGATAGAATTACTATAAATGCCTTAAAGATATACCACATGGATGAGCAAACAAAAAGGGAAGATGCTTCAAGGGAGCATATCGAAAAGTGCAAATATCGATTGTTAATACTTAAAGATCAGGCTAAAGATCTACAACAGTGTTTAAATGAATTAATGGATGATTTGTTAAGTGGTCGAAAATTTATGAAAGTTTATCGACAGATGAAAATGTATAATGATCCAAATCTAAATCCTGTATTGTATAAGAAAAATAAAAAGTAGGTAAAATTGCCAAAGATAGTTTCGATTGGAAATATTTCTTTAGGTGGAACAGGGAAGACCCCTTTTACTATTTTTTTAGCCAATAAACTTATTTCAAAAGGGTACAATGTAGCTATACTGTCAAGAGGGTATAAAGGGAAAATAGGGTATGATACAAATCTGATATCAGATGATAAAAAAATATTATTAAAGCCACCTTTAGCTGCTGATGAGCCTTATATGATTGCTGTTAACTGTAAAGGAGTTATAGTAATTACTGGCAAGGATAGAAATAAAAGTTATCAATTTCTCTTAAAAAATTTTAAAAATATAGATTTTGTTTTATTGGATGATGCTTTTCAGCATCGAAAGATGAAAAGGGATCTGGATATTTTACTTTTAGACCATAAAAACCCTATCTCCACAGGATTACCATTCCCTTTTGGATATTTGAGAGAATTTCCTTCTGCTATCAAAAGAGCAGATATTATTATTTTTACAAGAGCTAATAGTTTTACAATCCCTGCAAATGTTAAAAAATATATAAAAGATAAGCCAACATTTTTTTCTAAAACCAAGCCTGTCGGTGTTTTTTATCAAAATAATTTATACGATTTAGAATTTTTAAAGGATAAAAATGTAGTTGCCTTTGCAGGTATTGCTAAAAATAGAAATTTTTTCAAGTTGTTAGAATCGCTTGGTGCTAACTTGGTTTATACTAAAGGTTTTATGGATCATCATCTTTACAAAGAGAGGGAAATAAGTTTTTTACTTAAAATAAAAGAGAGATACAAAGCAGATTTATTGATTACTACAGAGAAAGATTTTGTCAAAATGGATGAAAATTTAAAAAATTTAGTTTCTTATTTAAAAATTGGCATAGAAGTTAATGAAGAAAATAGGTTAATAGAGATGATAGAAAAAGAGGGTGGGAACCCTCTTGATTAGATTACATTTCTACGGAAAACTCCATTGTATCAAACCAGAAACCATCATTTCTGATTGTATCAAGCTCAGCCTGAATAATGTTGTAATGTTTTTCTTCCACTTCAGCTAATTTTTCAAAGAATTCTTTTACTTCGGGAGATTCTGCTTTGGCAGCTTCACTTTTATAAAATTCATAAGCTTTTCTTTCATGTTCTAAAGCGATTTTTAATGCCTCTTCATCTCCCAATTCTGCTTTATCTATTTTTTGAAGACTAACATCTTTTACATCTGGCATGAATTTTGAAAGTCTACCCTTTGGTACTTCTATTACTTCTACCTTTTGTCCTTCCATAATTTGGTTTGTAAATCTTTCAATAAGTTCCATGTGGTCAACTTCATCCAAAGCTAACTGTATAAACATATTTTTGCCAGAAGAAACCTTAGTTTGTTTTGCAAACTTTAAATAAGTCCTCAACCCCTCTTTTTCAGCCTCATAAGCTGTCTTTAGAGCTTTAAGTAATTCGTTTGACATCTTGTCACCTCCTAAAATTTAACATAGTTTTATTATAATCTTTCTAAATTTCATTTCAACATAAATATTGAGTTTTAATAATAATTGAAGTATGTATAAAAGCGATTTACTAAAACAATGGAGGTCTTAAATGAACCCTTTAGCTCAAGAATTAAATGAACTTATCAAAAAAGATAACCCAGCAGTTGTAGAAATGTTGTCAGCATTGGGGAAAAATCTATTTATGCCAAAAGGCATTTTGACTCAATCGGCAGAAGCAAAAGAGAAAGCACATAAATTTAATGCAACAATCGGTATTGCCACAGAAGGTGACAGGCCTATGTATCTTGATTGTATTTATGAAGCTCTTGATGAATTTGAACCAAAAGATTTATTCCCTTACGCACCAGCTACTGGTAAACCAGAGCTTAGAAAAGCATGGAAAGAAAAGATGATTAAAGAGAACCCTTCTTTAAAAGGGAAATATATAGGAACACCAATAGTGACTAATGCTTTAACACACGGTTTGAGTATAGTTGCTGATATGTTTGTAGATGAAGGTGACTATGTGGTTACACCAGATAAATTTTGGGGAAATTATAGATTAACTTTTTTTGTAAGAAGAGGTGGCGAAGTAGCTACATTTGATACTTTTACTGAGGAAGGTGGCTTTAATGTTGATGCTTTAATAGAAAAGGTTAAAGCATGTGGTACTGCAAAAGGTAAAGTTGTTGTATTACTTAATTTTCCAAACAACCCTTCTGGATATATGCCGACTGTGGAAGAAGCTAAAAGAATCGCTGATGGTTTAGTAAAAATAGCAGAGGAAGGGGTAAAAATTGTTGCTGTTACAGATGATGCTTATTTTGGACTCTTTTATGAAGATTCGATAAAAGAATCTATTTTTGGTCTTTTGGCGAATAGATCTAACAATCTTCTGGCAATAAAACTAGATGGTGCTACAAAAGAAGAGTATGTTTGGGGATTTCGTGTTGGTTTTATCACTTTTGCTGCGACAGAACCAAAAGAGCAAAATAACTTATTGATTGCTTTAGAAAAGAAGGTGGCGGGCTTAATAAGAGGTACTATTTCTAATTGTCCGCATCCATCTCAAACTTTTGTTTTAAGAGCACTAAATCATCCTGATTTTGCAAAACAGAAAGCTGAAAAGTATGAAATTATGAAAGCAAGAGCTTTAAAAGTTAAAGAAGTTTTAAGTAGTGGAAAATATAGTGATGAATTTGATTATTATCCATTTAACTCTGGTTATTTTATGTGTTTAAAACTGAAAAATGTTGAAGCTGAGGCGTTAAGAGTGCATTTACTTGATAAATATGGTGTTGGTACAATATCAGTGAATAAAACAGATTTAAGGATTGCTTTTAGCTGTATTGATGTAAATGATGTAGAAGAATTGTTTGAGTTGATATACAAGGGTTGTAAAGATTTGAGATAAATAGGGGAGGATACTCCCCTTTAATTAAATGGAGGTTGTATGGTAGTAGATGCAAGAGGGGAAGCTTGCCCAACTCCTGTTATTTTGACTAAAAAAGCTCTTGAGAGTATTGAAGAAGGGGTTATCACAGTTTTAGTTGATAATCTTGCTTCAAAAGAAAATGTATCAAAGTATGCTTCAAGTCAGGGGCTTCATTATGAAGTTAATGAGAAAGATGGGTATTTTGAGATTGTTATAACTAAGGGTTATACTTGTGATATAGATTCTGAAAAAAAAGCTGAAAAGTCTAATAAAAATAAAATCGTTTTGCATGTTGTGAGTGATTCAATTGGTTTAGGCAACGAAGAGCTTGGTAAAATTTTAATGAAAGGTTTTATTGAGAATATTATTAACTTGGATCGGCTACCAACTTCAATTATTTTTGTAAACAGTGGAGTATTTTTGACAACTAAAAATGAAGATACTATAAAAGCATTAAAGGAGCTTGAAGCAAAAGGGGTAGAAATCCT
Source organism: Deferribacter thermophilus (assembly GCF_049472675.1). Classification (NCBI taxonomy): domain Bacteria; kingdom Pseudomonadati; phylum Deferribacterota; class Deferribacteres; order Deferribacterales; family Deferribacteraceae; genus Deferribacter; species Deferribacter thermophilus. The sequence goes on from NZ_JAPNXM010000011.1 coordinate 51,239, forward strand.
AAGTTGTGGAACATGTTTAAATTATTATAATCTAATTGATGAACTAAAGGTTGGTGAAATAACTGATGGTTTTAAAGTTATGCAAAGGCTTTTTGAAGCTGACAAGGTAATTAGAGTTTAGTTAAGGGGTTAAAGTGATTAAGTTAACTCATTTAGCAAAAGCTGCAGGGTGAGCAGCTAAAATAGGTCCGGAGGACCTAAACGAAGCACTCAAAGATTTAAAAATATACAAAGATAACAATGTAATTGTGTCTTTTGAAACAAATGATGATAGTGGTATTTATAAAGTTAGTGATGACATATATTTAGCTCAGACTGTTGATTATATAACCCCTGTTGTTGATGAGCCTTACACTTTTGGAAGAATTTCTGCAATAAATTCTTTGAGTGATATTTATGCTATGGGAGGAGATCCAATAACTGCTCTTTCTATTTTAATGTATTCTTGTGAAATAGATAATGAGATAATAAAAGCTATGATGCAGGGTGCCTGTGATGAGCTAGCAAAAGTAAAGTGCAATTTACTTGGTGGGCATACAATTTCAGATAATGAAGTAAAATTAGGGTTTGCTATAACAGGTATGATTAATGATGGTAAAATATATAAAAATTGTACTGCAAGAGAAAATGATAAAATCATCTATACTAAGCCCTTAGGAATTGGGGTGTTATCAACAGCTTTAAAAGGTGAAATGACAAATAATGAGGAAAATAAGATTTTAGAAGATGTTATGCTTTTTTCAAATTATTTAGCTAGCAAAATTATGAAAAAGTATGATGTATCAGCATGTACAGATATTACAGGGTTTGGCTTGGCTGGTCATTTATTTGAAGTTGCTAAAGGTTCGAATAAGACATTAAAGATATATTATAATGAATTGTCCTATTTGAAATCTGCTATTAAATATGCTGAAATGGGTATTATCCCTGCTGGTGCTTATTTTAATAAACAGTTTTTAGAAAATTATGTGGATTATTCAAAAGTTGAAGAAAAATATAAAATGCTTCTTTTTGATCCTCAGACTTCTGGTGGGCTTGCCATATTTGTTTCAGAAAAGGTTGCCGATAGTTTACTAAATGAACTTATAGAAAGTGGTTATATTTATTCTAAGATAATTGGTGAAGTAAAAGGGTATAAAGATAAATATATTATATTTTGCTAAATAGGGAGCATTGAAGCTCCCAGAATAAGTTTATTTAGTTAAGATTTCCATAATTTCCAAATATCTTTTAGATGTTTGTTCAATGATATCTTTTGGAAGTTCAGGTCCAGGTGCTTTTTTATCCCAGTCTAAGGTTTCAAGGTAGTTTCTAACAAACTGTTTGTCCATACTCTCTTGTGGTTCACCTACTTTATAAGTTTCTTTAAACCAGAATCTTGATGAATCAGGGGTGAGTAATTCATCTATCAAGATGATTTCACCATCTTTGTTACCAAACTCCATTTTAGTATCTGCTATTATTATCCCTTTCTCTTCGGCAATTTTAGAGCAAAAAGTATATATTTTAAGAGTGTAATCTCTTAATTTTTTAGCTGTTTCCTCCCCTACTATTAAACACATCTGTTCAAAAGATATATTTTCGTCGTGTTCACCAACCTCTGCTTTTGTAGCAGGGGTAAAGAGAGGTGGTTCTAATTTTTGAGATTCTTTTAAATTTTCTGGTAATTTTATTCCACAAACTTCCCCTGTTTTTTTATAATCTTTCCAACCTGATCCTGTAATATATCCTCTGACTACACATTCTACTGGATAAGGTTTTGCTTTTTCTACAAGCATACTTCTTCCTTCTAATATATTTCTATATTTTTTACATACCTCAGGCATTTCATCTATATCTGTTGTAATTAAGTGGTTTTTTATAATGTGTGAAGTTTTTTCAAACCAAAATTTAGAAAGTTGAGTAAGTACATAACCTTTGTATGGTATCCCATTTGGTAAAATGACATCAAAGGCAGAAATTCTATCTGTTGTCACAATCAGTAAATAATTTCCGAGATCGTAAATATCTCGTACTTTGCCTCTGCCGATTAAATTTAAATCAGGTATTTCAGTTTTTAAAACTACATCCATTAGACCCTCCTGATTTATATGCATTTTATTCTATTTATTGCTTCTAAACCACCAATTATATTGTAAGCTTCATAACCTAAATTCCTGAGAAACCTTGTTGCTAAATAACCTCTAAATCCAACAGCACAATGTATATACACAGGCTTATTTTTATCTATTTCATCCAAGTGGTCTCTTATATCATTTACATAAATATTTTTTGCCTTTTCAAGTTTGTAGGCTTTATATTCTAATTTGGTTCTAACGTCAATAACTTGTATTGAATTCTCATTATAAATTTTTAAAAAATCTTGTGGCTTAATACCAAAGCCTTCTCCTCTATCCTGATTTGCAGCTACAAAGCCAGCTTTATTAATATTATCTTTAGCAGAACCATAGGGTGGTGCGTAGCAGTAATCTATATTTTCAAGGTCATAAATTGTTAAATCACCATATATGGCTGAAGCAATAGCATCTACTTTCCTAGCAGTATTATAGTTTCCACTTGCTTCTACTCCAAGTATTTTCTTAGATTTTTTGTCATAGATTAATTTCATGAAAATTTGTTCGTAGCCTGGGTAATATTCTGCATGATCTGGATCTTCTGTATAAACAAAATCAGCATCAAAACCAGCTGCTAACGCATCTTCATAGCTCAAACCAGTTTTTGCTACAACTTTATCTAAAAACCCTACAACACTAGTACCTATGACTCCTGGATTTTGTAGCATGCCTCCAGCTGCATTACATCCAGCTATTCTACCTTCTCTATTTGCAGGTCCAGCTAATGGTAAAAAAAGATGTTTTTTTGAAACAATATGAAATTTTTCCACTGCGTCACCAGCGGCATAAATAAAATCATAATTTGTTTGCATATATTCATTTACTTTGATTGCACCTGTTTCACCTAAAGTTATTCCTGCTTTTACAGCTAGTTCAACATTTGGTTTAACACCTGTTGCCAAAAAGAGTATATCAGCATACAGAACAGTATTGTCATTTAGTATTACTATATATTTCCCATTATCGAATTTAACTTCAGTAACTAATCTATTTGTTAATATATCAATACCAGAGGCTTTAATTTTATCTTCTATAGAAAGAGCTATCTCTGGGGAGTAATTAGGTAAAATGTGATTTTTAGCTTCTATAATTGTTGTTTTAATCCCTGTGTGATACATAGCTTCAGCAATTTCAACACCTATATACCCTCCACCTATAATTATAGCTGTTTTTGGATTGTTTCTTTCAATATAATTTTTTATGTTATCTACATCTTCAACAGTCCTCATCTGGAAAAATGGTGTTCTTTCAATCCCTTTGATTTTTGGAATAATTGCATTAGCTCCAGTAGCAATAATAAGCTTATCAAAATTATCTTCAAAAGTTTTGTCTCCATGTTTTACGAGTAAAGTTTTATTCTTAGGGTTTATTTCAATAACTTCATGGTTAGTGAAAATATTTAGGTTAAATCGCTTTCCTAAACTTTTTGGTGTATGTAAAAGTAATCTGTTTCTGTTATTTATTAAACCTCCTATATAAAAAGGTAGTCCACAATTTGCATAGGATACATTAGAGGTTTTTTCATAAATTGTAATATCCATAAATTCATTAGTTCTTCTAGCCTTTGCTGCTGCACTTGCACCTGCTGCAACACCACCTATAATAATCAGTTTTTCTTTATTCAATTACGCCTCCTATCAATCTATTATTTTTTCTACCAAGTATTTTTATTTCATAAAAATTGTTGCTTTGTAGGTTTTCATTAACAACTTTTACATAGTGATAGTTAGATAGATGTCCAAAACCGTTACTTTCTAATAGTATTTTAGCTTTTTTACCTATCATCTTTAACTCAGAATCTTTTTTTAGCATTTCTCCTAATTTCCTAAGTTTTTTTGCACGTTCTTTTTTTATACTATCAGGGATTTGGTTTTTCATTTTGCTTGCTTGAGTCCCTTCTCTCCTTGAATAATTAAAAACATGTAGGTAATCTACTTTTGCATCTAACAAAGTGTCTATTGTGTCTTGGAAATCGTTTTCTGTTTCAGTTGGAAATCCTACAATAACATCAGTGCCGATGGTGCAATCTTTTATACTATCTTTTACTTTTTTACAGATTTCAATAAACTCTTCAGCTGTATGTCTTCTTTTCATTAATTTTAAGATTCTATTTGAACCATTTTGCAAGGCAATATGAAGATGATTACAGATTAATCCTTTTGAATTTGCTATAAGTGATACTAACTCATCATCTATTTCATCAACATCTAAAGACGATAATCTAAATCTAATATTATAGTTTGTATATCTTTTGGTAATAATTTTTAACAGTTCTTTTAGATTTGAGTTAAGATCAATGCCATACTTGCCTATGTGAATACCTACTAAAACGATTTCTTTATAATTTTTTTCTATTAAAGAATCTATCTCTTTTAGTATTTGTTCAGAAGGCTTTGAGCGGGGTTTTCCTCTTAGAAAAGGTATTATACAATAAGTGCAAAATGCATCACAGCCATCTTGGATTTTTAAAAAAGCTCTTGTTTTAAGTTTTAGTTTTTGGTTTTGGGTTGAAACTAAGTTGATATTTAAGTGTTTTTTGAGATTTTCTATCAAAGATTCTTTACTTTCATTATCTATAACAACATCGATATAATTTTTAATTTCATCTTTGATTATGGATGCATAACAGCCTGTTATAACTATTTTTGGATTATATTTATTTTTAACCTTTTTAATAAAATCGTTACACTTTTTTTCGGCAAGCTCTGTAACAGCGCAGCTATTTATTAATACAATATCGGCGTCTTCAATATTATCAACTACATGTAATCCAATTTTATTGCTTTCAAGTTTAAAATTTTCGCTTTCAGAAAGGTTGACTTTACATCCAAAAGTATGTATATATAATCTATTCATATTTCCCCTTGAACTATTTTATTTTTAACCTATCAATATAAGTGTCCCCTGTAGGTTGTCAATATACATTAGTTTTTGCGCCTGTAAAGGCGCTTTTTTTTTGTAAAATTTTATGTTATTATTTTTTTATGAAAAAGTTTTGGGTTATATTTGGAATAATAGTTTTAATTATAGTCATTTTATTGATATTAAAGAGTTATTTTCAAATCTCTTTTGAACCGTTAGTTTCAAATATTAAACTTAAAAAAAAGAGCGTTTTTGAACAATATATTGTAAAGGAGATTAAGATTGGTGATGATTATGGGGTTTTTATTGAAAATGTTGTAGCTACAAGTGCTGATTTAAATAATAGACATATCAAGATTGATTTATATATAATAACTGTAAATAAAAATGTTGCTAAGTTATTGTCAAAGAATAACAAACAAACAGCTATTACTATATCTAATATATTAACAAATTTTAAGATTTCTGATTTAATAACAGAAAATGGAAAGAAATTTTTAAAAAATGAGATTAAAAGAGCGCTTGAGCTAAAATATGGCAAAGGTTTGATAAAAGAGATTTATTTTCATAATATGGTGTTTTCATAATGAAAAAAGAAGACTTGAAAAAGTTTTATTGGAACAGATGGTATGATATAAAAGAGAATAGAAAGAAATTCCCTACATCCTGGCAACTTTTATCTGAAATCTCAAAATTATCTTATGAAACTGTAAAATATGCATTGGATATTTTGGGATTTCCATTAGAAAATATTGTTTTTATTTCAATAGGTAGTCTTGCAAGAGAGCAGATGTCGCCATTTTCTGATATTGATGTTTTATTATTGCACGAAAAAGATTTAAATAAGATTGAGCAATCAAAAATTTATGAACTAACAACATTATTATGGGATATTAATTTAAACCCAGCTATACAGATTAAATCAATACAGGATATTACTAATACTACAAATTTAGATACTATAGAAAAAACTGCTTTAATTGATTATAGATATTTGGAAGGTAATAAAAATTTGTTTAAAAGCTATGAGCAAATAGTTAACTCATATATTATAGAAAAAGGTAAAACGAATTTTTTATTAGAACATATTAATGTGGCTATTAAGAGGGGAGAAAAATTTAGAGATTCCATTTATAAGTTAGAACCAAATTTAAAAGAAGGGTTAGGAGGTATTAGAGATTTTAATTTTATATGTTGGATCAATAGGATTTTATTTGGTGGAAGTAGTCTGACAACACTTGTTAAAAAAGGGATAATATCTGTACAAGACTTTGATAATCTGATGAAAGGGATAGAGTTTATATTTAGAGTAAGGAACGAGTTGCATTACTATTTTAATAGAAAAAGTGACATCTTAACTTTGGAAGCTCAAAAAGCGATAGCATCTGAGCTTGGATATATTACTACTTCTACATCGCTTAATGTGGAGCATTTTTTGAGAAACTTTTATCAGCATGCGAGAGATATATCTCTAATCACTAAAAAAGTAATAAATAAAGGGTTACAAGAAGTTATTTATAATAAAACTGAGAGAAAATCTACTGTTAGAAAACTGGGGTATGGCTTAATTCAATACAATAATTATTTAACAGCTGAGAATAAAGATATTTTCGTTAATAATAATGAATTATTGATAAAAGTTTTTGAAATATCAGCAATTAAGTCTTTAAAATTATCTGATAGATTAATCGAATTGATCAGAGATAATCTGTATTTAATAAATGAAACTTTTTTAAAAAGATATGGTAAAGTCTTTGTGAAAACAATATCTCGTTTTCCTTATTCTTACAAAATTGTTAAAAATATGTTTTTTACTGGTGTTTTAGAAAAAATTATACCAGAATTTAAAGAAATAAACTGCCGTGTTCAGTATGATCTGTATCATCATTATACTGTTGATGAACATACTATACTGGCTCTAAAATATATTGATGATTTGGTTAGTGTAGCTAATCCATTAAATAATGTTTATTTAGACGCATATAGGGCTTTGAAAAGAAAAGACCTTTTGGCTTTGAGCATTTTACTACATGATATAGGTAAAGGGCAGGGGTTTAATCACTCTGTTGTTGGAGCGAAAATGTCTCAGGTGATTTGTAGGAGATTAAACCTCCATCCTGACGATATCGATACAGTTTCAAATATGGTTGAACAGCATTTATTAATGAGTCATATTGCTCAGAGAAGAGATTTGCATGATTTGGAGGTCATAGAATATTTTACTAATTTTTTAAACAATGAAGATGAATTGCACTTGTTGTATCTTTTAACTTATGCTGATATGAAAGCTGTGGGTGGAGCTGTTTTTAATGATTGGAAAAGTTCTCTTTTGACGGAGCTTTATTTAAAATCAAAAGTTGCAATGGAAAAAGAGTCTTTGATAAGTGAGTATAACAACATTATTAATAATAAAAGAAAAAAACTGTATGAAAGGGTAACAGATAATATAATTAGAGGGTTTATTGATAAGCTTGATTCTGAATATGTATTTACTTACAAAGTAAAACATATAATCAGGCATCTTCAAATGATTAAGCAGTTAAATCCTGATACAAATGTTATTGTTGATTATTACTCAAGGAATGATTTAAAATGTATTGAGTTTAATATCTGCACTTATGATTTTTTAGGTTTATTGAAAAAATTAGCAGGAGTTTTTGCATATTATGGTTTAAACATTCTTGGGGCTCAGATTTTTACTTTTGAAAATAATGTAGTAATAGATACTATACAGGTAGAATCACTACACGAAGCAAATAGTTACTTGTTAGAGAAAGGGGAGAAAATATCTAAAACTATTAAAGATGTTATTTCAAACAAAGTTCAGGTTGAAGAGTTAGTAAAGAAGGCTCCTACTACATTTTTTAAGAAGAAAATACCTAAAGAGATTAAGAAGAAAGTGGAATTTGATAATGAAATATCATCAAATTATACTGTAATTGATGTTTACACTGAGGATAAAATTGGATTGTTATATAAGATATTATCTGTTTTTGAAGACTTAGGAATCAACGTGCAAAAGGCGAAGATTTCTACGGATGTGGATAGGGTTGTTGACTCTTTTTATGTAACAGACAAAAACTATAACAAAATTACAGAACAAACATTTATTGATAAAATAAAATTATCTTTAATGGAAGTAATCTGATTTTTTCTGCTTAGTCATTTAATAGATTAATTAAAAAGGTGATTTTACCATTAAAGTAAAGAGGCTGTTGCATAATAGGACTATTTTTTGATATAAATGTAGATTTGAGATTGCTTTTCCCGCCATTTAGCTATAGATGTTTAGTTTAAGGCTTTTGAGTTACTATGTTTAAATGTATAACTGTCATTGTGCAAACGTTAAAAGCGGGGTCGCAATGACCCCAAAATGACGTCTTTGCGAGCGGTAGCGAAGCAATCTGATGTGGCTTAAGCAATTATTATTGTGCAACACCCTCGATAGATTATAATATTGTAGTATTTGAATATTGTAATATATAAATAATTGATAATAAAGGGTTTTATTGGATATAACGCTGTTTTGAAACATGAAAAAGAAATGTTTTTAAAAATTAATTTTTCCTTAATTATTCCTTTGAAATCCTGTTTAATAAGTATAGTTTAATGCTATATCATACAGTAAAAATATTATATGTTAATAATATATTAAATAATTCTTGATTATTTTAACTAAATAAAAATATATTTAATTTGTAGGAATTTTTAAACAAAAATTTTTGATTTTGGAGGTTGATTATGCCTTGTATTAGCAGAAGGAATTTTTTGAAATTAGGTGTTGCATCGGCAATATCGTCAAACTTACTTTCTATCCAAAAGTCTTATGCGAGCGTTTCTCCTGTTGATTTTGGAGTGGAAAAGAAAGTACCCGTTTTGTGCAGAATGTGTGCTCAATTTTGTCCTATGTTGGCTGTTGTTCTTGATGGGAGGGTTATAAGAATTGAGTCAAATAAGCACACTCCACATTCAGGTATTTGTGCACGTGGTAGGTCTGCAATGGGTGCCTTATATAATCCTGATAGAGTAAAATATCCGCTAATTCGTGTTGGTAAAAGAGGTGAAGGGAAATTTAGAAGAGCTACTTGGGATGAAGCGCTTAATATGATTGCTTCTAAACTAAAGGAATTAAAAAGGAATAATGAAGAACATCTTGTTGCATTTCTCCCAAGGTTTAATAGTGCACCAGAAATGGATAAGCAATTTTTTAAAATTTATGGGACGCCAAATATTGTTGGTTATGGTGACACCTGTTTTGGTAATTCGCTTATAGTGAGTTTTGGAGCTATTTTTGGTGGTAAGGAAGATCACGGAGTACCTGGAGGAGGTACTGGAGCTTTGACTCCAGATTATGAAAATGCAAAATATGGTTTACTTATAAATAGAAACCCTGGTGGAGGGCTTGTAACATTTCCTTGGGGTGTAATGTTTGGTAGAGGGAAAAGAAATGGTTTGAAAGTTACTGTTGTTGATCCAAGAAAACCTTCTGAAGCTGGTGAAAGTTTAACTGATTGGTTACCTATAAGACCAGGAACAGATCTAGCCTTCCTTTTGGCTTTATCTCATCTCATTTTAACTAATGATAGTTACAACAAAGAATTTTTAATGAAGTATACAAATGCTGCAATGTTAGTTGATAGTGAAGGTAAACCTGTATATACAGAACATACTGATGACAAACACTTTGATTATTTAGTTTTCGATGAAGCTGATAAATCGTTTAAATTATCACATCTTGCTCAAAAACCTGCTTTATTGGGATCGTTTGAGTATAATGGTCAAAAAGTTAAAACAGCACTAACAGTTTTAAAAGAATCATCAGTACAATATACGCCAGAATGGGCAGAAAAAATTACTTCAATCCCTGCTGCTAAAATTAGACAAGTTGCTGAAAATTTGGTTAAAAATTCTCCTCAAGTATTTATAGAAAGAGGTTACAGGTCAGTAAGATATTTAAACTCTATGGAAGAAAAAAAAGTAATTTTGATGCTCAATGTTCTTTTAGGAAACATTGGTGCAAAGGGTGGTATGATTATTCAAAGAAAAGTTGAAACTGCATCATATTTAAAAACTCCAAAACCTAAAACAAAATCTATAAGTATCTACTATAGAGATATTGATGAGTTTTCACTAATAAATACTTCGGATTATAGAAGGATATTTATAAAGTCGCTTTTGGATGAAAAACCTTATAAATGTAAAATGGCAGTATTTTGGGGACAAAATATAATTGGTGGTTCTACAGGTGGTGAAGAAATAATAAAAGCATTAGAGAAGCTTGAAATGATTGTAGCTGTGACACCATTTTTTAATGAAACTGCTCTTTATGCTGATATAATTATTCCTGATGCGATGTTTTTGGAAAGAGATGAAGCAATAAGAACTAAGTTTAAAACACCTTATCCAGTTGTTGCAGTTCACAAAAAAGCAGTTGACCCGCTTTTTGAAGCAAAGGATGGTTATTGGATTGTATTAGAGCTTGCTAAAAGGGTCTTTGATGAAGAAACTTATGATAAATATTTTAAAGAATTTGAAGAAAAAGGTATTAAATCAATATGGGAAAAGCAGCTTTCTCACTTGAAAGGATTGGACGAAAAAGAGAAGAGTGAGTTTTCAATATCTTCACTGTTTGAAAAAGGGGTTTGGACTGGACATATAAAATATGGTGTAAAAGCAAAAACAAAATCTAAAAAAATCGAGCTTTACAGCACGTTTTTACAAAAAAAATATTTGGAAATGAAACCAAAGAATGAAAAACTTTCGCTATTACTTGATCCAAAATTTAAATATGTAGATCCTTACTGGAGAACATTTAAGAATAATCTAGGTAGCGATGAATTTGTACCAGTTACAGGTTTTAACCCTTTGAGCTCCTTTACGGGTGCACAAACAAGAAACAACCCTATCTTGAAGGTTATTGGAGAAATGGTGGATTGGGATGCTGTGTATATAAATAAAGAAAAGGGTGAAAAGTTGGGACTGAAAGACGGCGATATGGTAGAAATTTTCAATATAGAAAGACCACATTTGGCAACTTTGGCAAAAGTAAAACTGGTTGAGCATGTCCATCCTGATGCTATGTTTTCATATTATGGAGTGGGAGCTGGTTATTATAAGAAATATAATAATTTTCTTACTTATGCTCCGAAATATGGGTTCAATCCAAATCATATAGGGAATTTTAACTTTGCACCACTTGATGGTGGTCAACTTGCTCAAGATTTTATTGTTAAAATTAGGAGGCCAAAATGAAAAGAAATTTAATATGTTATGACTCAATTTCCTGTATCAGATGTTATGCTTGTATGGTGAATTGTGCAGTGGAAAATAGAGCTAGGCAGTTTAGAGATAAAAATAAAAGATATGAACTTGCTGTTAATGAAACAAATAAAAATTATTATTACCTGACTCCTGAGATATATGAATATGGCAAATATCCGGATATTAAAAAAGCTACGAAATTTAATCATTGTAATCACTGTGAAAACGCACCATGTATGCAAATATGCCCTTCTAACGCCATAGAAAAAAGAAAAAGTGGTGCAGTAGTAATTAATGAAGAAACTTGCGTTGGTTGTAGATCGTGCATGGATGCGTGTCCTTATAATGTTCCTAAGTATGATGAGAAAAGTAATAAAACTTTTAAGTGTATCTTTTGTTATGACAGAATAGAAAATGGCTTAAAACAGGCTTGTGTTGAAGGATGCCCTACAGGTGCTATGTTTTCTGGTGCATTCGATGAAGTAAGAGCAGAGGTTTTGAAAAGGTTAGAAAGGTATGAATCTATTTATAACGAACCATTTGTAGCTTATGGTTTGGAAAAAGTAAATGATTATGTAGGTAGTTTAGGTTGGGTTACTATTATTCCTAAAAAAGAGTTAGAAGCATATAAACTTCCTGAAAATCCATACAGAAGTGGAGTTGCCTTAAGGAATTTTGCTAAAAAGAGTGCTCCAGTATTGATTGGTGCTGCAATTGTTGCTACTGCAGGTCATTTTATCTATTGGCTTTCTAAGAGAAAAAAAGTTGTAAAACAATCATCTAAAGAGGAGGAGTAAAATGTTAAAAAAAGTTGAAAAAATAGAAGTTTTTAACCAAATAGTAATTTGGTATCACAAACATATTATACATTTTATGTTCTTTTTTATCATAACTGGACTACCTATACTATCTGATAAATTTAAATTTCTTGCATATATTTTTGGTATTCCAGTAAGCTTTTTAGGCAACATAAATACAAGTGCCGAGATTTTGAGTGTAGGTATTCAGGTAGCGAGGATTTTTCATAGGGTAACAGCTCTATTTTTCATATTAACAACTATTCCTTTTGTAATTGTGATGTTAAAAGATATAAAGTCTTGGCATATCTGGCCTGAAAAGTGGGGGATAAAAGCCATTTTTAATGGAATAGGGGATCTTTATAAGACGTATATAAAATTTGAGCATCCAGAGATTGGGAAATACAATATGGGACAAAAGCTTTTTGCATGGTTTATTATCGTTGCGATGATTATGATGACAATTTCTGGATGGATACTTGCATTTAGAGACAGTTATAGTGAGAGTATGTGGCAATGGGCAAGAGGGGTTCACGCAATTTTCTTTGTGTTTATAATTTTCTTCTTAATTATACATATCTATATTGGGACTCATCCATTAAATAGGTGTGGTTTGAAAGCTATTTTTCGCACAGGTGAAGCTGATTTAGAACATTTAAAAGAGAAACATCCACGCTGGTATAAAAAGCTTATGAAATAAGGAGGTTGTCAATAGACTAATCAATTGATAAGTATAATAGTTATGAGATTGCTTCTTCAACTTTTGTCGCTTCGCAATGACCCCAAAATGACGTCTTTGCGAGCGGTAGCGAAGCAATCTATAGGGTTAGAATAGCTATTGTTTTAAAAATCCCCAAGGAATTTTAATAAGGGAGAGGGGAGCCCCTCTCCTTTTTATTAATATAGTTATTTTATTTTCTAAAAGTCATAATGTTAGCGTAAGTAAAAGAAAAATGATTTACAAAATATATTTTAAATTTGACTAATTTTGTCTTTTTATAGTATACTTAGATATGTTTAAAAAGTTAATGTTTTGCAATCTTCTAAAAAAGATTTCTTTTAATAGTGATGAAGAATTTTCTATCGAGATAAAACATATTTTTTGTAACTTTGACGATAAACCTGATATTGATTTCATCAACAATAATAAGGAGATAATAGACAATTATAAAAAAATGTTATCTGGCAATTTAACATACTTCATATATGAACTACCACATGAAACAAATTTAATATTGTATTCAAGTTTATTAAAAAGAGATGAGTCTGAAATAGAGACTGTGGAGTTTTTAATATCTGCTGAGAGTGAATTGGGAGGTATTGTTAATGGTTTAATTAATAACAAATACATTGGATTAATTATATATCAAGATGATAAAATAAAGTTTGTTGATAAAGGGTTTGAATATATTACAGGTTACTCATTTGAAGAAGTAAAAGAAAAAAATCTTTCTTCATTATTTCATGATTATGCAAAAGAGTCTATAAAATATCTAAGTATTTTAAGACAAAGAGGAAAATATATAGAGCAACATTTTTCTCATATTCCTCTTTTAGCTAAAGATGGTTTTTATAAATATTTAAATTTATACGATTCAACAACTGATTTTCGAGGGGATAAAGCTGGGTGTATGATATTTTTTGATGTCACTGAAGAAAAATATTTAAGCGATGTGAACAGGATTCAGTTGGGTTTGAATAAAATTTTTAGCAAAATAAAATATAAAAAAGATTTATTTAAAGGGATTTGTGATTATTTAGTATCTTTACCTGATATCAGATTTGCCTGGATAGGGGAAGTAAAAAAAGATGGCGTTTATCCTATTTTTTATAGTGGCTATAACGAAGGTTATATAAAGGTATTAAAACTAAAGATAAATGATCCAGAAACTTCAAAAGGGCCAACTATAAGTTCTATAAAACGAGGGAACATCTCAGTAAACCCAAACACAAAAGAAAACCCTGCTGTACATTTATGGCGAGATGAGATGCTAAAAAGGAGATTTTTTTCTTCTTGTGCTATCCCTATTAAATACGAAGATGAATATAAATATGTGGTAAATATTTATGCTGGTGAGCCCTATTATTTTAATGAAAAGGTTGTTGAAGCATTAAAGAATTTACAGGAAGATATTTCAGATTTTTTAGTTAAACTTGATGAGTTGGAATTTAAAGAATATCTTTATAGTGCTATAGAAAATTCTCATGATTGGGTTATGATTACAGATAAAAATGGTAAAATTGAATATATAAATAAAGCATTAGAAAATATTTCTGGTTATAGCAAAGATGAAATAATTGGCAAAACTCCAGCAATTTTTAAATCTGGTTTATATGATAGTGAATTTTATAAAAGGTTATGGGACACAATATTGAATGGAGAAGTGTTTAACGGGGTCGTAATTAACAAGAAGAAAAATGGTGAGTTTTTTCAGCTGGATCATACAATTGTTCCTGTAAAAATAGATGGCAAAGTGACAAAGTTTGTATCAATTGCAAAGGATATTACAAGAGAAGTTACTTTAGAAGAAGAGATTAAAAGATTTAAGTATTTTGATACGCTAACAAATTTATATAACAGAAAAGGTTTTGTTTTAGAGTCAACTAAAGCTTTAGAAAAATATGGGATGTTAAAAGGTATAAAAGTAGTATTACTAATTGATATTCATTCCTTTTCTTATTTAAATGAGGTTTATGGGTTTAAAACCTGTGATGAGTTATTGAGAAAATATGGTGAGATTTTAAAAAACACATTTTATAACACAGACATAGTGGCAAGGGTGAGCAGTGACGAATTTGCGATTTTTCTAATGATTAATAAAGAAGAAGAATTAACTCACATTTTGGATAAGTTATTTGAGACAAATTCAAAACCTATAAAAATAGGGGATGATTTAAAGATCAAGATTGATATAAATGTTGGAGTAAAAATTCTAAATGATTTAGACGTAGAAGATGCTTTAAGTAAGGCTGAGCTTTCTGCAAATCTCGCAAAAAAGGAAGGTGCTAACACTTTTAGAGTTTACAATGAAGAGATAAATAAAAGAATATCTCAACATTATGATACATTACAGCTTATTTTAGATGCATTAAAAAACAGATGGTTTATATTCCATTTACAGCCGATATATAATGTTAACGATTTAGATATAACAGGTTTTGAAGCGTTGATTAGGATTAATCATCCAGAAAAAGGGGTTATCTATCCTAATGTGTTTATTGACCTTGTTGAAAATTCAAGTCTATTGGAAAAATTTGAAACTCATTTATTTCAAATGATCATTGATTATTTAAATAAGATAAATTTTTCTGCTAGGAATTATGAAATTTCGATAAATGTGAGTGTAAATTCTTTTAAAAACAATTTAATAGAAAAATACATTAAAATTATACCTGAACATATGAGAAATAATATAAATATTGAAATTACAGAGCGAGTTTTTGCTGAGGATAATGAAAAAATAATAAATATTTTAAACAAAGTAAAAGATAGTGGTTTTAAGATAGAAATTGATGATTTTGGCACAGGTTATTCTTCTTTAAGTTATATGGAAAGAATACCTGCAGATATTATTAAAATTGATATGTCTTTTACTCAGAAGCTGGAAAGCTGCTTTAGGACAAAAGCGATAGTAAAAACAATTATTCAACTTGCTCAAAATTTAGGTTTAAAAACGATTGCAGAAGGTGTTGAAACAAAAGAGCAGTTTGAGATACTAAAATCATTGGGTTGTGATTATGTGCAAGGGTATTATTTTTCCAAACCATTACCGTTAGATAAAATAATCTCTCTTATAAAATAATTTTTGAAAGTTTTATATATCAAAATAAGTATTCATGCACTTATTAAGAATTGAAAATATACAACGACCCTGTAACATTATTTGTGTAAATCCTCATTTTGTTATCTACAATATTAACCATTTGTAAACCTGTCAATTCTTTCCTGAAAGTAAATATATAATTGCGGATATATTTTTGACCAATCTCTTACCCTACCATTCCATTTACTTGATAT